>NZ_QSFY01000016.1:0-50554 GCF_003467965.1 Collinsella sp. AM42-18AC
ATTCTAAAAAACACCTTGCCAAATAGGAGCGTCAGCACGAGGCCCGCTTATCCGTAGCTCCGAAGGAGCAGGATAAGCGGGCCTCAAGTGCGAGGACGTTTTTAAGGGGATACCCTTGGGCGGCCCGAAGAGATTAACCAGCGATGTCTACAGGTACTCGATTTGAGCGCCCTCGGTGTCGCACGTCAGAATATGCGTATCGCACTTGGGGAACTGCTCGCGCAGCTTGACCTGTAGGAACTTTGCCACGATGGTGTCGTCGGTCACCGCCATGAGGGTCGAGCCCGAACCGCTGATCCAGATGGTCTTGGCACCGCCGTTAAGACAGGTGTCGCGCACGGCGTTGTAGTCGGGAATCAGGCGACGGCGATAGGGCTCCTGAATACGGTCGTCATTGGCGGCAGCAATCAGGTCCAGATCGCCGGTCTCGAGACCGCGCGTCATGCCGGCGATGCGGCCCATCTGCCATACGGCGGTGGAAAGCGGAATCTCCTGCGGCACGACCTTGCGCGCCTCACTCGTGTGTACCTCGTAGGGCGGAATCACGGTAATAAAACGCAGGCGATCGCTCACCTCGTAGCGCAGGCACTGGGGGAGCGAATCGGTCGGCGTAAAGGAGCAGACGGCGCCGCCCAGGATAGCGGGGGCGACGTTATCGGGATGGCCCTCGACCTCGGTGGCAATGCGGACGAGCTCGGCGCGGTCGACGGTGTGGCCCGTCAGCGCGGCGGCGGCCATAATGCCGGCGACAACGCAGGTGGAGCTGGAACCCAGGCCACGAGCGACGGGAACGTCAGTCTGAATGTCGATGGCGACGGGGAAGGCCGGCTCGCCCCATGCGGCAAGCGCATCGACAAAGCTCACGTAGACCAGGTTGTTCTCGTTTTGGAATTCCTCGGGGCAGCCCGTGATGGTGAGCTTGTCGGCGCGCTCGAAGGTGAAGTGCGAGTAGAGGCTGACGGCCATGCCGAGGGTGTCGTAGCCAATGCCCAAGTTGGCGCTTGTTGCTGGGACGGTGATTTTGATCATGTGAGTCCTCCTGGCGTGCCTGGCTGTTTAGTTCGCTGCTCGGGCAGTCCTGCGCAAGACGGAAAGCACATTAAGTGCTTTCCTTTGCGTGCGGAACTCGCGACGAACTAAACAGCCAGGCACGCTGTGCGCGTTCGTCATCATCCCGGGGGTTATCTGATGAAAGAAGGTGCGCCGGCTTTCGCCGGCGCTTAATGAGGGGTTTAGTTGGTAGCCATCTTTTTTGCTGCGGACTCGACGTAGCTTGCCATCTCATCGACGTCGCAGACGTCTTCGAAGCGGATGGGCTTGGACTCGAGCTCGGCGAGCTGGGTCGGGGCGACCGTGTTGGTGGCCTGCTCGAGCACGCGCATGGCCTCAAAGTCGTCCTCGGGAACGTTGAGCCCCAGGGCGTCGCAGCAGGCGCGCGGGAACTTGTAGGGGCTGGCGGTCGAAAGCAGCACGCGGGCCTTGGCGCCTTCGGCGGGGGCGACCTGCTCAAAGACGTGATAGCCGCAAGCGGTGTGCGGGTCGATCACGTAGCCGTTCGCATCCCAGCAGCTCTTGATGGCAGCGCGGACTTCGTCCTCGCTGGCCCAGCCGCAGCCAAACACGCTCTGGATCTTGGCCAGCAGGTCGGCGGGCACCTCGTAGCGACCGGTCTGGGCAAGCTGCTCCATAAGGCCGGCAACGAGCTCACAGTCGCCATCGGACAGGAAGTAGAGCATGCGCTCCAGGTTGGAACTGATGAGGATGTCCATCGACGGCGAGATGGTCGTGAAGAACGGGCGGTTACGGTCGTAAACGCCGGTGGTCAGGAAGTCGGCAAGCACTTTGTTCTTGTCGCTCGCCACGACGAGCTTGGCGACGGGCAGACCCATGCACTTGGCGTAGTAGCCGGCCAAGATATCGCCAAAGTTGCCGGTGGGCACACAGAACTCTACGGCGTCGCCAGCCTCGATAGCGCCGGCGCGCAGCAGTTGCGCATAGGCGGCAAAGTAGTAGACGACCTGCGGTACCAGACGGCCGACATTGATGGAGTTGGCGCTCGAAAGCACCGTGCCAGCGGCCTCCAGGCGCTCGGCAAGTTCCTTATCGGCAAAGATGCGCTTGACGGCACTCTGGGCATCGTCGAAGTTGCCGCGAATGCCGCAGACGGCGACGTTATCGCCCTCCTGTGTGGACATCTGCAGATTCTGCACGCGGCTGACCTTGCCCTCGGGATAAAAGACGGTAATACCCGTGCCCGGGGCGTCGGCAAAGCCGGCGAGTGCGGCCTTGCCCGTGTCGCCCGACGTGGCGGTGACGATCATGATGCGCTCGGCGCCGCCGTCCTTGGCAGAGGTACGGGCCATCAGACGGGGGAGCATCTGCAGGGCGACGTCCTTAAAGGCGCTCGTGGGGCCGCCAAAGAGCTCCATCACATAGGTCTGAGGGGCGTCGGCGCCCGGTGCGGCATCGAGTTTGACGAGCGGCGTAACCTCTTCGCTCGCGAACGTGCCGCGGTATGCTTCGTCGACACACGCCGAAATTTCTTCGGTCGTGTAATCATTCAGTAACATTCCCAACACATCTTGAGCGATTTCAAAGTACGATTTATCTGCAAGCGAGCTGATATCGACCTGCTGGGTGCCGAGCTCGTCCGAGACAAACAAACCCCCGTCGGGAGCGATGCCAGTACGGATTGCCACCTTACTTGAGCACGATAAAGTGCGTCCTCGTGTACTATGATAAGTTCCCATATAACACTGCTCCTCGGATGCCTTGGTCCCAATCGGTGAAACCATGGTATCAGAGCGCGCAAAATAGGTTCGCAGAGGCTTTTTAGAAAGGTAACCTCCAGCCCATGATTAAGATTGCCAAGTTTGGCGGCTCGTCGGTCGCCGACGCCGAACACTTCAAGAAGATCAAGGCCATCGTCGATGCCGACCCGGCTCGCCGTTTTGTGGTGGTTTCCGCCTGCGGTCGCCGTTTTAAGGGCGACACCAAGGTGACCGACCTGCTCTATCTGGTCAATGCGCACGTTAAGTACCACGTGTCGTGTGAGGAGCTGCTCGAGGACATTGGCCAGCGCTATTTTGATATCGCTGACGAGCTGGAGCTCACCTATCCCATCCGTGAGGAGTTCGCGGCCTTTGCCGAGCGCGCCCGCTCCGGTGGCTACTCTACTGAGGAGCTCGTAAGCCGCGGCGAGTACTTTACCGCGCGCCTGATGGCTGAGTACCTGGGCCTACCGTTCCTGGACGCCGCGACGGTTGTGGCGTTCCATCACGACGGTACGCTCAGCATGAATCGCACCTCCGAGCTGGTGCAGGAGTACGGTCAGCAGGGCGGCTTTGTTATGCCCGGTTTCTACGGCGCGACGCGTGAGGGCCAGATCAAGCTGCTCGATCGTGGCGGCGGCGATATCTCGGGCTCGATTCTGGCCAAGTGCCTGGGCGCCGACCTGTACGAGAACTGGACCGACGTCTCGGGCTTCTATTCTGCCGATCCGCGTATTGTTCCCGAGGCTCAGCCCATCGCCCGCGTTACCTACGAGGAACTGCGCGAGCTTTCGTACATGGGCGCGAGCGTCCTGCACGAGGAGGCCGTGTTCCCCGTGCGCGAGGCAGGCATTCCGCTGGTCATCAAGAACACCAATGCGCCGCAGGACCCCGGCACCATCATTAGCGAGACCGCTGACGAGGGCGAGGCAGAACCCATCATTACCGGCGTGACCGGCAAGCGCGGTTTTGTCGCCATCAACGTGGCCCGCGACCGCACCAAGCCCCGCGTTGGCTTTATGCGCCGTGCGCTTTCGGTCTTCGAGCGCTATGACGTTTCCGTCGAGCATATGCCCACCGGCGTCGACCGCTTTGGCGCCGTGGTGCAGGAGCAGGATGTGCACGATTCGCTGTACTCGCTCGTGGGCGACATCCAGCAGGAGGTCGAGCCGCTCGAGATCGAGGTTGTCGAGGGCTTGGCGCTCATCGCTACCGTCGGCCGCAACCTGCGCGGTCGTGCAGGTATCTCGGGCCATCTGTTTGGCATGCTCGGCCAGGCCGGCGTGAGCGTGCGCATGATTTCGCAGAGCTGTGACGAGATCAATATCATTATCGGTGTCGAGGAGAAGGACTTCGACCTGGCGATTCGGACCATTTACCGTGCCTTCTCCGACGAAAACGGCATTGTGAAGGTCTCCGATCTGGAGGCTCCTGCGCCGGTCGATCCCGCTCTGGCTGCGCTCAAAAAGTAGCGACTGCTCGGTAGATTTTTGGGTCATGTCTCAAAAATCTACGGCGGGGCGTTTCGTTTCGGTTTCGTTTCGACGGGGCGGGTTTCGTGCCCGCCCTGTTCTTGTATACACTGGCAACAATAATCGGCCTGCTCGGCGTGCGGGCAAAAGCCACAACCTTTAAAGGGGGAAGCATGAAACAGTACACGGTTGCTATTTTGGGCGCGACGGGAGCTGTAGGCACCCAGATGCTCGAGTGCCTCAACGAGCAGGAGTTCCCAGTTGGCAAGCTCAAGCTGCTAGCGAGCGCGCGCTCTGCGGGCAAGACCGTCGAGTTCCGCGGCGAGCAGGTTGTGATCGAAGAGGCTTGCCCCGAGGCCTTTGAGGGCTGCGACATCGTACTCGGCGCTGCCGGCGACGATATCGCCAAGGAGCTGCTGCCCGAAGCCGTCAAGCGCGGCGCCGTCGTGGTCGACAACAGCCATGCCTTCCGCATGGACCCCGAGGTGCCGCTGGTCGTGCCCGAGATCAACGCCGACGACATCAAGTGGCATCACGGCCTTATCGCCAACCCCAACTGCGCGACCATCATCGGCCTGGTTCCCACGTGGCCGCTGCATCAGCTCGCCGGCGTAAAGCGCATGATCGTCTCGACGTATCAGGCGGCTTCGGGTGCCGGCGCTCCCGGTATGGCCGAGCTCGAGGCTCAGTTGGCCGCCCTGGGCCGCGGCGAGGAGATTCCCGAGCCGCGTGCATTTGCCGCCCAGCTGGCGAGCAACCTGATTCCGCAGATCGGCGGCGTCAAGGAGGAAGGCTTTACTTCCGAGGAAATGAAGCTGCAAAACGAGGGCCGCAAGATTATGCACCTGCCCGAGCTGCGCGTGAACTGCACCTGCGTGCGCGTGCCGGTGCTGCGTTCGCATTCCGAGAGCATTACGCTCGAGTTTGAGCGCGACATTACGGTCGAGGAGGCTCGTGCCGCGCTGGCTGCCGCTCCGGGCGTGAAGCTGGTTGACGATATGAGCGCCGAGGATGCGCACGATCGCTTCCCCATGCCGATGGATACCTCCGACCAGGACCTGATCTGGGTCGGTCGCGTGCGTCGCGACATCTCGAACCCCGAGGCCGCGCGTGGCATCACCTTCTGGTGCTGCGGTGACCAAATCCGTAAGGGCGCGGCAACCAACGCCGTCCAGATTGCTAAGCTGCTCTGCGAGTAGTGCGACCTGTCCGGCGGGGGCCGGGCTTAGTTTTCAGAACGTCCTCGACCATGTGTGGCGCCTTGTCCTGCTCCTTCGGAGCCGCGGACAAGGCGCCACACTGGTCTGCGGAGTGTTCTGAAAACTAAGCCCGGCCCCTGCCTGCGGTGACTCGGCTGCGAGCGGCCTGCGATGGGGCCGCTGCTGGTTGGGGCCGCTGGGCTGATGTGGGGGCACGTGGCCGTTGCAGGCCCTGGTCCCGGCGGCGGCCCCGGCGCTTCGCGCCTGCCGTCTTGGGGGACTGCGGAGCGCGGCCGGCAGCTGCGGCGCGTTGCGCCTGCTACCTGCGGGGACTTTGGGGTCGTGCGGCAGCTGCGGCGCTGTCGCGCCTGCTGCCTTGGGTGACTTTGGGGTCGATTGGGGTTGTCTGCACAATTCGCGGTATTATGTTGCGGAGTTTTGAAAGGAGCCGCTGGTGGTCACGACGACATTTGCCTCGCCTTTGGGCGAAATCTTGCTTGCCGCTGATGGCCGCGGTCTGACGGGGCTTTGGTTTGAGGGGCAGGAGCACTTTGGTTCCACGCTTCTCCGGGAAGACTCCGAACATGTTGAAGGCGCCGACGCGGTTTCCGGTACCGGTGGTATGTCGTCGGTGAGTCCGGCAAATGGTGTGGCCTCTTCGGTGCTTGAGCGTTCATGGGCTTGGCTGAATGCTTATTTTGCGGGGCAGGAGCCTCGGTTTACGCCGCCGTTGCATTTGATTGGTACGGCGTTTCAGCGCGAGGTTTGGTTTGAGCTGCTTTCTATTCCGCGTGGCGAGGTCGCTACGTATGGCGAGATCGCCCAGCGTGTAGCGGCTCGACATCGTGTGCCGGGAAATGAAGCGCCCGCTGTGTCTCCTCGTGCGGTGGGGGCTGCGGTTGCGCGTAATCCCATTTCGATAATCGTGCCGTGCCATCGCGTGGTCGCGGCCGACGGATCGCTCAACGGATATGCCGGCGGGCTTGATCGCAAGGAGTGGCTGCTTCGGCTTGAGGGCGCGTACGAGGAATAACGCTCGAACGCTTTGCATAACTAGGACGCCGCAAAAGGACGAGCCTCCGTCCTTCCGCGGCCGGTATGCGTCCGGGCGCTCGGCATCGGCGGCTTAAGTTTGGCTAAGTCACATCCTGCGTATTTGAAAACGCGCAGGTTGAGCCGCTAAGGCTGCGCTAAGGCGGTTGACGGTACGCTATCATCGGCAGTATCGAAACCTGTAGAGCCATGCGCCAAAGGAGCAACTATGAAGCTGATGCTTGCCGAGGACGAACCTGGTCTCTCCCGCGCCCTCACCGCGATTCTTCAACATAGCGACTACGAGGTCGACACCGCCCTCGACGGCTTGACGGCGCTCGAGAATCTACTCACCAACGATTACGACGCCGCAATCCTGGACATCATGATGCCCGGCATGGACGGCATCGAGGTGCTCAAGCGTACACGCGCCGCCGGAAAGCGACTGCCCATCATCATGCTCACGGCAAAAAGCGAGGTGTCCGATAAGGTCGAGGGCCTGGATGCCGGTGCCAACGATTACCTGACCAAGCCGTTTGCCGCCAAGGAACTGCTTGCGCGTATTCGTGCCATGACGCGTGCCGCGACGGCAATTGACGCCACGACGCTCAGCGTGGGTAACGTGCGCCTCGACACGGCGGCTTGCACGCTTGTGGGACCTTTGGGCGAGGAGCACCTGGCCAATCGCGAGTTTCAGCTTATGGAACTCTTTATGCGCAACGCCGGCACGCGCATGCCCACCGAGCGCCTAATGCTTGAGGTTTGGGGCGAGGACGCGCCCGAAGGTGCCAATGTAGTGTGGGTCTATATCTCGTACCTGCGCAAAAAGCTGACGGCGCTGGGTGCCGACGTGGCCATCCGCGCGTCGCGCAACCAGGGATATTCGCTCGAGGTTGTCGAGGAAGGAGAACGGGCGTGAGCGTGCGCACGTGGTGCAAGCGCATGGCGGCGAAGCTCGGCATGGGTGTGGGCTCGGGTAATCCGGAGCGCGCCGATGCTGCCAGTGCAATGGGCCGTCGCCTGCGTCGTAAGTTCATCCTCGTTGCCATGGGCGCTGTGACCGTGGTGCTCACGCTCATCATCGCTGGCATCAACATTGTCAATTATTCGCATGTTTGCAAGATGGCCGATGCACGACTGGACTATATCCTGGCAGGCAAGGATGGCATTGATGGGGAGGACGAGCCTAAGACCGGTCCCGGTCAGGATGCGGTTGCCGGCAAGGTTGCTACCGGTAACCGGGCGGCCGTTCGCGATGTGCATTTTGAAGGCATGACGGCGGAGTCTCCCTTCGACACGCGCTACTTTACGGTGTCGATTGCCGGCGGGCAGGTGACCGATGTCAACACGGCCCGCATTGCCGCGGTAGGTGCCAAGCGTGCCGCCCGCATCGCTGCAGGACTATATTCCAAGGGTTGGACTTCGGGCTTTTCTGGCAACTACCGTTATACGGCTACGGTTCAGGGCGACAAGACAACCTATGTGTTCGTGGACTGTTCGCGCGAGCTTGCAAGTTTCCATTCGTTTTTGAGCGCGAGTGTGGCAATCAGCTGCATTGGCTGGCTGGCGGTGCTGGCAATTGTAACGGTCGCCTCGGGTGCGGTGATTCGGCCGATGGTCGAGAGTTATAGCAAACAGAAGCGCTTCATTACCGATGCAAGCCACGAGATCAAAACGCCGCTGGCCGTGATTGACGCCGCCAACGAGGTCCAAGAGATCGAGAGCGGCGAGAGCGAGTGGACGCAGAGCATTCACGAGCAGGTCGCGCGGCTGACGGCGCTCACGGAGCGTCTGGTGTTCCTGGCGCGTATGGACGAGGGTTCGGCCGGCTTTACTATGGCGACGATTGATCTTTCGGAGGCCGTGGACACGGCTGCGACGCCATTTGAATCGGTGGCGGTTTCGCGCGGAAAGCGGCTGTCGACGTCGATCGCGAGCGGTGTGCGGGCCCATGCCGATGCCGCGGCAGTGGCGCAGGTTGTTGAGCTGCTGCTGGACAACGCCACACGCTACGCAAGCGAGGACAGCGTGATCGAGCTGAGCCTGCGTGCCGTTTCGCGCGGTGCGGGCAAAGGCTCGGCCGAGCTTGTCGTATCGAATGCTGTTGATGAGCTGCCCGAGGGCGACCTGGACCGGCTGTTCGACCGCTTCTATCGTGCGGACGTGTCGCGCAGCTCCAAGACAGGTGGCTCGGGCGTGGGGCTGTCCGTCGTGCGCGCCATCGCCGAAGCCCATGGCGGATCCGCCACCGTATCCGGCCACGATCATCAGATCACCTTCACCGTCCGCCTCTAAAACCTGCAAAAAGGGACAGGTTTGTTTTGGCAGGTTTTATCTGGAGAAACGTCGACGGAGGAGGCTGTGGGCGGAAACTGTGTCCCGGTTTGACGCCTCGGAATGGGATGAGCTTTCCCCTTGGAGGGCCTAGCGGAAACTGCGCCCCGGTGTATCTGCCGGGCGGCTTCCTACGCCCGCTCCTGCAGGGCGTAGATCGATTTGTCCATGTTGAACAGATAAGCCACAACGCAGACGATGAAGAACATCGGCAGATTACCGAAACCGAAGACCTCGCAGCCAATGAGGATCGGCGCGAGCAGCGTATTGGTGGCGCTGCCAAAAACGGCGGCGTAGCCCAGCGCGGCGCAGAGCTCGACGGGCATGCCGAGAATCCCGGCGAGTACGACACCCAGGCTGGCTCCGATGGAGAACAGCGGCGTCACCTCGCCACCCTGATATCCTGCGGCAAGCGTGGCGATGGTGAGTACGAATTTGAGCGCCCAGTCCCAAGGCATGATCGACGCCTCGCCGTTGTCACCCAGTGCCGCGGATATCAGGTTGGTGCCAAGGCCGCAGTATCGCCCCTGCCACAGCGCGAACAGAATCGCCGACAGCGCAAGGCCCATAACGGCAACGCGTATGTAAGGGCTGGGGAGCAGCCGCGCTGCAAGGGTCTTGGCATGGGCAAGGCACCAGGCAAAAGCTCCACCTACCATACCAAACGCGATACCCAACAACGCCAGCCGTCCAAGACCGGGGAGGTCGAGCGCATACGAGGCGGTAACGGCGACCTCGAACTTCTCGAGTCCCAGAGCGCCGGAGGTCATGCTTGCGGCAAGTGAAGCCGTAAGCGCGGGAAACAGCGCGCGGTATTCCATGCGTCCGGCGACCAGCACCTCGACAGCAAAGACCGTAGCGGCGAGCGGCGTTCGAAAGAGTCCGGCAAAGCCGGCGGCCATACCAATGAGCAAAAACGTGTTGCCGGGGTCGCGGAAAGGCAGGCGTCGGCCGATCCAATGCGAGACGGTTGCGCCGATCTGCACGGCTACGCCTTCTCGTCCCGCGCTGCCGCCAAAAAGATGCGTGGCCCACGTGCTCAGCATAATGAGCGGCACCAGACGCGGGGAGATGGCGTCCTCGCGTCCGTGACCTACGTCGAATACTAAGCTCATGCCCCGATCGGTGCCTTTGCCCCAGGTGAGGTAGGCAAATACGATGGCCAAGCCCATGAGGGCGAGGAAGGGAAGGAGCAGTACGATGTGCTCGTTACGGAAGGCGCCAATTGCCAGGAGCACACGACCAAAAAGGGCACAGATGGCGCCAACGATAACGCCGATAGGGATTCCGACGGCGCCCATGAGCACGAGACCGCTATAGGTGTTGACCAGGAGTTTGATTCTGCTCGAAGCGCTGCTTTCTGACATTTTGCTTTCCGACACTTGCTCTCTTGATAGAAAAAGAGCTGGAGTTGCGCATCGTTGAGAGGCTTTCCAGCTTTAGCAAAACAAACTTATAAGATGCGACGGGCCGCGTCAAGATAATTACCGGACGGCCTAGGAGGCGGCTGGTTGGCCGGCTTAAAACCTAGCGCGTGAAATGACGCCCCACGCTATTCAGCGCGCTTGATAGGATGACGAACCACGGTCTTAAGTTTCTCCGGTGCGCATTTGCGTGGATCGGAGAGATAGATTTCGTGATGTAAACGGGTGTCTGAGAAGTCGGGAACATAGCCCAGCTCGGTCGTGTATTCATGCATAGCGTTTACGGTCGCCGGTTCGTTGTCGTAGGGCCCGGTGTGCATGCATTGAACGCAGAGACCCTCGTCAACTTTAAGCAGTTCGACGGCGGAAAAGTCCAGTTTCTTTTTGGTCGTGGCTTCCGCGACTGCCCAGTCAAAGTCATTTCGGGTGACGAAATCGGGCAGGCGGATGCACGAGATAAAGTTGAAATTGTCCTTGCGTACATAATCGATGCCGCCGCTCGGGGACTCTTGCCACCAGAAACCCTCGAGCGGCGGTACCACAAAGTCGAAATAGCCCTCGATACTCCTTGAGCCTTTCTTCGACATCTTGACGGTATAGGCGATGCCGTAAAGTAGCGGCAGGGCGTTTTGATACTCGCCACCTTCGGTATTTGGGTCGCCCTTTCCGCGAACGGCAACGTAGTTCATAGGCGGGACAGTTACGATGCTCGGCTTGCTTGCAGGTTTGTAGAGCTCCTTGCATTCCTTCTTAAAGTCGAACGCCATGTTGGCCGCCTTTCTGCGTATTGGCCTGCTTAGATAGTTGAATCATATCATAGAAACGAACAGCTGTTCGAATTATTTGGCTGACAGATTGAGATGCGTGCGTTGTGTTTGGCGGTCGGCCTGACCCCGTCGATGATTTCTCGGCCTCCCCGGCGCCTCATCTATAGCTGCCGTTTCCCCATATAAAACATGCCAAAATAAACCTGTCCCTTTTTGGTCGGTGCGAAATGGGTAATACTAAAGAGTTATCCGACCAGATGGGAACCGATCGATGGCCTATATCGAATTCAAAGATGTCATCAAGGCATACGGCGAGGGCGACGCGCGCATTCACGCACTCGACGGCGCGAGCTTTACGGTTGAGCGCGGCGAGCTCGCTATTATCCTGGGCGCTTCGGGCGCCGGTAAAACCACGGCCCTCAACATTCTGGGCGGCATGGATACGGCGACCTCCGGCACCGTGACGGTGGACGGACGCGACGTGAGCTCCGCCAACGAGGCGCAGCTCGTGGAATACCGCCGCGCCGACGTCGGCTTTGTTTTCCAGTTCTACAATCTGGTACCCAACCTGACGGCCCTCGAAAACGTCGAGCTCGCAGCTCAGATCTGCCCTGATTCGCTCGATGCCGAACAGACGCTTCGCCAGGTCGGCCTGGGTGAGCGCCTCGCCAACTTTCCGGCGCAGCTTTCGGGCGGCGAGCAGCAGCGCGTGTCCATCGCCCGCGCGCTGGCCAAGAACCCTAAGCTGCTCCTTTGCGACGAGCCGACGGGTGCACTCGACTACAAAACCGGCAAGCAGATTCTGCAGCTGTTGCAGGACACCTGTCGCAAGCAAAGCATTACGGTCATTATCATCACCCACAACTCCGCGCTGGCGCCCATGGCCGATCGCCTGATTCGCTTTAAGAATGGCCGCGTGGAGAGCGAGACGGTCCAGCAAAATCCTGTGCCTATCGAGACGATCGAGTGGTAGCGCCCATGGACCAGGATCGCCAAAACAGCCAACGCCGCGACGCGCAGAACACGGAGCGCGAGCAGGATTTTACGACCTACCGCACTGCCCAAAGCTCAAACGATATGGTGCCGATGGTTTTTCGCCGTGGCATCTACCGCACGATTCGCGGCAGCCTCAAACGCTTCCTGTCTATCGTCGTAATCACGGCGCTCGGTGTGAGCGTTATGTGCGGCCTCAAAGCGGGGTGCGAGGACTTGTGCGATTCGGTCGACGCTTACTTTGACCAGCAGAATGTTTATGACATCAACGTGCAGTCGACCTATGGTCTGACCGATGACGATCTTGCGGCCATTCAGGAGGTCGACGGCGTCGAGACGGCCGAGGGCATCTATACCGAGACCGCCTATACCGCCGTGGGTACGACGCGCGAGCGTGTCGTCGTACAGAGCCTCTCCAAAGAGAATATTGACCAACCGGTGCTAGTACGCGGCGAGCTGCCCGAGACTTCGGGCGAAGTGGCAGTGACCTCACGTTTTTTGAAGGCTTCGGGCAAGAAAATCGGCGATACGGTGAGTTTTGCCGCCAATGACGCGAGCTCGTCGAACCAAAGCGCCAAGGACCAGTTTGCCGATGGAGACTACACCATCACGGCCGAGGTTCTCGATCCCACCGACGTGAGCTCCGACTCGACAGTCAACGCCTTCCGTGCCGCCTCGGCCGCGGACTACAAGTTCTACGTGAGTGAGGATGCCGCGACGTCGTCGTCCTATTCCGCGGTCCACGTGATCGTCGAGGGAGCCAAGGACCTCAACTCCTATTCCGATGCCTATACGGCAAGGATTAACGAGGTCAAGGGCAATATCGAGAAGATTCGTGACGAGCGCGAAAAAGCGCGTGCCCAGGAACTGACGGCCGATACGCCGGCGAGCTTGGACGCGGCCGAGCGTCAAGCGAACATGGTCTTTGGGATTGAACAGGACAACATCAACCGTATGGCCGAGGGCAGCGAGGAGCGCACCCAGGCTCAGGCCGATTTGGACCAGCGCCGCGCCACCGCCGACCAGCAATTCGCCGATGCCCGCGCCGAGATTTCCGACCTTGGCGAATGCACCTGGTACATCCAGGACCGTGGCAACATCGCGAGCTACTCGAGCGTCGAGAGCGACAGCTCCTCGATCGAGGCCATCGCCACGGTCTTCCCGTTCATCTTCTTTATCGTCGCCGTGCTCATCAGCCTTACCACCGCCACGCGTATGGTCGAGGAGGAACGCACGCTCATCGGCCTGTATAAGGCGCTCGGTTATTCGCGCGGGCGCATTCTGTCCAAATACGTGGACTACTCGCTGTGGGCGTGCCTGATCGGCGGCGTGCTCGGCAATATCATCGGATTTGTGGGCCTGCCGCTGTTCCTGTTTACGGTGTTCGACGACATGTACTCGCTGCCCCAGATGTTGCTTTCGTACGACATTGTGTCCTCAATCGTCTCGGTGGCACTGTTTGCCGTGGGCGTGGTGGGCGCCACAATTATCGCCTGCCGCCACGAGATGGCCGAGACCCCGGCCTCGCTCATGCGCCCCAAGGCTCCGCGCGCCGGCTCGCGCATCTTGCTTGAGCGCGTCGGCTTTATCTGGCGCCGCATGGGCTTTTTGAACAAGGTCGCTGCACGCAACCTATTCCGCTATAAAAAGCGCGCCTTTATGACCATCTTTGGCATCGCGGGTTGCACCGCGCTTGTGATCTGCGGTATGGGTATTCGCGATACGTCGGTGGCGCTTTCGCCCAAACAGTATGGGCATATCACGCGTTATGACTTGCTGGCGGTCGCCAACCCCGATGACTTTACGCAGACGTGCGCGGCGTTGGATGAGCGCAGCACGGCCAATGATTCCAACGTGACGGTGACCTCGACCCTGCCGATTATGACCGACAACGTCACCTTTACGTTTGGCGGCAAGAGCGAGACCGTGCAGCTCATCGTGATTCCCGACGACCGCACGGGTGACTTGGGCGATTACGTGCGCCTGGAGGATGAGTCCAAAGAACCGCTCGCCCTGCGTGACGGAGACGTGTATTTGAGCAAGAGCTCTCAGCTGGTGCTGGGGATCAAGCCGGGTGACACGGCTCACGTCCAGGATTCGTCGCTCAATGTTGCCAAGGTCAAAGTCAGCGACATCTCGCTCAACTATCTAGGCAACACGCTTTACATGACGCAGGGCACCTATGAGCGCGCGTTCGGTCGAAGTGCACGCCTTAACGGCGTCTTTGTGTTGCTTAAGGGTTCGTCGGCTGACCAGATTGCGTTTAGCAAGAAGCTTAAGAGTGACGGTTGGCTCACAATTTCGAGTACGTCCGAGCATTGGGAGAATTATGAGGCCAACTTCACCATCATCAACTCGGTCGTGGTGCTTGTGACCTTTATGGCGGCGTGCCTGTCGTTTGTGGTGGTGTTTACGCTGTCTAATACGAATATTTCGGAGCGCGAACGCGAGCTGGCGACCATCAAGGTGCTGGGCTTCCGCCGTGGCGAGGTGCACCACTACGTCAACAAGGAGACGTTGATCCTCACGGCGATTGGCGCCGCGCTGGGCGTGCCGCTGGGTGGCCTGCTTGCCGAGAGCTTTACGTACATCCTGCAGATGCCGTCGCTGTACTTTGACGTCGAAGTCGAGCCGCTGAGCTACGTGCTTGCCGTGGTGCTTTCCTTCGGCTTTACGATCATAGTCAACCTCGCCACCAACCGAACGCTCAACAAGATCGACATGGTCGGCGCCCTCAAGAGCGCCGAGTAGCCTGCCAAAAAGGGACAGGTTTATTTTGGCAGGTTTTATCTGGGCAAACGCCGGACAACCATTAGGTGGCCCGGCGTTTGCCCCGTCAAACGGGCTTTCCATTTGCCTTTCATTCTATTTGGCTTTCGCTCGCAGGCGTGGATGAGAGGCTCTCTTTAGCCTTCGAGATTGGGCTTGAATGGGTCGTATGCCGCAAAACGGGCCTATCTACTACGTTTGCTACCACACCCTCGACCATGACAAAGATTATGAAATTAAAACCGCAGGTAGAGGGCTTGCTAATATTCGGAAAAGGCGGGTATGGTCGGCCCTCTCGAGTTAAACGTAGTAAATAGGCCCTTTTCTTGGCGCGTGGTCAGCTCAATGCTAATCTCCGTGCCGGAACTGACCCAGTTGTTTGTAGGTTGCGGTGATATACGGACTGTTTGGCGCTTTGGAGCTTCAAAACAGTCCCTATCTCACCGCAACTTAGGAGAAGGGCGGGGGTGGTTGGGTGCTGGTGGGTCGGAGCGTGTTAGGCCTGTTTGCGGCACTTCCATTGTTTGCGGCACCAGCGCATGAGCGCCTTTATGACGGGAATCGTGATGAGGATGATCCATGCAGGATGGGGCTGTCCCAAACAGAGCCACATGTAGAGGAACCAAGCGATGGCGGCTGCCGGGTAGATGGCCTCGATCAGCTTAGACAGGTGGCGCCGATCGATGAAGTCACCAATCGCGTAGTAGACGGGAACCAGAAAGACGAGGAAAAGCCCCATGCCCCATGTGCCGTAGACAATGCCGAGCACCAGATAGGCGAGAGTGACAAGTGCGGGGAAGGGGAATTTGTTCCATGCACGTCCGACCTTGGTGTGGAAATGCTTGCCATGATGGTCGAGCTTTTCGTGTGCTTCCTTCCAGCTGGAAAACGTCTCGCCGTCGATGGTGACGGTGCCGTCGTCATTGGTACGCACGCTATGTCCATCGTCCTCTAGCGTATCGATGTGCAATCCGCCCGGCCCCACATGGACCTCTTCACCTTTGCGCTCGTTGGTCACATGGATGCCGTTCCAGCCAACATGGACTTCCTCACCTTTATTGGGATCAATGACGTGGATGCCGCGCGCGAGGGAAATATCGACAAGTGGCTTATCGCTGCAATCAGCGTGCTCAGTAGAAGCCTCAGCCTCTTCAGCCTTATCTGAAGCTTTGGCGCCGGCGTCGCTGTCCTGTGCCTCATCATCAGCCTGCGAGTCGCCAGTGCTATCCACCGCCTCCCCATACAACAGCTCATCCAGCGACACGCCATACAGCGCGGCGAGCGCAATAAGGTTATCGGTATCGGGCGAGGATTCGCTGCGCTCCCATTTGCTGACAGCCTGACGACTCACACCCAGCTGGGCGGCAAGCGCCTCCTGAGAAAGCCCGGCAGCCTTGCGGCGATCAACGAGCCGCTGCGCCATCGCAAGATCCATAGCAGTTCCTTTCATGTGGCGACCGTAATCGAATGAGCCGAGTATGCCGAGAACAACCAGTAGCGACCACCATTTCTAGTTAGAATCTGCCCCAACCCTACCGCAACTACCGGTAGCAACCCCTAACGACCAGCCATTTCAGGACAAATGTCAGTGCTACTCTCAGCTAAGAGCCTGCAACATCCCAAAATCCTCAGCCCACGCACTTGCAGCAAGAAGACGAATAGCCTCGGCCTCCCTAGTTACCGCAGGAGGCCCCAGGGCTTACCTCCCAAATCTTTCCGCAGGACGGAAGGATCCCGCCGCGCGGAGCGCACGGCGGGATCCTGACATGTCCGAGGACGATTTGGGAGGTAAGCCCTGGGGCCTCCGATGAGAGCAGTTTCGGCCGAGGCTATTCGTCGCCGAAGCTGATGCCCAACGCCTTGGCCTCGCGCACCAGATCGCTCTGCGGGTCGACATATTTGAGCTTGCCGGCGACATCCTCGAGCGGCATGTGGCACATCTTGCCGTCGCGCAGGGCAATCATGTAGCCAAACTCGCCGCGCAGGCAGCCGAGCGCTGCCTCGACGCCGCACTGGGTCGCAAAGATGCGGTCCTGGGCGTCGGGTTGGCCGCCGCGCTGCGTGTGGCCGGGGATGGCGACGCGGGTCTCGCGACCGGTCTTAGCCTCAATCTCCTTGGCGATGTCGTAGACGATCGACGGGCTTGTACGCTCGGCGAGCTTCTTCTTGTACTCCTTCTTGGACAGCGCCGCGTCCTCCTTGGAGATAGCGCCCTCGGCGACGGCTACGATGGTGAAGCGGCTGCCGGTCTCCATGCGATGCTCGATGGTCTTGATGACCTGGTCCATGTCGTAGGGGATCTCGGGAATCAGGATGACGTCCGCGCCGCCCGCGACGCCGGCGTACAGCGGGATCCAGCCAACCTTGTGGCCCATGATCTCGATGACAAACACGCGGCCGTGGCTCGAGGCGGTGGTGTGGATGTCGTCGATGCACTTGGTGGCGACGTCGATGGCGCTCGTAAAGCCAAACGTCATCTCGGTGCCCCAGGTGTCATTATCGATGGTCTTGGGCAGAGCGATAACGTTGAGGCCCTCTTCGCGCAGGCGGTTGGCAGTCTTGGTGGAGCCGTTGCCGCCCAGCATAAACAGGCAGTCGAGCTGCAGCTTGTGATAGGTGTGGACCATCGCGGGCACCTTCTCGACGCCGTCGGCCTCGGGAATGTTCAGGCGCTTGAACGGCGTGCGGCTCGTGCCCAGGATAGTGCCGCCGCGGGTGAGGATGCCGCTAAAATCGGCGGGCGTCATGACGCGGAACCTGCTGTAGATAAGGCCCTGGTAGCCGTCCTCAAAACCATAGATCTCGATAGGTTCTTCGCTATTGGTCATAAGCGTTTTGACGATGCCGCGCATGGTGGCGTTGAGCGCTTGGCAGTCGCCGCCACTGGTAAGAAGACCGATCCTAAGCATGATGAATCCTTCCGGGCAAGTTATAACATGCGCATAAGTTTACCCCCGCACACTGTTGATACGGGGGTAAAACGTGTTAGCTCAAGCGTATGGAAATGTAAGCAACGCCAGGGAACGTAAGGTCGACGGGCCTGGCTCCTTACAGTGCGAAGGCATCGACGTTGCCCCAGTGGCGGCGCAGCGCGATGGCGGCAGCGGGCTCGGTATTGTCAAAGACGACCGACCATTGCGTATTGCTGGTGATGTCTTCCGGATTGGGCTCTTGCGCCGCAGCGCGAAGGGCCTTCCAAGCGACTGCCTCGTCTTGGGCGCCGGCATGGGCGTCGAGGACATCGGCGATTGCGACGGCGCGCTCTTTACCATGGCCCAGCTCGCCATTCTTTTGGTTGGTCAGCACTTCGTCGCCATAGCAGGCGTAGAAGTTTGTAACCTGGCGTACAGGAGTCGCTTTGAAAGCGCGGTCCGGATCGCGCGGATCCCACTCTACTACGCGCGCGTCACCGGCGGCGTCGTTGATAAAGAAGTGGTAATCGCGTCCTGCCATGGCGTGCATGTCGTAGGCAGAAAGCAGGTCGACGGCCTCTTGCGTGGTGGTGGCACGGTCGAGCACCAGACGGATGGCGAGCGAGGTATTGATGACGGGGCGTTGCGTGTCCTGGTCACAGGGCTTGGAATCCAGGGTGAGTACGGCAATGGACACGCCGCACTCGTTAACACCGTCGAGCTGGGCAAACGGGCCCATGAGTGCGGCGGCACGTCCGGCGACGGAGTCGAGCGGAGTGTTATCGCCCAGGTTGTTAAGGGCGGCAAACCCGATGGAGGCATAGCCGCCGCGTGGGTGATTGCGCACCAACAGCGCCGAGGTGTCGTCCTTAAAGTCGTAATTGCGACCGGTGCGCACGCGGCCTTCGGCATCTACGGCGACAAAAGCGCTGCAGGCAAACTGGGGCGCCTGGACATGTGCCGGCACACCGGGCAGCACCTGTGCCACCACGGCATCGATGTATGCCTGGTCATCGCGCACGCCAGCGGCGATGATGCGATCAAGATCGTAGTCGTAGGCGATGTCGATTGCGTACAGGTCATAGCCATCCGCGTTGCCGGTCAAGCGTTTGAGTGACGCGGCGGACTTGATTTGCTTGCGGTAAACGATGCCGGCGGCAGCGGCAAGGCCGACGGCGACTCCCGCGACACCGCAGGCGATGGCAATGTTACGTGGCTTCATGACGGCTCCTCTCGTCCTGTTAGCGTAATTGTCGCAAAAGGAGTGCGGGCATGATGGCTCAACTTGGCGAGCGGCGCGGGATTAAACATGGAATGAAAGGCACGGCACTGGCGCGGCGGGGTATGCTGGAGGGGACCATCAACCCAGCGAAAGGGGAGAGCATGACGGATCAGGAAACGCCCGAGCGCGCGCATGTGACGGCCGACGATATCGAGGCCGCTAACGACCTTATCGACTTTATCGAGGCATGCCCCAGCATGTTTCATACGGCGGCGACCATTATGGCCGAGCTCGACGAGGCGGGCTTTACCTACCTGCCCGAGAACGCGGCGTGGGACATCGAGCCGGGCGGGCGTTATTACACGCAACGCAACACCTCGAGCGTTGTTGCCTTTAAAGTGGGCGAGGACCTGGCCGCGACGTGGGGCGAGGACGGCGTTGCCGGCGACTATCATTTTCAGCTTGCGGCGTCGCACAGCGATTCGCCGACGTTTAAGGTCAAAGCCGTGCCCGAGCTCGACGGTGCGGGCGAGACGCTGCGCCTGAACACCGAGGCCTACGGCGGCATGATCGACTATACGTGGTTTGATCGTCCGCTGGCGCTCGCGGGCCGCGTGCTGGTGCGCGAGGGCGACCGCATCGAGAGCCGCCTGCTTGCCACCGAGCGCGAGGTCGCTATTATTCCGAGCCTTGCTATCCATATGAACCGCGGCGTTAACGAGGGCTTTGCTCCCAATCGCGCCGTCGACCTGTGCCCGCTCATCAGCGCCGGTGACCTTAAGCAGGGAGATTTTGACGCCCTGATCGCCGACGAACTGGACGTTGAGCTCGAGCAAATTTTGGGCCGCGATCTGTTCCTGGTCAATCGTCAGGATGCGCGCATTTGGGGCTGGGCCGACGAGTTTATCTCGACGCCCAAGCTCGACGACCTGGCCTGCGCCTACACCTCGCTGCAGGCATTTTTGGGTGCCGAGAACGCGCACGACGTTTCGGTCTTCTGCTGCTTTGATAATGAGGAGGTTGGCTCCGAGACCAAGCAGGGCGCCATGTCGACGTTCTTGGCCGATGCGCTGCGCCGCATTAACGGCTCGCTGGGCTTTGACGACGAGTCGTACCACCGTGCGCTTGCCGCTTCGATGCTCGTGAGCTGCGACAACGCGCATGCCGTGCACCCCAACCACGCCGAGAAGTGCGACGCCCGCAACCAGGTTGTGCTCAACGGCGGCATCGTCATCAAGGAGGCCGCCAACCAGCACTACTGCACCGATGCCTTTAGTCGCGCGGTGTTCCAGGCCATCTGCGATGACGCCGACGTGCCCACGCAGGCCTTCGCAAACAAGAGCGATATGGCGGGTGGCTCCACGCTCGGCAACCTGTCGAACATGCAGGCGAGCATGCATGCCGTGGACGTGGGCCTGCCGCAGCTTGCCATGCACTCGAGCTACGAGACCGGCGGCGTGCGCGACGTGATGTACGCCATCCGCGCCCTCACCGCCTTCTACGAGCGCAACCTAACCATCAACGGCGCCGAAAGCGTGGAACTCTAAATGCGAGCCGAAGAAATGAAGGCCGAGCGTGGGGCTTAGCTTATTGATCGGGGTTTACAGCTGTTCGTCGCCGCTTGCCATGAGTCAGGGGTCGACGTGTCCAAGGCGCGACCAACGAGTGCTGAAGAACTCAAGCGTAACGCCTATTCGGACCGCTATGACGAGGAGACGGACTGGCTCTAATAAGCGAAGTGTCGAAAACGCTAGATGTATGTTTGATATCACTTTGGCGAGAGTGTCGCAGACAGAACTACCGGTATGGCGCAAGCCAACCTGACCCCATTGCACCAAACCTACCAAAAAGGGACAGGTTTATTTTGGCAGGTTTTATCTGGGCAAATGCCACAACGCCAACGGCAAGACGGAACTGCTAAGGCTTGCAGATGAAGCCGGCGCCAGCGAAACGCCGCAGGTAGAGCGCACGCCAGCGAGAGCCCGCCGTTTGAGCCAAGGTGCCGTGAAATGAAAAGGCGCTGACCTTCTGGTCGCGCCTTTGAAATTGAACGGCAGATTGGCCAAACGGCGGGCTCGCAGCGTCGAGGGGTTCCGGCGTTTGGTAAAACGCCGGAACAAATTAATGCTCAATCCAACAACGTAGTGTCTCGCCAGCCTGAAGATGACGTAGATTCTCGGCGGCGATGTCGACCACGTTGTTGAGCGTGGCTGCCAGGTGGAACCAACCGGAGACGTGCGGCGTGATGAGCATGTTGGGCGCATCCCACAGGGGGCTTGTCTCAGGCAGCGGCTCGGGGTCGGTGACGTCGACCGCGGCGCCGGCGAGATGCCCCGACTCCAGGGCGGCAACTAAGTCGTCGGCAACTACAAGGTCTCCGCGGCCGCCGTTAGCAAAGAAGGCGCCCGGCTTCATTGCGGCGAAGAACTCGGCATTCGCAAGACCGCGGGTCTCGGGCGTGCTGGGCATAAAGGATGCGACGATATCAGCCTCGGCCAGGCGCTCGGACAGGGCGTCCATGCCGTCCATGTCCTCAAATACAATGGGGTAGACGAGCGGATGACGCTTGATGCCGCGGACATGCGCGCCCATGTTGCGGCAGAGCGTGGCGAAGTGACCGCCAATGTCGCCCGCGCCCAGCACCAGCACATTGGCATTTTTGAGCGAGGTGACCGGGCCCAAGTCCTCCCAGCGATGCTGGCGCTGCAAGTCGTGATAGCCGGGCAAGCGCTTCATCATGGAAAGGACCATGGCAAATATGTGTTCGCTCACGGCCTGACCGTAGGCGCCGATTGAGCAAGACAGCTTGGCTTCAGCCGGCACGGTGCCGGCGGCAAGGTAGTCGTCATAGCCCGCGGTCTGCAGTTGCAGCAGTTGAAGGTGCTCGCATGCGGGGAGCATGGCAGGGTCAACGTTGCCCAGAATCACGTCGGCGTCAGCGACTTGCTCGTGCGTGACAGCGTCGGCGCTCGTGTAGATAAAGTCCTCGCCCGGAGCGCTCGACTCAAGAATTGCGCGATGACGGTCGTTGACGGGCAGCAAAACCAGGATGTTCACAGGCAGTCCTCTCCGCTCAACCTGCCAAAAAAGGGACAGGTTTATTTTGGCGGGTTTTATCAGGCAAAATGTTCAAATAAAACGCTGGATGCAAGACGAGCGTGCCCGTCAGCATCCGACGCATCTACAGCTACCAGCTGAGCAGTTCGTAGCCGTCCTCGGTCACCACGAGCTGTACCTCGCACTGGGCCGAATCGCTGCCGTCCTTGGTGCGCACGCACCAGCCGTCGCCCTTGCTAATCTTGATGTCGGGCGCTCCGGCATTGACCATAGGCTCGATGGTAAAGACCATGCCCGGGGCCATGATGGTATCCACATCGGGCGCCTCGGTGGTAAAGCCCACAAATGGGTCTTCGTGGAACTCCTTACCGATGCCGTGTCCGCCGTACTCGCGCACCACGCTAAAACCGGCGTCCTCGACGGTCTTTTGCACGGCCTCGGCCATAACGGACAGTGGCAGCCATGGCTTGACGGCCGCCAGACCCGCTTCCACGCTGGCGCGGGTGACATCGACCAGGCGCTGGCGCTCGGCCGAGACCTCGCCGATGCAGAACATGCGGCTCGAGTCGCTAAAGTAGCCGTCTAGGATCGTGGAACAGTCCACGTTGATGATGTCGCCCTCGTGCAGCACGTCCGTATCGCAGGGAATGCCGTGGCAGACCACATCATTGATCGAGGTGCACACGCTCTTGGGGTAGCCCTCGTAGTTGAGGTCGGCCGGCGTGCCACCGTGCTCGACGGTGTAGTCGTAGATCATCTGGTCGATCTGGTTGGTGGTCATGCCTGCGGCGATATGCTCGCCCACATAATCGAGCACGCCCACGTTGATGGCTGCCGAGCGCTTGATGCCCTCGATATCGGCGGGAGTCTTGTAGAGCGTGCGAGGCAGAACCTCCCAGCCTTCTTCCCACAAGCGCTCGAGGCGCTCATCAAAGGCGCTATGGCATTTCTTGTATTTCTTGCCGCTGCCGCACCAGCAAGCGTCGTTGCGGCCGGGCACGGGTCTTTTGTCATACATGGCTAACTTCCTTTCGTTCGCAGCTAGTATAGCCCACCCACGCGGCCATAAAAGTTGCGGTGATATAGTTCCGATTTAAGCGGTTTAACAGCACAAATAGGAACTATATCACCGCAACTGATGGGGCGGGATGGCGGGCACTAGCTGCTGCGTGGTTTTGCTAGTAGCTCACCTGGCAGGGAATACCGAGGGCGCGCACGCGCGCGGCAATGGCGTCGAGTACCTCGGGCACTGCTTTGGCAAGGCCGGCGACCGGTGTCTCGCGCGCCACCGTGTAGATGGTCGCCTCCTGCGGGCGAATGCGCTCAAGCGCCGCGAGCCAGGGGGCAACGTACTCCTCGCCGGTGTTGTCGATGGGCTTGCCCCGGTACTCACCGCTCAAAAACATCGTCTGGATAATAACGTGACCGTTAAAGCTTGCGAACGTCTCGATCTGGTGCTTGACGTCGTAGGGGCCAACGGGCTGGTCGAGCAGCTGGATAAACGCCGGGTCGACGGTATCGAGCTTAAGAATGTTGTCGTCGACCATCATGAGCGCGTCGTGCACCTCGGGGCGCTCGGCGCGCGTGCCGTTGGAGAGCACGGCGATCTTGGAGTTTGGGGCAAGCTCGTCGCGCAGCGCGACGGCGCCGGCAATGGCCTGCGGAAACTCCGGTGCGGCGGTGGGCTCGCCGTTGCCTGCGAAGGTGATCACATCGGGGAGCTCGCCCTCGGCTGCCATCTCGCGCAGCTTTGCCTCGAGTGCATCGAGCACCACGGCAGCCGTGTTATACGGCTCGTGGCAGGGGCGCTCGGCGTTGAGGCCGTTTTCGCAGTAAATGCAGTCGAACGTGCAGATTTTGCCGCTGGCCGGCATCATGTTGACGCCGAGCGAGAGACCAAGGCGACGGCTGCGAACGGGTCCAAAGATGGGGCTGGCATTCAAAAATGTAGACATAGGCATATGCTCCTCAAGACTATTGCGCCTAAGCATAGCATCGGCTCCAAAGCGAGGTGCGGGCTCTTGCTTTACAAGTTTCGTTTTTTCACGTCGCTCATGATGCCGTGCCATGAAAAGCCTCGGGTCGGGTACAGTTAATCTGTTAACAAGTCGTAAGGCAATGCGGGACCATTCAGCCGTACTGACGTGCAATTGGATGGGCATTGATGATGGGGGCACAACATGGATTTTACGGTCGAGAATGCGGGCACCACGATTGCCTGTCGCGAATATGCCGGCCCGGATGTGTCGCCTGATACTCCTGCCTTGGTGTGCGTGCACGGCGCTTGTGTTGACGGCACATTTTTCGACGGCATCGCTTGTGAGCTCAGCCGCAACTACCGCGTAATTGCCTACGACCGCCGCGGCTGTGGTGGCAGCAGCGAAGCGGCAGACGGCAGCTATGATCTTGCCGCTCAGGCCGCCGACCTGCAGGCCGTGATCGAACACGTTGGCGCTCCGACAAATGTGCTTGCGCACAGCGCCGGTACGTTGGTAGCGCTGGAGCTTCTTCGCACTGAACCCCATCTCGTCGCCCGTGCGATTCTGCATGAGCCGGCTGTGTCGGCCGAAGGCGTCGGCATGGGCGCAGCTCCGGTTTTGCTCGATATGATTGCGGCTGGAAAGGTTTCAAGGGCGCTCCGGCTTTTCTTGGGAGCCCTCGGCGACTTGGACCCCGAGGCTCCTGGAACGACCGAGGCAGAAGCCAAGCATGCCCTGCGCAACGGCCGCAGTTTCATGGCAAACGAATACGGGATTACTATGACCTGCGTTCCCGATTGGGATAGCGTTCGCGCGTCGAAAACGGTGGCCGCCGTGCTCCTAGGCGAGCTCTCGATTGGCACGCCCCGCGAGGCTGGCACGCGAGCGGCTGCCGAATATCTCGATTGCCCTCTCGTGACGATCCCGGGCGCGCATAACGGTCTGCGCGATCGCCCGGCAGCGGCTGCCCGGGCTGTCCGTGGCATCCTGGGGCTCTAGCATCCGCAATAGCCAAAGCAGGCTTCATCCGCAAACGTTTCGGCCGTATTAACAAACGTGCTCAAAACCTCGCGTCTGCGGCTTCAATCGCGCCGTCTGCCAACTCATAAGAATGTGGCAGCATTCACGTACTTACCTGCATCGACAAGGTGTTACCCTTGTAACATTTGGAACCCACCGCTCCATGCGAAACTATCGAAAGGGCCCCATATGCTCAATAATCACGAGGTCAATCTAACCGACGAGGAGGCTGCCGTCGAGGTCGCCCGCGTCGCGAAGACCTACCCCGTGGTGCGTTTACTGTCGGCCGATCAGATTAAGAGTGAGCCTAACTGCTTGCTCGCCGGCGATCGCTGCCCTTGTCTGCGTCAGTCGAGTCTTGAGGCTTTGGCAGACTCCGATGAGGTGTCGGAGCAACTGCTCAATGATGGCACTGAGTACCGCGCCCGTCTACGCCCTCTGAAGGTCGAGGGCGAGCCTCACGTCTTGCTGATGGTGCGTCCGATTGATGAGCAAGAGGCCGCGGAAGAGGACCTTGTCTACACCGACGTGCTGACGAGCGTGCGCAATCGCCGATATTACGAGGAAAAGCTTCGCAGCGCCCGCATGAATGCCGGCGTTGCGATGATCGACGTTGATGATTTTAGGGCCTTCAACGATACGTGTGGCCGTCATGCCGGCGACCTTGCGCTCGGTGCTGTGGCGACAGCCATACGCAGCGGAATCCGTTCGACTGACGAGCTTGTGCGCTATGGCTGCGACAAGTTTGTGGTTGTCATGCCCAATATTCCCTCCGATGACTTCACCCGTCGCCTGCATCAGGTGTCCGATGCCGTTCATTCCACGATTATTCCGGGCCATGAGTACGTGAGCTTGACGGCATGTGTTGGTGGCGTTCGCATTCATGGCGAGACGGTCGATGAGGGCGTTGGCCGCGCTGCTCAGTTACTGAGCCGCGCTAAGGCAAAAGCCGGTACGGTCGTGACCGATGCCGATTCCATCGAGGCCTTCCAAAGCGAAAAGCCTTTGGTGCTTATCGCCGATGACTCCGAGATGAACCGAGCCATTCTCAGCGAGATGCTCAAGGACGAGCATTGCATCCTCGAGGCCGATAACGGTCGTGCGGCGCTCGACATGGTCGACCGCTATGGCGATGAGTTGTCGCTCGTGCTGCTGGACATTGTGATGCCGGGCATAAGCGGCTTTGAGGTGCTGGCCGATCTGTCGCGCCGATCGGGTATCGATAATCTGCCTGTCATCATGATTTCGAGCGAAGATTCCGATGATGCGGTTCTGCGCGCGTATGAGCTGGGTGCCTCGGACTATATCAACCGCCCGTTTGACTCCCGTGTCGTGCGCCGCCGCGTAAGCAACACCATCCGCCTGTACGCCAAACAGCGCCGCCTGACGAACCTGCTGTCCCAACAGTACAACGAGCGCGTCAAGAACAGTCGCATGCTCATCGACATCATGGCCGGCGTCATGGAGCTTCGCAACGGCGAGAGCGGTAGGCACGTTACGAACATCGAAAAGCTGACCGAGCTGCTGCTTGGCTATCTGGTCCAGCGTAGCGGCACGATCTCCCTCGACAATGAGGAACGCTCCACGATCGCCCTGGCTTCGGCGCTGCACGATATCGGCAAGATGTCGATTGACGATGCGATCCTCAACAAGCCCGGGCGCCTCACGCCCGAGGAATTCGAGATTATGAAGACGCATACCACGATTGGCGCCGATATGCTGCTTAAGCTGGGTAGCCATCACGCCGGCAATGCGCTTATGGAATATGCGTACCAGATTGCGCGTTGGCATCACGAGCGCTGGGACGGCAAGGGTTATCCCGATGGCCTTAAGGGCGACGAAATTCCCATCGCCGCGCAGGTGGTTTCGGTGGCTGACGTGTACGATGCACTGACGAGCGTGCGCGTGTACAAGGACGCTATCCCGCACGAGGAGGCGATCCAGATGATCCTGGACGGTAAGTGCGGCACCTTTAACCCGCTGCTGCTCGATTGCCTGCTCGAGGTGCAAGACCAAATTGCCGAGACGTTGGCACGCCCCGCCGACGTCGTCGCGTTTCCCACGATTTAGTTTGACCAAAGGAGTTTTTAATCCATGATTTCCATGCGTGAGGCGTATGAGAAGATCGGCGCTAATTATGACGACGCGTGCGCTCGGCTGATGGGCGGGGAAATGCTTGCCCGCTTTGCCCTCAAGTTTTTGGATGACGAGAGCATGGGCAAGCTGGAGGCCGCCATGGCGGCAGGAGACGCCGAAGGTGCGTTTATGGCAGCGCACACGCTCAAGGGCGTGAGCCAGAACCTGGGATTCGATAATCTGTACGAGCCGGCGGTTGTGGTGACCGAAGCGCTGCGCGGCGCCGATGCCGTTGACGGCGCTCGCGAGGGAATGCATGCGCTGCAGCAGCAATATGCGGCAACGATGTCGGCCTTGCGCGAGGCGGCCGAGTAAGAGCTCGCGAGCTTTGATGACTATGAGAGTTGATAATCTCCCGTTTTAGGCCCGGTGGCGGCCTCAAAGTGGGAGATTGTCCACTCTCGTTCGATACATGTCCAAAAATCCACTCTCACCCCTTCTGATTAGTGAATGGCCCATGCGCACTGGCGGGGCTTTCCGCATGCAATCCATATCGTTGTTCGATAAACTGTTCGAATAACGATAGAGTCGATGAGGGTGAGTGTATGTCCAACAGCGTTCAGCGTATGGCCAAGGCGGGCGAAAATATCAGGAAGCTTGGTTTTTGCATGGCAGCCGTTTTTGCAGGGATGCTCGTCGCTTTTGCCGCGTTGGTTGTTTACGTGATCTGGTATGCGGTTGCAAACGTTGTTTCTGTCGATTCTTTCGGTGTCGTGACGCTTCTCGATGGCGGGAGCATCGTTATCCCAAGCGGGCTGTGCCTGGCACTCGTCGTGGGTGTTTCGCTTGTCGTTTTGTGCGGAATCAGCCATAACATCTCTCGGGGCGTCTCGCCCTTTACCAAGGCGCATGTGCGGCTTATCCGTGTTCTCGCGCTTGCCTTTGCTGTTAACGCCGCGGTTTCGCTTGTTGGTGCCTATGGATCGGTCAATCTCACCATTGGCGGACTGGAGCTTTACATTGTGCCTCATTCCTTCGTTATTGAGATTTGCCAAGGCGCTACCTTTGATGCGGGGTCGTTTATCGGCGCAGTTGTCTGTTTGTTTATCTCGGCGATCTGGAGTTATGCCTCGCTGCTCCAAGAGCAGTCTGACGAGCTTGTGTAGGAGGAAACATGAGCTATCTCATCATCGAGCTTGAGACGCAGCTGCTTAAGACCGGAAAGACCAGTGCTGATCTGATTCGAGCGACGGGGCATACTCCGGCTAATATTTCAAAGCTTAGAAACGGAAAGATAAAAGCTATTCGCCTAAAGACGCTCCTCGATATCTGTGATGAGCTTGATTGTCAACCGGGAGATATTATTCAGCGCGTGAGCGAGAAAGAGCTCGAGGAACTTATTGTCGAGCGCGCGAAGAATGCCGTGAGGCAGATGCGGGATGGCAGAGGCAATGAGGCGTCGCTTCCGACATCGGTCTTCGCTGTCGATTTGAGCGACGAGTAGCTTAAGGCGAACAACTAAAACGAAATATCAGCGTGAAGGGACCCGTGTCTAACACGGGTTCTTTCTTTTAGATTATCTTGACAAATATGTGTTATCGAAAAACAATAACAATTATGTAAAACGATAAAGTAAAGAAGGAACGATATGAGCGGTTTTGTTATCAAGCAGAACGGGAGGCCAATGAGCGCATCAACGATAAAGCTATCAAAGGTGTCAAAGCGCTATGGAAAACGGCGTGTGTTGCATGACGTTTCCTTCGAGGTGGGTCAGTCTGAGCTTTGCGCCCTTGTTGGTGCAAACGGGGCGGGTAAAAGCACGCTTATCAAAATAGTGCTGGGCCTCTGTGGGCCATCGTCGGGGAGTGTGGAGCTCTTTGGAGGCAAGTCGAAAAAAGAGCTGAGTCTGATGCGGACGCGTGTCGGCTATGTGCCAGATTCCAGCGGAGCATACCAATCCCTCAGTGCGGCTGAGAATCTTCGGATCCGATGTGCGGAATGGGGGCTCGATGAGAAACGTGAGGTTCCTCGCGTTTTGAGCCTTGTCGGGCTGGACGTCGATGAGAAAAAGAGCGTGGGCAGTTTTTCTCTGGGGATGAAACGGCGGCTGGATATAGCTACGGCTTTGTTGGGCGATACCGACGTACTCATTTTCGATGAGCCGGCAAATGGATTGGATCCGTTGGGCATCGAGAGTATATGGGCCCTTATCGGTCGATTGAATCAAGAACAGGGCAAAACCATGCTTATCTCTAGCCACGACTTGGATGAGCTGGCATCGGTTGCAACATGCTGCCTGTTTCTTCATGACGGCGAACTGCTGAAAAAGGAATCGATGGACGTCATAAGGGATGAGGCGTCGTCCTTAAAAGAGTATTACAGGCGCTTGATGAAGGCGGTCTCGCTATGAAGCGGGCGATCCATCCCATAAAGGCAGATATGATGCGTTTGTACAGGATGTTTCCGGCGAAGCTTGGTCTTGCGCTTATGCTGGCGTTCGGCCTTCTCTTCGGTGTCTTTCTAAAAAACGGAACAACGTTGCTCGCCTTTGGCAATAGCGTTTTTGGGGAGGATATTGGTTTCGTCTGGAATGTAATCGATCCTTCTGCACCCGATGAGTCCCTTGTGCGCAGTGCTTTTGCCGGCACCTCTCTGTTCGTTCCGCTCATCGTTTGCCTGGCGATTTTACAGGAGCGCGGCTATGAAGAGGGATACCGAATTTCTTCAGCAAGAGGTCTTACCCGCTTTTATGGGGCTCTAGCTCATGCGCTTTCGTCTGCTTTAATAATTGGCGCAGCATATAGTGCGCTTTGCTTTCTTCTGTTTGCAATAGCCATAATACGTGGAGGGCATAGCTACGCGCATGGCATGCTGGCTGCATTTTTGCCTGCAATGATAGTCAACACCGTATTGGTGATATCGGTTGCGCTGGAGACGGTGACCATCTATCGGATTACAGGCAGCGCTGTATTGAGCGGGGCTGCAATAATAATCGGATTTGTCATGAGCTTGACGCTCTACGGAGCCTTCCTTCAGGCACCTATACCATCCTTGCGATGGATCTTCTTCCTTCCTGGGCCGTACCTTGGAGTCGGATGCGCCCTTGGGTATAGCGATATGGGGCAACTGGCGCTTCTGGGCTATGGCGTGGCAGCCAGCTGTTTATCGGTATTGATTTACGCTCTCGTGAGCTTTCGTGCTGGGGGTGTGCTCAATGGCTCGTCAGATTAAAAGATTCCTCCATTCAGAATTGAAGCACGTGAGTAAATGGACGTACGCCTTAATCCCGGTAATTTATGCGTGCATGGTGGTATTGCAGCTTAATTCTTTCCCGATGTGGTTCTGCAGCCTCCGTGAGAACAGTTTCTTGGGCTTCTTCCCAGACCCGACGCTTCGGCTATCGGCGGAGGATGTCCTTCTATTTGGTAATGCAGAGGTTTTTCGCGGTCTGCTGTTCAACGTAGCCCCGTTGGCTCATGCATTGTTCTTTCCGTTCATCGCGGCTTGTATTGTGCCGCGCTTTGTCAGTTCGGGCTTTGTCGAGGAACCGTGGGGGCTGTCGGAGGCTCGGGGAGGGAGGCGGGCGTGCGTTACCGTTGCGCGAACGGTGCTGTCTTCTTTCGCCCTTTTGGGCGCTTTTGTCCTGTCGAGCGTCGTTTTGTACTGCCTTAACTGCGCAATCGTTTTAGATGCTCAACAGCATCTCAACCTGCATGTATTTTACTATCGACTTGTTCTTGCAGCTGTTGCCTGCCTTGCATACGTGGTCTCTTGCGTGATCGTTGTTTCCTACTTTGGATCCGGCTTCGGTCCGATTGGCATGCTGTTGCTTGTCAACGTCGTAGCGATCTACATACAGGTCGGGGCCAATTCCATGCTTCCGCTTCCGTCCTCGATGCTCATGTGGATTTGCGGCGTAACCCCGTTGGAGGATAGTCAATGCACCTCGATTTTAATTGACTGTCTCATAAACGTAGCAAGTGTTTTTGCCATTTGCTTTACCGTCGACCGATTACGGTCGAGATTACTTTGATTGTTTGTGAGGGATAATCATACCGAGCATATCAAATACAGGGGGCGGGCACCGTAGCTGGTGTCCGCCCCCCTGGCTTAGGAGGCTTTAACCTGAGTGGTTCGCGAGCTAGCGGGCCTGCTTTACCTTGGCCGCTGCTTCGACAAACGACTTCCACAGGTTAAAGTCGGTCTCGAGTGTCTTCCACGTGTACTCAGGGTGCCATTGCACGCCCAAGCAGAATGGCTGGCCTTCGACCTCGATGCACTCGGGAACGCCGTCGGTTGCCTTGGCGACCAAACGCGTGCTCTTACCCAGATGATCGACGCAGCAGTGGTGTGCGGAGTTGGTCTGGATCAGCCTGTGCCCGCCAAGCGCGCGCTCCAACAGCGAGCCCGGCATGACCTCGACGGGATGCACGGGGTCGTTGAGCACGTGGGTATGGCGCCACTGCGTGCGGCCCTCGCGAGCGCCCAGGCTTGGCACGTCCATGCACAGGGTGCCGCCAGTGGCGACATTGAGCAACTGCGTGCCGCGGCAGGTGGTAAAGAGCGGCTTTTTGGCACGGAGCACCTCGCCGACCAGCTTAAACTCAAAGCTATCGCGAATCTCGCAGCAGAGGGTGGGGTCGTAGGGTCGATCATCGCCCCAGCGCTTGGGGTTGACGTCCGGGCCGCCGGGAATGGCGATGCCGTCGGCGATATCGACGTAATGACGGATAACCTCAGTGTCCTCGGTGATGGACATCTGCAGCGGCAGGCCGCCGGCGGCAAGGATGGCATCGACAAAGACACTTGCGATTTCCTCGTTGGGGGAGAGCGTTTCGCTTAAAAACGGCTTCGCCTCTTCCCAGCGCGGCGCTACCAGGATGAGCGGACGGTCGGCGGGGGCAACGTCGACGTGCGGGGTATAGGACGAGGAAGTACGGGTTCCGATCATAGGTGCTGCTTTCGAGTTTGGATGGTCATGGCGAGCAGATATGGCAATGGGGTTAGTGGCCCTTGATGGAGTTGAGGAAGTCCTGGGCGCGCTGGGTCTTGGGGTGGTCGAAGAACTCGTCGGGCGTGCCGGTTTCCACGATTTGGCCGTCGGCCATAAACACGACGCGGTCGGCTACGCGGCGGGCAAAGTTCATCTCGTGGGTGATGACGATCATCGTCATACCCTGCTGGGCCAGGCGAACCATGACCTCGAGCACCTCATTGATCATCTCGGGGTCAAGGGCGCTCGTGGGCTCGTCGAAGAGCATGGCCTTGGGCTGCATGGCGAGCGAACGGGCGATGGCGACGCGCTGCTGCTGGCCGCCCGAGAGCTGTGCAGGCACCTTATCGGCCTGCTCGGCAACACCCACGCGGCCCAGCAGGTCCATGGCGCGCTCGCGGGCCTCGTCCTTGGAGACGCCCAGCACATCGACCGGTCCCAGCATGACGTTTTGCAGTACGGTCATATGTGCGAACAGGTTGAACTGCTGAAACACCATGCCCAGCTCGGCGCGCATGCGGGCAAGGTCCTTGCCTTCCTGCGGCAGAGGCTCGCCCTCGATGAGGATCTCGCCCGAGTCGATGGTTTCCAGACGGTTGATGGTTCGGCACATGGTCGACTTGCCCGAGCCCGAGGGACCAATCACCACGACGACCTCGCCGCGGTCGACCGAGAGATTGATGTCGTTGAGGACGTGCAGGTCGCCATAGTGCTTATCGACGTGCCTGAGCTCGATCAGCGGCTGATTGCCGGTGGAAGAAGTGCTCTGTGCCATGGTGCTCGGCTCCTTATGACTCGAAGTGATAAATCGTTAGCGGATGATGGTCGCGCCGGTCTTGTGCGAGACGTAGACGGCGGCCTTGTTGATCGCGACGTTGATGAGGATATAGATGACCGCGATCACCAGGTAGACCGACACGAGGGCATCGTAGTTGGTAATGAGCACGCGGGCATTTTGCATGAGGTCGGGGTAGCTCACCACGTAGGCGACGGTGGTGTCTTTGACGACGACCACAAGCTGCGAAATCAACGACGGAATGATAAACCGAATAGCCTGCGGCAGGACGATTTTAAAGGTGATTTTAGCTTTGGAGAGACCGAGTGCCTGGGCAGCCTCGACCTGGCCGCGCGGTACGGCGTTGACGCCGGCACGGAAGATTTCGGCCAGTACACCGGCTGCGGCGAGCGCGACGGGAAGCGTGAGCATCCAAAACGACGGCAGCGCAATCTTGTACTGGGGCAGCACCAAAAAGAAGAAGTAGATGAACAGAAGGCTCGGCACGCCGCGGAAGAAATCGGTGAGCACGCGGCAGACCAGCTGCAGCGGCTTAATGTCGCTGGTGCGACCGAGCATAAGGGCAAGGCCGAGCACCAGCGCGATGGCGCCAGCGGTGAGTGCGACTTTAACGGTGCCCTCAAAGCCGGCAAGCAGGAACTTCCAAGTGGTGAGGTGCGTAAAGAAATACCAATAGTGGACCGAAAGCTGGCCGGTCACATAAAAGCGCTGCAGTACCAGGACGGCGAGCGCGGCGACGGCAACAAGTGAGATGGCGGTGCCGATGCGAATCTTGGCGCGCATCTTGGGGCCGGGAGCCTCGTAGAGCGCATCGCGCATGGTGAGCGCGGGAGAGGAGTGCTTGCTCATCGGAGGATCCTCACCTTCTTATCGATGTAGTTGCCAATGTGGCTTACCACAAAGGCCGTGCCCAGGTAGCCGAGCGCCGAGATAAAGAACGCGGCAACGCCGCCGAGCGAGCGCGTGTTGATGTAGCTCACCACGCCGGTGAGCTCCTGGGGTTTAAGCGGCACCTGACTGCCGAGCGCGGTGGTGAGCATGACGGCGATAAAGAGGTTAGTCATGGGCAGCACGCTCGAGCGCAGCGCTTGCGGAATCACGATCTTGGCGAGGATGCGGCTAAAGTTCATGCCCAGCGAGCGTGCGGCTTCCACCTGGCCGACACCGACGGTGTTGATGCCGCTCATAAAGTTCTCGGAGCCAAAGGCCGAGCCCAAAAGGACCGTGGCGACGATAACGCAGGTGCGGTAGGGCAGAACGACCTTGAGCGGCGGCAGCGCATAGACGACGATGATGAGCAGCGCGATGCCGGGGATGTTACGGAAGACCTGGACATACAGGTCGCCAAAGACGCGCAGCGGCTTGAGCGGCGACACGCGCATCACGGTGACGGCGACGGCCAGCACCATGGCGATGACAAACGACTCAAGCGTCATGCCCCAGGTTGCTAGCAGCGCGTCGATATAGTTCTGGCCATAGAGCGACCAGAGTTCGGAGAGACTCATGCGGACCTCCCGCCGATAAGGAAAGGGGCTCCCGTGTGTACGGAAGCCCCGACAACTCTGTGAGGAAACAGTTTACCGCAATAAAGCGCATCGTGCGTTTCCATATGGTTTCGTTGCGGCCGTTACCAGGCTCGCTGCCTAGGCGCCGATCTCGGGCAGCTCGGGAACATTGGTGTCGCCCGTGCGGTCGCCGATGCAGATCTGCCACAGCTCGGTCCAGGTGCCGTCGTCCTCGATCTTCTTAAGGAAGTCGTTGACAAAGGCGACGCCGTCGGAATCGAGCGGCAGGCCGATGCCATAGGGTTCCTTGCTGCCGAAGGGCTTGCCGGCGATCTTGTACTTACCGGGCTCGCGGACCAGGGCGCTCTGCTGCATGTTGTTATCGATGACGTAGGCGTCAACGCGACCCTGCTGGAGTGCCTGACGGGCCTCCTCGTCGGTCTTGAACTCCTGCTGGCTGGCCTTGGGAGCGAACTCCTCCAGGATGGCGGGGCCGTTGGAGCCGGACTGGACGGCGACGTTCTTGTCGGCCAGGTCGTCGACGCTCTTGATGTCGTCGTTATCGGCGAGCACCAGGATAGCCTGCTGGGTGTAGTAGTAGGGACCGGCAAAGGAGACGAGCTTCTTGCGCTCGTCAGTGATGGTGTAGGTGGCAAAGACGGCGTCGACCTGGCCGTTCTGCAGGACGGACTCGCGCGTGTCCGAGGTCACCTGGGTGATTTCGACCTTGTTCTCGCCCAGAATGTAGTTGGACAGGAGCTGTGCGATACCGGCGTCGAAGCCGCGGGTCTGACCGTCCTTCTCGTTGAGGAGGGAGAAGAGCGTGGAAGTCTGAACGCCACCGATCTTAAAGACCCCGGCGTCCTTGACGGCCGTCGCCCAGGTGCTGGCGTCGATGGCGTCGTCATCGGCCTTGGGGCCGTCGTTGACGAGCTTGTCGAATGCCTTGGCATCGAGCGTGGCGGAAACCTCGGTATCCTCGGAGCCCTTGGAGGAGCCGGCGGCGGAACCCTTGTCGGCCTCGGCGCTGGTGTCAGAGCAGCCGGCAAGACCAAGGCCGGCGACGGTTGCGAAGGTGGCGGCAACGAAGCCGCGGCGGTCGAGAACGACCTGCTGGGAGAGGTTCTTGCTCATGGTAGAACACCTTTCTCAATAAAATCCCTAGCGGTTGAGTAGAGTTATACCCCATCGCGCTCAAATGGGTCAACACGAAATAACACAGAAACATACTTACCTTATGGGTTATTCTACCTACCAAAAAGGGACAGGCACCTTTGTGGTGGTTCTTGCAGATGCAGCGGCATGCCTTGCTGTTTTGTCTCGATCTGTAACATCTGCAGCCATTTTTGCCGAGTAACTGTTACAGATTGAGATTTTCTCTTCAGGGGAATTCGAATGTCTCGATCTGTAACAGTTAGACGGCCAAAAGGTCTCTATCTGTTACAGATTGAGACAAAGGTCAGGGGCAAAGACGGTTTGTCTAGATCTGTAACAGTTAGACGGGAATTCGGGCCATAGATGTTACAGATTGAGATAATCGCGCCGCGAAAATAAAATCTCCGCAGGGGTGCTTCCCTTGCGGAGGTTTTTTACTCGTTGAGTAGCCTTACGGCCTCGGCGGCCATGTTCTCGACCGTCATGCCGTTCTGCGCGAGCAGTTCGTTGGGGTCGTAGCGGTCGGGGAAGCCCTTGGCGATGCCGAAGGTGCGCGTGCGCAACGGCGTGCATGCCAGATAACATGCCACGCGCTCGCCCCAGCCGCCGTCCAAGATACCGTCCTCGAGGGTGACGACAACGCGATGCTCGGCGGCAAGGCTGTCGAGGAACTCGCGGTCGAGCTCGGTTGCAAAGCGCGGGTTGACGAGTGTGGCCTCGATACCGTACTCGGCGGCCAAGCGGTTTGTCACGCGCTCGCCCAGCTCAAAGAAATCGCCAAGCGCGAGCACGGCCACGTCGCGTCCCTGGCGTACCACGTTGTAGCGAACGACGCTATAGTCGGTGTCTTCGGCGGGCGCAAGATCGGGGCGGCTTACCAAGCCAATGCCCGGCACACGGATCGCTACGGGATGCTCGCGGTGGTCGAGCGACCAGCTCAGCATGGACAGATATTCCTCCATGCAGGCCGGCGCCAAGTAGTGCATGTTGGGAAGACCGCCCAGCATGGAAATATCAAAGAACGAAAGGTGCGTCTCGGACGTGGTGCCAAAGATCGACGCGCCAAACACCAAGATGGTTGCGGGGGCGTCGTTGAGGCACAGGTCGTGCCACAGTTCGTCGTAGGCGCGCTGCAAAAACGTGCCGTACACGCCAAAGACCGGCTTGGCACCGGCGCTGGCGAGCGCGGTGGCAAAGGTGACGGCGTGTTCCTCGGCAATGCCCGCGTCGACAAACTGCTTGCCTGCCGCGGCGCGAAGCTCGGGTGTAAAGCCCATGATGTAGGGCGTGGCGGCCGTGATGCCCACGACCTGCGGATCGTGCTCGATGGCGGCGCTCAGGGCCTCGCCCGTAATGTCGGCATAGGTGCGCGGCGCAGGCTCGCTCGGATGGCCCGGGCAGAGCTTGCGTCCAGTTGCCATGTCAAACGGACCCACGTGGTGCCAACGCTCGGGATCGCTCTGGGCTGGCTCAAAGCCCTTGCCCTTGGCGGTGGAGACGTGCAGCACGATGGGATGATCGATATCGCGCAGCTCCTGCAACGCGTCGACCAGGGCCAACACATCGTTACCGGCGTCCAGATAGCGGTAGTCGAGTCCCATCGCGCGGAAAACGTTGCGCTCGCAGGTGCCGTTGCTGGCGCGTAGCTCGGCCAGATTGCGATACAGGCCACCGTGGTTCTCGGCGATGGACTGGTCGTTGTCATTGACGACGATGATCAAGTTGCTGTCGAGCTCGGCGGCATTGTTGAAGCCCTCAAACGCCAGACCGCCCGAAAGCGAACCGTCGCCAATGATGGTGATGACGTTGTACGCATCGCCCGCCAGGTCACGAGCGTGCGCCAAGCCGCAGCCCAGGCTCACCGATGTGGAGGTGTGGCCCATGGCGAACAGGTCGTGTTCGGACTCGTCGGGATTGGCAAAGCCAGAGGCCTCGCCGTAGCGTGCCGGGTCGATATAAGTGTACGCGCGCCCAGTCAGCGCCTTGTGGGCATAGGTCTGGTGCGACACGTCAAAGACAATTTTGTCGGTGGGGGAGTTAAACACGCGATGAAGCGCAACCGTAAGCTCAACGACGCCCAGGTTGGGGGCAACGTGCCCGCCGACGGCGGCGGAGCTTTCGAGGATGGCGTGGCGGATCTCGCCGCAGAGCAGCGGAAGCTCGGCGCGATCGAGAGCCTTGACGTCCTCGGGCGTTGTCGTTTGCGTAAGCAGCATCGTTGTGGGTTACTCCATGCGAATCGTGCGCCGGCACTCCCTCGGCCGGCACAATTGCACAAGACAGTCTCGCACATTTTGGCGTTTGATATGTGACGGCGGCGCGGTAATTCGCCAACTGGTGGGGCAAAACGTTTTGTCCGATGCCATACTGATAAGTTCCATGATGATTTTATTCATTGCGTGCAGGCTGTGGCTTGCCGCCGAGCGCCGCCGGAAGGAGGCCGCATGTCCGATACCGTTCGTGCCGAGAAAATCGCGTGCGAAGTAGACCATGCTGCCCGTCAACTGGCACAGGCGGGCCGTCTGGACCTGACGCGCGAGTTTATCCAGCATGGCGATGTGACGGTGTATACGCATGTGACCTCGGTGGCGCGGGCAAGTCTGTCCTTTGCCGAGCGCCTGGGCCGCGTCGGTATCTCCGTCGACCGCTTGTCGCTGCTGCGCGGGGCCCTGCTGCACGATTACTTTCTCTATGACTGGCACGATCCCGACCCAAGCCATCGACTGCATGGCTTTCGGCATCCGTTTTTTGCCCTGGCGCGTGCCGAAGAGGATTTTGAGCTGACGTCGCGCGAGCGGAATATCATCGCGCGCCATATGTTTCCGCTGGTACCGGTGCCGCCGACGTGTCGCGAGGCATGGATTGTGTGCCTGGCGGATAAATGGTGCGCGCTGCGCGAGACGATTACCGGCCGTCTGCCGCGCAAAGACAGGGCGGACGATGACGTGAGCAGCGAATCGAACGAAAAGAGGAGAGGGTAGACGGTGGGAACCGCGATCGACATGGCTTTTGGCGGCGCGACGCTTGCCGCCTGTCCACTCTCGGCACTGGTGCTCTCGTTTGCCTTTTACGGGTTTTGCGGCTGGGCGTGGGAGTCGACGGTTTGCGCCATGCTCAATCACGGACGATTTGCCAACAGTGGCTTTTTGCTGGGGCCGTGTTGCCCTATCTATGGTGTGGGTGGCATAGCCTGTTGGCTTTTGCTGCGCGGGATTCCGGATGCCTCGAGCCAGTTTGTTGCCGCGGCGCTCGTATGCAGCTTGATTGAGTACAGCGTAGGCGTATTGTTGGAAAAAACAACAGGCGCGCGCTTTTGGGATTACTCGCACCTGCCGTTTAATTTGCATGGACGCATCTGTCTGTACTGGGCCTGCGCGTTTGGCCTGGGTGCGCTGTGCATTTGCCGTTTAGTGGAGCCGGCATTGCTGGGGCTGCTTGGCCATCTGCCGGTGCTGATTGTGCGGCTGTCCGCCTTTATCGTCGCGGTCGCGATGATGGTCGATGCGGTGTGCTCGTTGGCCAGCTGGCGCCGCCTGTCCGATGAGCTGGAGCGTGTGCGTGCCGACCTTGCCGACCGCATCAATGAGTCGCTTGCCGATGCCTCCGACTCTATGCTCGAACGTATTCCCGATTCGGCGATCGATTCGGTGGCGCAGACGCATATCCGCGGTCGCGCCGTTAACGCGTGGCTGGCCGAGCTGGGCGACGCGGCGCTCGATGCCCTGCGCGAGAAGGCTTCGATGCCGACATTTATCTCGGATGGTGCTCGCGGCCTGGCGCTCGCTGCCCGCCGCGTGGCCGATGCCGCGCCGAGCATGCCGCGTCCGTCGCTCAGTCGTCGCCTTGCCGGCAAGCGCATGAGCCGTCCGGTGCCGAGCGTGTCGCTCAGCCGCCGCGACCTACGCTTCTTTAACGCCTTCCCGCGTCTGCACATCAATCGCTACGAGGGCGTCATCCGAGCTACCGACCTCCGCGACCGAGCCCGCGAGCTGTTCCGGCGCTAGCCGGGACGGGGCCAAGCGCGCCCTTCTCGTTCGCCCGTTTCCCGTTCGTTTCGCGCCCGTTGCCGCGCCGTTTCCAAGATTGCGGCACCGTTTCCATTCGACAACGCAGCGTTTAACAACGCCGTATCTGGTCTACACCAGTTGCCCCTCGGCCGCATTATGGGCGCCGACAACGTCCATGCGACCAAGGGGGAGCGAATGTACGATACGGGATCGACAACGTTTATGCTCATCTGCACCATGCTCGTGTTTTTAATGACACCGGGCCTGGCGTTTTTCTATGGCGGCCTGTCCAGGCGCAAAAATGTCATCAACACCATGCTTATGTGCTTTGGCGCCATTGGCCTGGTTGGTGTGCTGTGGATTGTTGCTGGCTGGTCGCTGGCCTACGGCGGCGACGGCTCCAGTCCGTTTATTGGAGGCCTTGACCAGCTGCTGTGCCTGCCGGTGCTCCACCAGGTGCTGCAGGCGGCCGAGGGCAATGCCGCGGACGGTGCCGTCTACCCTCAGATCATCAACATCGCCTTCCAGATGGCGTTTGCCATGATCACGGCCGCTATCGTCACGGGCAGCCTGGCCGGTCGCGTTAAGTTCGGTGCCATGACGGCCTTCCTGGGCATTTGGCTACTCGTGGTCTATGCGCCGCTCGCCCACATGGTTTGGGGCGGCGATGGCTCCTTTATCGGCGACATCATCGGCGCACTCGACTTTGCTGGCGGCGACGTGGTGCACATTTCGTCTGGTCTTACCGGCCTGATCCTCTGCTTAATGCTCGGCCGTCGTCGCGGCTTTGGCATGGTGAGCTATCGTCCGCATAACGTGCCGTTTGTGGCGCTGGGCGCCGGCCTGCTTTGGTTTGGCTGGTTTGGCTTTAACGGCGGCAGCGAGTTTAAGGCCGACGCCGTGGCGGCGCTCGCCATCCTCAACACCGTGACGGCCAGCGCGGCGGGCATGGTCTCGTGGCTTGCCGTCGAGCGCGTGCACACCGGTCGCCCCACGCTGGTGGGTGCCAGCACCGGTCTGGTTGCGGGCCTGGTGGTGGTTACGCCCGGCGCAGGCTTTGTCGAGCCGTGGGCGGCGCTGGTCATGGGCTTGATCGTATCGCCTGTCTGCTACCTGGCTATCAGCCATCTTAAGACCAAGTTTGGCTACGACGATGCGCTCGACGCGTTCGGTTGCCACGGCATTGGCGGCATCTTGGGCGGCGTGCTCACGGGCCTGTTCTGTGTGCCGGAGCTTTCGTGGACCGGTAAGGGTGGCCTGTTCTACACGGGCGACGTGTCGCTGCTCATCTCGCAGATTTTAGGCATTGTGGTGACGGTCGCTATTGTGCTGGTGCTCGATTTGTTGATCGCCGCGGTGGTCAAGGCGCTGTTCCACGGTAGCCTGCGCGTGGACGAGGCCGACGAGGCACTGGGCTTGGATGCGAGCCAGCACGGTGAGAGCGCCTATCCTTCGTTTAGTGGTCTGGACTAACAGTTTCAAACGTTCTGTCAGACCAACTCTTAAAGAGAGGAATTCACTATGAAGAAGATCACGGCAATCGTTCGTGCTGAGAAGCTTGAGGTTCTTAAAGACGCGCTGTTTGCTGCTGATGTTCGCGGCATGACTATCAACCAGGTGCAGGGCTGCGGCGCACAGCATGGCTGGAAGGAATACGTGCGCGGCAACGAGTTGCTTGTCAACACGATCCCTAAGGTGCAGTTCACCCTTATCTGCGCTGATGAACATGTCGATGGCATTGTCGACATCATCTGCAACGCCGCCCGCACCGGTGCCGTTGGAGACGGCAAGATTTGGGTCGAGCCGGTCGAGGATGTTATCCGCATCCGTACCGGCGAACACGGCCCCGCCGCGGTGTAGAATCGACCGTCTGCCATCCGCAACGTTAAAATGCTGCAATGAGGCACAAGGCTTGCGTTGCGGATGGGCGGATTATGGGTCGCAATAAATATCCCGAGGAGACGGTCGCGAAGATTCTCGACGCGGCACTGGAGCTATTCTGCGCACAGGGTTATGAGGGGACGAGCATTCAAGATATCGTTGACCGTCTCGATGGTATGACCAAGGGCGCTGTCTATCATCACTTCAAGAGCAAAGAAGAGATTTTCAACGCCGCGTTTGATCGGGCGATGACTCCGATTGTTGAGCGCCGCCGCTCGATGCTTGGCGTCGGTAATATGACCGGAGCCCAAAAGCTCAAGCGACTGTACGCTCCCGAGTCCGTTGTTCCACAAATTGAGCTATGGGCACGTATGCGTCCTGCAGCAGATCCGGTAAAAAGCTCGCGCCTACTGGCGATGCAGTACCAGGGCTCATTTGACGAGTCGGCCGATGGCTGTCTCTTGCCAGTGATCGAGGAGGGCATCGCCGACGGATCCATTGCGTGCGAATGCCCGCGCGAAGCGGCAGAGGCCGTATCGTTGCTGGCGAATCTCTGGTTGCTGCCACTGTTTCGTCCGCTTGAACCCAAGGATCGAATGCTCGCTCGCGCTCAATGTTTGGCGCAGATGGCCTCTGCGGTGGGACTCGATTTGGGCGAGGAAGTGCTCCAGACAACGGCGCAGATTTGGGACGTATGGGACTGCGCCGGGTGGTAATATAGATACCAACGGTATGTAATTGATTTGTGAGGGTAGCCACGGCTGCCCTTTTCAAGTCATTAAATACATACTAGTGGTATGTATAGGGGGTGGGCTTATGGCTGGGCTGAGAGACGTCGGTGTCTCGTTGAAATCAAAAACAGTGCGGTCAATCAGGCTCGCGGAACTTCTGGTTGCGCAGCTGTGCACGTATTCGATGCTGTCGGCGCGGTGCTTTGCGTATCCACTTTACTTGTTCGATCGCAGTGGATCGTCAACGTTATATGGCGTCGTCGCGGCGATAGCGTTCATACCCGGCGTACTTGCAACTCCGGCTGGCGGAATCTTGGCGGATAGGGGAAGACATCTCGAGCGAAAGCGGACCCTCGGCATTGCTCTGATGACTGCATCACTGCTGTCTATCCCCATGAAGCGCTCGTTGCCTCTTGCGGTCGTCGTAGTAGCGATACTTTGTGTTCAATATGGTGTTCAATCGCTGCTAAAGCCAATGCTCCAAATTGAGACGGTGCGCATGGCGGGTGAAAAGAAGGTTGAGCGGGCCACTGCATTGGTTTCGCAGGTGACCATGGTGAGCAATATCTTGGGTCCTGTGGTCGGGACGGCAGTCTATGGGTGCTTTGGCATCGATGCTCTTTGCACAATCGCGTCGGTAACGTTTGCGATTTCAGCTCTGTTGTTTGGTGGCGTACTCAAGCAAAATGCCTCATCTGAAACGATGGGAGACGGCGCGACTCGCACGACATGCCGAAACGATTTTCGGGAGTCGATTCGGTATCTGTTGCAAAATGCATCATTGGTTGCTGTGATTTTGCTTGCGGCCGTTTTGAACCTTGCGTTGGTTGGGCTAACGATTGGCGCTCCCATTATTGTTACAAAGCATCTCGGCATGCAATCGTCCTGCGTTGGGATAGTTGAGGTTGCTCTGGGCTTGGGTGGTCTTACCGGCAGTGGCTTGGTCGGCATTTGGCCGCATCGCTTTTCTTTCAATGGCATATGTCGATATGTTGCGATGATCTGTTTTGGAGTCGCGCCGATCATTGTCGCGCTATTGTGCGGCACTGATGTATGTGCGTTCGCCGTGTTTGCAGTTGGTTCGGCATGGGTCATGGTGTGGGCAAGCATTGCGTCGGTTGAAATCATCGCGTTTGTTCAGCGGGCAGCGCCGACTGAGCTCTGCGGAAAAGTGCTTTCGGTCGTTTACATGGTCCTTTCCTGCGCAACGCCTATCGGCCAATTGACGTACGGGGCTGCATATGATCGATGGACACCGGCGATTGTATTCGCAGCCATGTTGGCGGTGCTGACGTTGATGACGGCTCTGTTTTATCGGCTGAAAAATCGATTGCGGCGATTGTCTTAACGCGCTGGGGCACCGTGAATTTGTGAAGGCGGTGGTACGCCGCGCCGGGACGGCATTGTTTGGACATGCCTCTCCTTCGTCTACAATATCGGGCAGACGAAGGAGAGGCATGTCCATGATCAAGATGTTCGCGAGTGACTTAGACGGAACGCTGCTGAACGCCCTGCACGAGGCGGATGGGACCATCCGCCGCGCCATTCGCGAGCTGACTGAGGCTGGCCTGCACGTGGTTCCCGCGACTGGACGATCGACGTTGCCGATCGGCGAGCATGGCTTTACGGGCCTGGCGCTTGACGCCTGCTGCTCCAATGGATCCATCGTGCGCGACAGCCATGGCGAGGTGCTCAAGACTTGGACCATCGATCCGCAGGTCACTGAGGAACTGCTCAAGGCGTTCCCGGACATTTGCTTTGATTGTTCCACGCCCGATGGCATGTACTCGAGCGGTTCGTTCGAGATGCATCAGGCGGGCTTTAAAAAGGACAGCCCCATCAAGCGTATTGTGATGCGCGGCATGCGTGCGCGCGGTGGGTATCACGAGGAGCAGTATTTCGACCAGTCGATCGGTGACATCCTGCGCCACGATGTATGCAAGATCAATTGTCGCGTGACCTCGCCCGAGCTGGAGCGTGACCTTAAGGCCTATCTTGCCGAACGCTCGGACCATGTGGTCAACGCGCCGTTCGATCCGGTGATGTTCGAGATCACGGACGTGGCGTGCAACAAGGGCGAGAGTGTGGCCTGGCTGGCGGGCTACTACGGTATTGCCGAGGACGAGGTCGCGGTCTACGGCGACGGCGGCAACGACATCGCCATGCTCAAGCGTTTCCGCCACAGCTATGCGACCAAAAACGCTAGCGATGCAGCTAAGGCTGCTGCGAGCGCAACTATCGGCAGCTGCATGGTCCACGCCGTCCCCAAACACATGCTCGCCACCATGCATAAGCAGAGCTCCCGCACCATCATTGAATAATGTGACAAAGGGACTGTCCCTTTGTCACAGTGGGGACTAGCTTCTTTAAACACGAACATATATTCGCATATTTAACTGCGCTTTGATAGAATTGTTGCTGTTGGCGGCAGTTCCATGTGCCGGGCAGCGCCCTCCATCTGATGGGAGGTGATGCCCATGACCGATTTGATTGATTTCGTGAGGCTCCTGACCGCATTGGTCTCGCTTCTTACGACGCTTATCGGACTTTCCGAGGCACTCAAGCAACGCTCGAAGCAACGAAAGAGGGGTCGCCGCCGCTAAGGCGTTGACCCCTTAATCCACGCAACGGCGCTGCCCAGCTTTGCAGAACTTGGGCTGCCGTCGACACCATTCTACCCACGAATGACATTTTGGACAATCGGCAATGTCGCTTCTAAAAGCTGAGCGCAACCTAATGTGACAAAAAGACAGTCCCTTTGTCACATCCCAAATATTGCCTTTACGTGTTGATACACACGGTGTGCAATAATACTCGCACTGTGCAATAGCGCACAGGTTGAGTAACAAGGAGGGCGCTTGTCCCAGCTCGAGAAATGCGATCGCCGGTCCCTTCGCTCGCAGCGTGCCCTTCGCCAGGCACTTGCCAGCGAGCTTGCCGAAAGCGGCGACCTTTCGCGCATTAATGTCGCGTCGCTCACCGAGCGTGCTGGCCTTACGCGCCGCACGTTCTATTCGCACTATCGCGATATTCCCGACTTTATCAATCAAATCGAGGACGGCTTGCTGGCCGAGATCCGTGAGCGCATTGAGCTCATCACCGCAGCTCAGCTGCCCGATCTCTATCACAACATCGATGAGCTCGAGCCGGCGCCCGGTTCGGTTGAGCTGCTGCGTTATCTTGCGGCCAACCGCGACTTAATCGGTGCGCTGCTGGGTCCGGGTGGCGACCAGGCCTTCATTAAAAGGATTATCGACACCGCGCGTGAGGCTGTGGTGCCGCGTGCGCAGACGGGCATTTTGGGCCTGGCGCTGGGCACGTTCTTTGACTACTACGTCACCTACGTCGTGAGTGCCGAGGTCGGCATGATTCAGCGCTGGTTTGAGCGTGACCTTTCCGAATCGCCCGAGGCCATGGCGCGCATCATGACGGTTATCGCCTTTGTGCGCCCCGGCGACCTGTATGGCCAACCCATCGATATCAATGTGCCGGAATACGGCATGAAGCTATTGAACTTGCAGCTCGAGGACGCGGCCGACACCGCCGCAACCGTCGAGTCCAACAACTAAGAGGAGAGACAGATGAGCAAACTCGTCGAGGGCATCAAGGACCGTATGGTTGCTGCCGCGCGCGAGGCCGCGCCCGCCGTGGTGGACGCCGCGCAGAAGGCCGCGACCGCGGCTGCCGAGAAAGTTGCCGAGGTAGTTGCCGATGCCAAGAACACGGCAGGGGAGACGTCCATCGCTAGCGAGCCCGCCACCGCCGCTGAGCCCGTAGCCGCCGCCCACGCCCCCGAAGGCGCGATCTTCAACCCCGAGGCCGCCCGCGGCAACCTGCACCTGGGCATCGACGTGGGCTCCACCACCGTTAAGCTCGCCGTGCTCAACGACGACAACCAGATCGTCTACGCCAAGTACCAGCGTCATCACACCGATGTCCGCGCTTGCGCCCGCGACCTGTTTGCGGGCGCTGCGACCGTGCTGCCGACGGCCCAGATGACCTGCGCCATTACCGGCTCGGGCGGCCTGCTGCTGTCCCAGTGGCTCGACCTGGAGTTTGTCCAGGAGGTCATCGCCAGCAAACGCGCCGTCGAGACCCTCATCCCGGCCACCGACGTCGCCATCGAGCTGGGCGGCGAGGACGCCAAGATCATCTACTTTGACAACGGTATCGAGCAGCGCATGAACGGCACCTGCGCCGGCGGCACGGGCGCCTTCATCGATCAGATGGCCACCCTGCTGCACACCGATGCCAGCGGCCTCAACGAGCTCGCGACCAACGCCACCACCATCTATCCCATCGCCAGCCGCTGCGGCGTCTTTGCCAAGACCGACGTTCAGCCGCTGCTCAACGAGGGCGCCCGCCCCGAGGACGTGGCTGCCTCCATTTTCCAGGCCGTCGTGACGCAGACCATCTCGGGCCTCGCCTGCGGCCGTCCCATCCGCGGCAACGTCGCCTTCCTGGGCGGCCCGCTGCAGTACCTCTCCGAGCTGCGCCACCGCTTCTACCTCACGCTCAACCTGGACGAGGAGCACCGCATCGTGCCCCAAAACGCCCACCTGTTTGTGGCGAGCGGCGCCGCCATGGCGCACGAGTCCAACAAGCTCAGCACGTTCCCGCAGCTCATCGAGGCTATCGACAGCTTGGGCGACACGCAGGGTGCTGAGGTCGAGCGCCTGGATCCGCTCTTTGCCACCGACGAGGACTTTGCCGAGTTCAAGGGTCGCCACGACCAGGAAGTCGTCCCCAAGGGCAAGCTCGACGGCTACACCGGCCGCGTGTTCATCGGTATCGACGCCGGCTCCACCACCATGAAGGCCGCGCTCGTGGGCGAGGACGGCCAGCTGTTGCACACCTGGTACGGCAACAACAACGGCGACATCCTGGGCACGGCCAAGGTCATCATGGCCGATTTCTACAACCACATCCCCGCCGGCTGTACCATCGGCCACGTGACCACCACGGGCTACGGCGAGGCGCTGCTCATCGAGGCCCTCAAGGCCGACTCCGGCGAGATCGAGACCGTTGCGCACCTGCGTGGCGCCAAGGCATTCCTGCCCGGCGTCGAGTTCATCCTGGACATCGGCGGCCAGGACATGAAGTGTCTGCGCGTTAAGGACGGCGTCATCGAGCACATCATGCTCAACGAGGCCTGCTCATCGGGCTGCGGCAGCTTTATCGAGAGCTTCGCCGTGTCTATGAACATGGACGTGCGCGCGTTTGCCGATGCCGCCATCCATGCCAAGGCCCCCGTCGACCTGGGCAGTCGCTGCACGGTCTTTATGAACTCGCGCGTCAAGCAGGCGCAAAAGGAAGGTGCCACGGTGGGCGACATCGCGGCCGGCCTGTCCTATTCCGTCATCAAGAATGCCCTGTTCAAGGTCATTAAGCTGCGCGACCCCAAGGAGATCGGCAGCCAGGTGATCGTTCAGGGCGGCACCTTTATGTCCGACGCCACGTTGCGCGCGTTTGAGCAGCTCACCGGCGTTCATGCCGTGCGTCCCGACATCGCCGGCTGCATGGGCGCCTATGGTGCGGCCCTGCTCGCCCGCGATCGCGCCGGCGCCGACGGCACCTCGACCATCCTTTCGGCCGAGGACATCGCGCACCTCACCGTGACGCAAAAGCATGTCCGCTGCGGCCGCTGCTCCAACAACTGCCAGCTCACCGTCAACGACTTTGGCGGCGGCAGGCGCTTCATTACCGGTAACCGCTGCGAGAAGGGTGCCGGCCACAAAAAGCAAAAGACCGAGGCGCCCAACCTCTTCAAAAAGAAGAACGATCTGCTCTTTAACCGCGAGGTGCTGAGCCCCGACGAGGCCCCGCGCGGCACCGTCGGCATCCCGCGCGCGCTCAACATGTACGAGAACTACCCCTTCTGGCACGCGTTCTTTACGCGCTTGGGCTTTAGCGTGCAGCTGTCCGACCAGTCGAGCAAAAAGACCTACCAGGCGGGCATCGAGTCCATGCCGTCCGAGAGCGTGTGCTACCCGGCAAAGATGAGCCACGGCCACGTTATGAACCTCATCGACCGCGATGTCGACTTTATCTGGATGCCGTGCGTGCGCTGGGAGCGCAAGGAGGACCCGACGGCCGGTAACTGCTACAACTGCCCCATCGTCATGAGCTACCCCACGGCGTTGGCGCTCAATATCGATGAGATTCGCGAGCAGAATATCGAGTTCCTGTACCCGTTTGTGCCCTATCATGACAAGACCGAGCTCAAGCGCCGTCTGTACCAGGTGCTCGCCGTCGACCGTGTGGCCGATGCGCAAGCCGGTCGCGGTCGCGTGCGTGGGCCCAAGATCACGCGTTCCGAGGTCGATGCCGCCGTCAACGCTGCCTTTGAGGCCGATGCGCGTTTCCACGAGGACATCCAGACCATGGGTGAGGAGGCTCTTAAGTGGGTTGAGGGCCACGGCGGCCACGGCATTGTGCTCGCCGGTCGCCCTTACCACAACGATCCCGAGATCAACCACGCCCTGCCCGAACTCATCTCGAGCTTTGGCTTTGCGGTCTTTACCGAGGATTCGCTCGCGCATCTCGTGAAGCCCGAGCGCCCCATCCGCGTCGTCGACCAGTGGATGTACCACAGCCGCCTGTACGCCGTCGCCCGTTTTGTGACGATGCGCAACGATCTGGACCTGATCCAGCTCAACTCTTTCGGCTGCGGCCTCGATGCCCTGACCACCGATCAGGTGCAGGAGATTCTGGAAGCCAGCGGCAAGATCTACACCGTGCTCAAGATCGACGAGGTATCCAACCTGGGTGCCGCGCGCATTCGCATCCGCTCGCTCATGGCCGCGCTTAAGGACCAGGAGGCCGAGCGTCTGGCCGAGGCAACCGCTGCGGGCGAGGCCTACGAGCAGGGCGATGCCGCGCCGGTGGCTCCCTCCACGGATGCCCCCGCGTTCGCGAGCCGCAAGTACACGTTCGAGGCCCAGCGTGAGAGTGCCTCGACCGCGTGGCCCAAGGTGCCCTTTACCGAGCAGATGCGCGACGAGGGCTACACCATCCTGTGCCCGCAGATGGCGCCGATCCACTTCGACCTGGTCAAAGAGGTGTTCCGCGGTGCCGGCTACAACCTGGAGCTGCTGCCCTCGACCGATCACGACGCCGTCGAGGCCGGTCTGCGCTACGTGAACAACGACATTTGCTACCCGTCGATTCTGGTGACGGGCCAGATTATGGAGGCCATCGAGAGCGGCAGGTACGATCTGTCCAAGACGGCCGTGGTCATCAGCCAGACCGGTGGCGGCTGCCGAGCTACCAACTACATCGCGCTCATCCGCAAGGCCCTGCGCGAGAGCGGTCACCCCGAGATTCCCGTAATCTCGCTTTCGGCCGTGGCGCTCGGCGAGGACAACCCCGGCTTTAAGCTGACACCGGCCCTGCTTAAGCAGGCTGTGTACGCGGTGCTCTTTGGTGACGTGATGATGCAGATGCTCTACCGCTGCCGCCCGTACGAGGCCACGCCCGGTGCTGCCAACGCGCTCTACGAGGAGTACATGGCGCGCGCCCGCAAGCTGGCGCCCAAGTTCAACCGCCACAACTACACCAAGCTGTGCCGCGAGGCCATCCGCGCGTTCGATACTATGCCGCTCGTGGGCGAGGGTACCAAGCCGCGCGTGGGCGTGGTCGGCGAGATCTTGGTCAAGTTCCACCCCACAGCCAACAACCACGTGGTAGATGTCATCGAGCGCGAGGGCTGCGAGGCCGTGGTGCCGGGCCTGCTCGACTTCTTCCTGTACTCCATGAGTAATGCCGAGCTGCAGAAGGACGAGCTGGGAAGCTCTGCTACCACGCGCGCTGGTATGCAGGCGCTCATCAAGCTCGTGGACTGGATGCGTACGCCGGTGGAGGAGATGCTCGAAAAGTCCCGACGCTTTGAGGCGCCCGAGCGCATCGGCACCATGGCCGACAAGGCCCGCACGGTGCTTTCGGTGTGCAACAACATGGGCGAGGGCTGGCTGCTCACGGCCGAGATGCTCGATCTGATTGACCACGGTGCGCCCAACATCATCTGCACGCAGCCCTTCGCGTGCCTGCCCAACCACGTGGTGGGCAAGGCCGTGATCAAGGAACTGCGCCGTCAGCACCCCGAGAGCAACATTGTCGCGGTGGACTACGACCCCGGTGCATCCGAGGTCAACCAGCTCAACCGTATTAAGCTCATGATCAGTGTGGCCAAGGAGAACATGCGCGCCGGTAAGGGCTTTAAGCTCGAGAAGGTGGCGCCGCTCGCGATGGACGAGGTCACCGGCCAGATGCGCGCCCACGATGGCTGTGTGAGCTGCGGGCCGGCCAGCGAGGAGGCCGTGGCATCGGTCGCCGAGCGCCTGGGACGCGACATTAAGAAGTAACTGGCCTGCTTTGTGCTGGATATGAGACAAACGGGTGGTAGCCGTACCGGCTGCCACCCGTTTTTATTAAAGGCTTTAGCCTGTGCGGGGCGCGCA
>NZ_QSFY01000017.1:0-47302 GCF_003467965.1 Collinsella sp. AM42-18AC
AGAGCAAACCACCCCTTTTAGGGGTGGTTTTGATTATCTGAAGCGCGGTTTACATTGCAAAAAGCGCGGGTAGATAGACACTTACAGGTGACCGATCTCTATATATTTCTAAACCAAAGGGTCATCATCTGATATGTGCGGAAGATCCGCACCAGTCTTTCTATTACCTATAGAAAGCGATATGTTGTGTAGGACTTGTGAAGAGTGGAATTGACGACCCACAGGGCTTCGCGGTCTGGCAATATATCTCCTTGCCGCGCGGCCCGGTCGGACCGGATCAGCCGCCAGGCGTGCACCTTGAGAACCGGATACTGCGAGGATGGACACATTCAGTGTCGCATCCGGGCAGACATCGAACCATTTGAAATGGTCTAACTTGGATTTGTTTTTCGCAAGGCCGCCGAGAGGCGGCCCCGAGAAATTCCTTTTCCTATACAGAACCATATGAATCGAACGGAACCGATCAGCGTAACAGTTGTGAGGACCGGACGGGCTCGAAGCCCAGAATATTTTGGACGGAGAGTTCGATCCTGGCTCAGGATGAACGCTGGCGGCGCGCCTAACACATGCAAGTCGAACGGCACCCACCTCCGGGTGGAAGCGAGTGGCGAACGGCTGAGTAACACGTGGAGAACCTGCCCCCTCCCCCGGGATAGCCGCCCGAAAGGACGGGTAATACCGGATACCCCGGGGTGCCGCATGGCACCCCGGCTAAAGCCCCGACGGGAGGGGATGGCTCCGCGGCCCATCAGGTAGACGGCGGGGTGACGGCCCACCGTGCCGACAACGGGTAGCCGGGTTGAGAGACCGACCGGCCAGATTGGGACTGAGACACGGCCCAGACTCCTACGGGAGGCAGCAGTGGGGAATCTTGCGCAATGGGGGGAACCCTGACGCAGCGACGCCGCGTGCGGGACGGAGGCCTTCGGGTCGTAAACCGCTTTCAGCAGGGAAGAGTCAAGACTGTACCTGCAGAAGAAGCCCCGGCTAACTACGTGCCAGCAGCCGCGGTAATACGTAGGGGGCGAGCGTTATCCGGATTCATTGGGCGTAAAGCGCGCGTAGGCGGCCCGGCAGGCCGGGGGTCGAAGCGGGGGGCTCAACCCCCCGAAGCCCCCGGAACCTCCGCGGCTTGGGTCCGGTAGGGGAGGGTGGAACACCCGGTGTAGCGGTGGAATGCGCAGATATCGGGTGGAACACCGGTGGCGAAGGCGGCCCTCTGGGCCGAGACCGACGCTGAGGCGCGAAAGCTGGGGGAGCGAACAGGATTAGATACCCTGGTAGTCCCAGCCGTAAACGATGGACGCTAGGTGTGGGGGGACGATCCCCCCGTGCCGCAGCCAACGCATTAAGCGTCCCGCCTGGGGAGTACGGCCGCAAGGCTAAAACTCAAAGGAATTGACGGGGGCCCGCACAAGCAGCGGAGCATGTGGCTTAATTCGAAGCAACGCGAAGAACCTTACCAGGGCTTGACATATGGGTGAAGCGGGGGAGACCCCGTGGCCGAGAGGAGCCCATACAGGTGGTGCATGGCTGTCGTCAGCTCGTGTCGTGAGATGTTGGGTTAAGTCCCGCAACGAGCGCAACCCCCGCCGCGTGTTGCCATCGGGTGATGCCGGGAACCCACGCGGGACCGCCGCCGTCAAGGCGGAGGAGGGCGGGGACGACGTCAAGTCATCATGCCCCTTATGCCCTGGGCTGCACACGTGCTACAATGGCCGGTACAGAGGGATGCCACCCCGCGAGGGGGAGCGGATCCCGGAAAGCCGGCCCCAGTTCGGATTGGGGGCTGCAACCCGCCCCCATGAAGTCGGAGTTGCTAGTAATCGCGGATCAGCATGCCGCGGTGAATGCGTTCCCGGGCCTTGTACACACCGCCCGTCACACCACCCGAGTCGTCTGCACCCGAAGTCGCCGGCCCAACCGCAAGGGGGGAGGCGCCGAAGGTGTGGAGGGCGAGGGGGGTGAAGTCGTAACAAGGTAGCCGTACCGGAAGGTGCGGCTGGATCACCTCCTTTCTAGGGAGATACATTCTTAGAGAGAAAACACTTTAACTCGAATAGAGGGCAGGAGCCCGTCCGGTCGATGTCCGCCAGGATGATTCCCCGCAGCACCCGGTCCCCGGGGTCGCACCCGCGTACCTTGAGAGCCGCATAGCGATAGGAGAGAGATGGAAGATCATTCTTCCAGACTCGATTCTTTTCTGCGATTTAAAGACAGAATGATAGCAATCATTCATCCGATCCAAACAAGAAGAATTCACTTATTTATGAGTGAGGAGCATCTGATCGCGAGCACAGTGAAGACACTGTGCCGCGGTATGAGATACCCGAATTGCGACATACGAGCGCTATTCATGATATCGATTAATTTTTATTAGCGACACGTGGATATCCCGCGGGCCCGAGTGCGGTCCCGCAAGATACCACGGGCGCACGGCGGATGCCTTGGCACAGGGAGCCGATGAAGGACGCGGCAAGCTGCGATAATCCCCGGCGAGGAGCACACATCCTTCGACCCGGGGGTCTCCGAATGGGCGAACCCATGCACAGCAGTGTGCATATCCCCGGCCCGAACGCATAGGGCCGGGGAGGACAACCCGGGGAACTGAAACATCTAAGTACCCGGAGGAGAGGAAATCAATCTCGAGACTCCCCGAGTAGCGGCGAGCGAAAGGGGACCGATGGCCAAACCGTCGAGCGGGCATACCCGGCAGGGGTTCCGCCGACGGGGTTGCAGGGCCGCGCATCCGGGGGCTGCCGCCCCCGGGCGCAGGTCCGGCTGGGGAGCGGAACGGCATGGGAGGGCCGGCCGCAGCGGGTGACAGCCCCGTACGCGAACCCAGACCGGACGGCGCGACGCGGTCCCTGAGTAGGGCCGGGCACGTGAAACCCGGTCCGAACCTGGGTGGACCACCATCCAAGCCTGAGTACTACCCTGTGACCGATAGCGCACCAGTACCGTGAGGGAAAGGTGAAAAGCACCCCGGGAGGGGAGTGAAACAGTACCTGAAACCGTGCGCCCACGAGCAGTCGGAGCACCTATATGGTGTGACGGCGTGCCTTTTGTAGAATGAGCCAGCGAGTCGCTGGCGCGGGGCGAGGTTAACCGAAAGGGAGCCGGAGCGAAAGCGAGCCTTAACAGGGCGACTTGAGTCCCGCGCCGCGGACGCGAAGCCGGGTGAGCTATCCGTGGGCAGGCTGAAGCGGGGGTAAGACCCCGTGGAGGGCCGAACGCACGTCGGTTGAAAACGGCGGCGATGACCTGCGGATAGGGGTGAAAGGCCAATCAAACCCGGAGATATCTCGTTCTCCCCGAAATAGCTTTAGGGCTAGCGTCGCGCGTTCACCGCCGGAGGTAGAGCACCGGATGGACGAGGGGGCTTCGCCGCCTACCGAATCCAACCGAACTCCGAATGCCGGCGGCCCAGAGCGCGGCAGTCAGAGCATGTGGGCTAAGCTGTGTGCTCGAGAGGGAAACAGCCCGGACCGCCCGCTAAGGTCCCCAAGTTCCAGCCGAGTGGCAAAGGATGTGCGTCCGCCCAGACAACCAGGATGTTGGCTTAGAAGCAGCCATGCATTCAAAGAGTGCGTAACAGCTCACTGGTCGAGTGGACATGCGCCGACAATACACGGGGCTAAGCTGGACACCGAAGCGGCGGGATTTTATTTATTAGAATCGGTAGGGGAGCTTCCCATGGGCGGAGAAGCCGGAGGGCGACCGACGGTGGAGCGCATGGGAGTGAGAATGCTGGCATGAGTAGCGAGAGACGAGAGAGTAACTCGTCCGCCGTGAACCCGAGGTTTCCTGGGCAAGGCTAATCCTCCCAGGGTCAGTCGGGGGCTAAGGCGAGGCCGGGAGGCGTAGCCGACGCGCAGCAGGCAGACATTCCTGCACCGCGCACGCGGCGCTACGACCGACGGGGCGACGGATGGGGGTGGCTCGGCGGGGTTCTGGACGTCCCCGTGATGGAGCGCGGCCCGCGGACCAGGGAAATCCGGTCCGCATCAAGGGCGAGGCTCCGGACGAAGCGACTGAGCGAAGCGAGTGAGCCCGAGGTCCCTAGAAAAACCCCTAGGCAGGCGCGTGCGCGCCCGTACCGCAAACCGACACAGGTGGGTGGGTAGAACATACCGAGGCGATCGGGTCAACCATGGTCAAGGAACTCGGCACAATGGCCCCGTAACTTCGGGAGAAGGGGTGCCCGCGCGTACGTGAACCGGCTTGCCCGGGGAGCGGAGGCGGGCCGCAGTGGAGAGGCCCAAGCGACTGTTTACCAAAAACACAGGACTCTGCAGAAGCCGCAAGGCGACGTATAGGGTCTGACGCCTGCCCGGTGCCGGAAGGTCACGCGGAGGGGTTAGCCATTTCGGCGAAGCCCCGAAGCCAAGCCCCGGTAAACGGCGGCCGTAACTATAACGGTCCTAAGGTAGCGAAATTCCTTGTCGGGTAAGTTCCGACCTGCACGAAAGGCGCAACGACTTGGGCGCTGTCTCGACCATGGACCCGGTGAAATTGCACTGGTCGTGAAGATGCGACTTACCCGCGGAAGGACGGAAAGACCCCGTGAACCTTCACTGCAGCTTGGCATTGGCCGCTGGTCCCGCGTGTAGAGGATAGGCAGGAGGCACAGATCCGGAGGCGCCAGCCCCCGGGGAGCCGCCCTTGGAATACTGCCCTCGCGCGACCGGCGTCCTAACCCGAGGCCGTCGACCGGCTCGGGGACCGTGCCAGGCGGGCAGTTTGACTGGGGCGGTCGCCTCCTAAAGGGTAACGGAGGCGCGCGAAGGTCCGCTCGGGACGGTCGGCAACCGTCCTTTTGAATGCAAGAGTACAAGCGGGCTTGACTGCGAGGCCCACAAGCCGAGCAGGTGCGAAAGCAGGCTCTAGTGATCCGGCGGCCCCGAGTGGGTGGGCCGTCGCTCAACGGATAAAAGGTACTCCGGGGATAACAGGCTGATCTTGCCCAAGAGTCCACATCGACGGCAAGGTTTGGCACCTCGATGTCGGCTCATCGCATCCTGGGGCTGGAGCAGGTCCCAAGGGTACGGCTGTTCGCCGTTTAAAGCGGTACGCGAGCTGGGTTCAGAACGTCGTGAGACAGTTCGGTCCCTATCCTCCGTGGGCGCAGGAGAATCGATGGAGGCTGCCCCCAGTACGAGAGGACCGGGGTGGACGCACCTCCGGTGAACCGGTTGTCGACCAACGGCACGGCCGGGTAGCCGCGTGCGGCGCGGATAACCGCTGAAGGCATCTAAGCGGGAAGCCGTTCCAGGGATTAGTTCTCCTTCCGGTAAGGGCCCAGGTAGACTACCTGGTCGATAGACGGCAGGTGCAAGGGCGGCGACGTCCTCAGCCGAGCCGCACTAATCGCCCGAGCTCTTCCGGAACCGCACCTCGCGGCCCGCGGGACAAGCGCTCAGAAGCGCGGTCCGGGCACGAGGATGCCCCCGAGTCACCTCCCCTATGCGCCATGCGGCCCCCAGGGCACGTGAGTAGACACCCGGACACCGTAACGGTGGGCGCCGCCCACCGGTCAGCGGCCAGAGCATGGGGGGCACGCCCGGTCCCGTTCCGAACCCGGAAGCTAAGCCCCATCGCGCCGAGAGTACTGCGGGGCCAGCCCGTGGGAGGCCAGGGCGCCGCTGACCGGTGGACGGCACCGAGCCGTCTGATGACTTGAAGAAGGGGGAGGCCTCGCGGCCTCCCCCTTTTTTGCGTTTTATAAAGAGCTGTAATACAAGAACTCGCCTTCTTTTAGCTTGTCTTACTGTTTGGCTGTATTTTGAGTCCTTCTTTTGTATTTGCGCGATAATAACTCCCATTGGCGTTAGGGAGGACTTGATGTTTACCGTTTTTGTCTTGGGCAATATTGCTTCGGGTAAGTCGACTGCCTGCCGCTATCTCGAATCTCATGGCGCCATGCTTATCGATCTGGACGAGCTTGCCAAATCGCTGTATGTGCCAGGCTCCGATATCGTCAATGCCCTCGCGGAAGAATTTGGCTGGGATATTTTGGATGAGGAGGGCGGCATTCGCCGCAGCATCCTCGCTTCTCGAGCTTTCGCTTCTCCTGATTCGGTCGCACGGCTCAATGACCTTGTGCACCCCGTTCTCATTGAGCAGCTTTCGCTTAGGATTCTTGATCCGGTTTGCTGCACGGTTTCGTCCCCCCGTTATCCCTTTGCGGTTGTCGAGGTTTCTGCCCCGACTGGTTTTGAGGATGCTTTTGGCCTGGCTGATGAAATTCTGGTTATCAGCGCTCCTTTAGCAGTTCGTCGCGGGCGTGCTATTCATCGTGGTATGGAGCCCTCTGATTTTGATGCGCGTTCTGCATGCCAACCTGATGAGGCTTCGCTTTGCAATCTCGCTTCGACGGTAATCGATAATGCGGCGGGCGATAACTCGCTCTTTGAACAACTGGACGCTTGGCTTGTGCGCCATGGCTTCGGGGATGTAGTGGATAAGGAGGAGGTCGATGCCTAGGACACGTTTCTTTACGTGGTATCGCGTGGCGCCACTTGCCGTTGTGTTCGTCTTTGGCCTTATTTCGCTCGTCTACTCGTATGCTCCTGCCGCTTTCTTTAAGCCTTTGTATCCGATTGACTACGAGGCGTACGTAAAGCAATCGAGCATTTCGCACAATCTTGATCCGTATCTGGTGTGTGCTGTCATAAAGTCGGAATCGAATTGGGATCCCGAGGCCGAGTCGAATCAAGGCGCTCGGGGATTAATGCAGCTGATGCCCGAGACTGCCCAGGATATGATTGCCAAAGGTCTTGTCGATGGTAGCGAGTATTCAGCCGACAACCTTAACGATCCCGCTACGAACATCGAGTTTGGCTGTGCGTATCTTTCGTATCTTCTAACGTATTTTAACGGGTCGACTGACAGTGCCATTGCCGCCTATAACGCTGGCATGGGCAATGTCGACGGATGGGCGCAGCAGAGTACGTCGTTTCATAATGCAATCACCTTTCCCGAGACGCAGGCGTATCTGATTCGTATCAATAATGCCTGGGTTCGCTACAAGACCCTCTATCCCGATCGGTTCGTATAGGACTATGCCTGCCGCCTGCGTATACTGCAGAGATATGAGTTAGGAGTATCCATGGCGGAATTTGAAGTAGAACGCGTTGGCGGTGAACTTAAGCGCTTTGGCGTTGAAGGCTCTGACGTGCCGTTTAAGGTCGTGTCTCCCTATGACCCTGCAGGCTCTCAGCCTAAAGCCATTGAGTCGCTTGTGCAGGGTGTGAGGGACGGAGACCGCTATCAGGTTTTGCTGGGCGTGACTGGTTCGGGCAAGACCTTCACGATGGCAAAGACTATTGAGGCCCTGGGAAAGCCGACGCTGGTCATGGCTCCGAATAAAACGCTTGCCGCTCAGCTTGCGAGCGAGCTCAAAGAGTTCTTTCCCAATAACGCTGTGGTCTACTTCGTCTCGTACTACGACTACTATCAGCCCGAGGCGTATGTGCCGCAAAGCGATACATATATCGAGAAAGACTCATCGATTAACGAAGAGGTCGAGATGCTGCGCCATCAGGCGACCGCATCGCTGCTCTCTCGACGAGATGTGATCGTCGTCGCATCGGTCTCGTGTATCTATGGCATTGGCTCTCCTGAGGACTATGCGGGCCTAGCCCCGAACGTCGACAAGAAGGTGCCGCTCGAGCGCGATGACTTTATCCATGCACTTATCGACATTCAATATGATCGCAATGACTATGACCTGGCACGCGGCACGTTCCGCGTGCGCGGCGATGTTGTCGACGTGTATCCGCCTTATGCCGAGCATCCGTTGCGGTTTGAGTTCTTTGGCGACGAGGTCGAGCTGATTGCCGAGATCGATGAGGTCACCGGTGAGATGCTGCGTGAGTACGAGGCCATCCCCGTATGGCCGGCATCGCACTACGTGACCGAGAAGCCGAAGGTCAAGGCGGCTCTGAAATCGATCGGCGAAGAGTGCGAGAAGCGCGTGGCGGAGCTCAAGGCGACCGACAAGTTGCTCGAGGCGCAGCGTCTGCAGCAGCGTACCGATTATGATCTTGAGATGCTCGAGACGATGGGCTTTTGCAACGGCATCGAGAACTACTCGCGTCATCTGGACGGGCGTAAGCCGGGTGAGCCGCCGTTTACCCTGATCGATTACTTTCCTAAGGACATGCTCTGCATCATCGATGAGAGCCATGTGACGGTGCCGCAGATTCGCGGTATGCACGAAGGTGACCGCTCGCGTAAGGTAACGCTGGTGGAACACGGTTTTCGCCTGCCCTCGGCACTCGATAATCGCCCGCTTCGTTTCGATGAGTTTGAGGCAAGGATACCCCAGTTTATCTATGTTTCGGCCACACCGGGCGACTACGAGCTGCGGGTGAGCCAAAACGACGTGGAGCAGATTATTCGTCCGACCGGTCTGCTCGACCCCAAGATCGATGTGCGTCCGGTTCGTGGGCAGATTGACGATCTTGAGGACGAGATTCGCGAGCGCGTTGCCCGCAAGGAGCGCGTGCTGGTGACCACGCTCACCAAGCGCATGGCCGAGGACCTGACCGACCATCTGCTTGATGCCGGCATTAAGGTCAATTACATGCACTCCGATACAGCGACGATGGACCGTGTCGAGATCCTGCGAACGCTGCGCGAGGGAAAGATTGATGTTCTCGTTGGCATCAACCTGCTTCGCGAGGGCTTGGATCTCCCCGAGGTCTCACTGGCGGCAATTCTCGATGCCGATAAGGAAGGCTTCTTGCGCAACCGCCGTTCGCTGATTCAGACGATTGGCCGCGCGGCCCGTAACGCCGATGGCGAAGTCATCATGTATGCAGACGTTGTGACCGATTCGATGAAAGAGGCCATCGAGGAGACGCAGCGCCGTCGCGAGATTCAGATGGCATATAACGAAGAACATGGCATTGTGCCCAAGACGGTGCGCAAGGCCATCAACGACATCTCAAGTTTTATTGCCGAGGCCGAAAAAACCGTGGGTTCCAAGGGACGCTCGAAGGGCGACTCTCTTGGCCATGGCGCATTCTATACGCCCGATGAGTTGGGCGAGGGTGGCGTGCCGGAAACAGTGGCGCCCGAGCAGACACTTGCGGAGCAGTTGGAAGAACTGCCGCATGACGAGCTCGTGCGGATCGTCGAAACCATGGAAGAGGATATGCGTAACGCTTCTGCCGCCATGGACTTTGAGGAGGCGGCGCGCCTGCGCGATGCCGTCGTTCAGATTCGGGCGATGCTCGAGGGTGCGTCTGAGGACGAGACGATCGAGCGCTTACGTTCGCAGGCCCGCAAGGGTTCCACGTTCGCATCGGGCAGAAAACGCCAGGGTGCACGGTTTAAGAAATAGTGAACAGGCCCCGAGTTCCCTGTGGAGCTTGGGGCCTGTGTCTTTTGCGCGCTGGAATTCGTGCGTTAGAGGTCTGCGATCAGGGCTTCGGCACAACGGATGCCGTCGGTGGCCGCGCTCATGATGCCGCCGGCATATCCAGCTCCCTCACCACAAGGGTAGAGGCCCGGGGTCGACACGGCATGGCACGTTCGGTCTCGGGTGACAGTGACCGGTGAGCTCGAACGAGTCTCCACGCCGGTAAGAACGGCATCGGGGCAGTCGTAGCCGCGTAGCTTTTTTCCGAGTAGGGGAAGTCCCAGGCGGAGCGACTCGATGATATGCTGCGGCAGGGCTTCGTCAATTGCCGTCCAGGTCACACCGAGCGGATAGGTGGGCTTTACCTTTCCGGGCGCCTTACTGGCGCGTCCTGCGAGGAAATCTCCGACGAGCTGTGCTGGTGCGTTCCAGTTGGAACCGCCCAGGCGATAGGCGGCCGCCTCGCAGGCACGCTGGAGCTCGATGCCGGCGAGCGGGTCATTGTTGGGAAGGTCCTCAGGCGTGACGTTAACGAGCAGGGCGGCATTTGCGTTGCGTCCGTCGCGGGCATTGAGACTGGCCCCGTTGACGCACAGATGGCCCTGCTCGGAAGAGGCGGCGACAACCTGCCCGCCGGGGCACATGCAAAACGAGAACACGCTGCGGCCGTTGGGAAGATGGGCAACAAGTTTGTAGGGGGCCGCCCCGAGCGCTGGATGTCCCGCCGAGGCTCCATATTGGGCTCGGTCGATGTCGCGTTGCGGATGCTCGATGCGAACGCCCATGGCAAAGGTCTTTTGTGCGAGGGCCACGTTGTGGTCCTTAAGGAGCTCAAAAATATCGCGAGCAGAATGCCCGCAGGCGAGGATGAGGTGCTTTGTCTCGATTGACTCGTAAGCGGCGTCTTGGGACGATTGGACATCAATGCCGGTGATGGCGCCAGACGCGTCGATGCGAATGTCGACGAGCTTCGTTCGATAACGGACGGCACCTCCGAGCTGCTCGATGCGCTGGGATATAGCGGTGACAACCTTGGGAAGGATGTCGGAGCCAATGTGCGGCTTGGCATCCCACAGAATATCGCGGGGCGCACCCGCCTCGACGAAGGTTTCGAGGATAAGACGATGGGCGGGATTTTTTGTTCCCGTATTGAGCTTGCCGTCCGAGAAGGTCCCCGCGCCGCCCAGACCAAACTGGATATTGCTCTCGGGGTCGAGGATGCGCTCCTTTAGAAAGAGGTCGATCGCCCGCGAGCGGCGAAATGCCGGGTCGCCGCGCTCGATGAGCAAGGGCTTAAGACCTGCTTCGGCGAGCGTAAGCGCAGCGAAAAGGCCGGCGCATCCGGCGCCGACAACGACAGGGCGTTCTTGAGGTGCGTCGGAGGCGGGGGAGGGGAATGAAGGCTCATAGTCTTCTATCGCGCGTACGCGCGAGCGGTCACGCTCGGCAACGCTGTCGATCGCTTCTCGCTCGAGGTGGGGACTAGTCAGCTCAACACGAAAGCTCAGGATAAAATGGACGTCTCGTTTTTTGCGAGCGTCGATTGACTTGCGGTGGAGCTCGATGGACTTGATCTCGGAGTCTTTGCAACGCAGGACGCGTTTGACGACTCGCTTGCCAACGATGAGGCAGGCTTTTTCGTCGCCGGCCTCATCGAGCGACGCGTGGACTTGGGTGATTTCGATCATCGAGGTCTCCTTAGATGCAAAAAAGAGGCCGCTCGGTGTCCCAGACGGCCCGAATGCGTTTTGATTATAGACTGCGCGGCTATAGGCTGCTTGCAGCGCGAATACCCGAGATCCAAGCCCACGCAAGGTTGAAACCGCCGCAATCGGCATCGATGTCGAGCGCCTCGCCACAGATGTAAAGTGGGGCGCCTGCCGCGTTGCTCACGCAGAGGTTGGGAGCTGAGACACTCTCGATGGGCACGCCGCCGCGCGTGACCTGGGCCGAACGCTCCTCTGTCGTTCCCTCGACGAGCAGCTTAAAATGCTTGAGGATTGAGACCAGATGGATGGCGTCGTACGACCCGGGGTGGCACTGTTCGAATGCGGTGCAGACAACGTGAGAGAACTGCGGGGCGAGCATGCCGTCGAGCCAGCGGGGATCGCGGGGTGAAAAGCCGCCGAGCAACTCAACGCGCCGGTTGAGCATATCGAGCAACTCGTCTTTGGAGAGGTCGGGGAAAACGTCGAGCAGAATCGTGTCGCCGCACTGGACGCGACGGGAGAGGTTAAAGGCGGCAACGCCCGAGATGCCAAAGGTTCGGAAGAGCACTTCGCCGTCTTCGCGCCAGAGCCCCTCGTGATTGCGGGTGAGCGTCAAACGGGCGCGGACGCGCAGGCCATCCAGTGTCTTGAGCGCAGTCCGGTCGCCGAAGACCGATGCCGACACAGGGCAGAGGACGGGGTGCTGCGGGGTGAGGGAAAGATCGAACGTCTTTGCGATGTCGGCAGGGTTGCCGCCCGTAGCGATAATTACGGCCTTTGCCTGCAGTGTCTCGTTCTTGCGAGGGGTGTCGGCGAGCGCCTTCCGAAGCGAGCGGAGTTCCGATTTTCGGTCATCGTGCTTTTTTGCCTTGAGTGCTCGCGCGGGACGGTCTATTTGGAGTGCCCAGCCCTCGGGAGCTTTGAATGCCGAGGCAACGTTTGCTCCGCAGATCAAGGTGATACCCAGGCGATTGCAAGCGTTGAGAAGCGCATCGCGCACCGATTCGGCACGAAGGGAGCGCGGATACAGCCGGCCCTCCTCGGAGGTCGTCATGATGCCCAGCGAGGAGAAGAAACCCATAAGCTCTTGTTCGGGCTGGAGGCCCATGACGGATTCGACGAATGCGGGGTGGTTATACCGCTGAGGATCAATCGATTCGTTGGAGAGGTTGCAGCGGCCGTTACCGGTCGCAAGGAGCTTGAGGCCGCAGGCGACATCGCGCTCAACGATGCAGACGCTTTTGCCAGCGCGTGCGGCCGTAATGGCGGCGGCGAGGCCTGAAGCCCCGCCGCCGATTACCAAGACGTCATAGATGGCGCTCGCGTTCACTTAGGCCTCGTCGGTCTCGTGCGGGGTAATAGCCTCGACGGCAGAGACTGCCTTGGGCAACATGCCATCGGGCAGCGCGGTCTCGACCTCGCCCTTATCGCAGGCCTCGGCGAGTACCGGATTAATGGGAAGCTGGCCCAAGATGTCGAGGTTATAGCGCTCTGCGACCTCGGGGAGCTTGCTCTTGCCAAAGACCTCGATCTTCTTGCCGCAGTCGGGGCACTCAATATAGCTCATGTTCTCGACAATGCCCAGAATGGGGACGTTCATCTTCTCGGCCATGTTGACCGCCTTGGCGACGATCATCGAGACCAGATCCTGCGGGCTCGTGACGATGACGATGCCGTCGACGGGCAGCGACTGGAAGACGGTGAGCGCGACGTCGCCTGTTCCCGGAGGCATGTCGACCAGCAGGTAGTCGATGGGGCCCCACGAGGTCTCGCTCCAGAACTGCCTAATGGCGCCTGCGATGACCGGACCGCGCCAAAGGACGGGGTCGGTCTCGTTTTGGAGCAGCAGGTTGGAGCTCATGACCTTGACGCCGTGCTCGGAGATTTCGGGCAGCATAAGGTTGCCAAGGGCATGGACGTGGCGTCCGCTCATACCGAACATCTTGGGGATAGAGGGACCGGTGATGTCGGCATCGAGGACGCCGACCTTGTGGCCGTGACGGGCAAGCTCGGTGGCGATGGCGCCGGTGACAAACGACTTGCCGACACCGCCCTTGCCGGAAAGCACGGCGATGACGCGCTTGACCTCGGACAGCGTGTTCTCCTCAAATTGCGATGGCGACGTTTGTCCGCCGGCGGCCTGTGCGTGTTTGCAACCCATGTATGACTCCTTTGTATATGCTGGGGCCGGGGCCCCGCGATGTGACACGAGCGTCATTGTACCCTCGTTTGCGAGCGGGAGTCATTTGCGATGCATTTGGGCCGAGCGCGCTTGCAATATGATGGGCCCAAGCGAATGGGCGGGCTTACTGAACTTTGCTGGCGAACTCGAGGTACTGCATGCGCTGCAGCTTGTCGATCGTCGAGGCGTAGGGGCTGTCTTCCGATTCCAAGTCGTAGCGCAGCCCATCGGCACCGAGATAGCCGGCGACATTGATGGTGGGTACATCTGACCTTGTCGCAAGCAGGGCCTTTTGGTAATTGGTGAGCGGAGCGCCGATCTTATTAAGGGTAATGGCTGCAATCTCGTTTGCCCCGACGGTGTCGTAGACGTTGAGCTCGGTATTGCCGGCGATCTCATAGTTAGCCCAGACGAGATATGTCGACTGATAGATACGGAAAGCGTGGCTTGCCGTATCTTCCTGAGGGTACAGCTCGTCGTTGAGAGTCGTTGCGGCGCTCGGCTGATGGTCGCCAAAAAAGACAAGAACAACCGGTCTGCCGATATTGCGGAGCTCGTTGATAAAGTACTCGAGGTCCCGGTCGGATGCGTTGATGCAGGTGAGATAGGTGTTGAGCGCGCTGTTGGCGCCTTCGCTGGCTCCCTCGACCCAATAGTTTGTCAGCTCTTCGGCGGGAGCGGTGCCATAGTCGTAGCCGCCGTGATTTTGCATCGTGACGTCAAAGATGAACTGTGGCGCTTCGTCGGTTCTAAGCAAGTCGAGTATCTTGTCGTAGGTGGCGTAGTCGCATACGCCGGCATGGTAATAGGGCGCACCTTCGAAATCGCCGATTGAAAGAAAGTCTCCAAAGCCCAGCTGCTGATAGATTTTATCTCGATGGTAGTTGACGGGGTTTTGCGGGTGCATAGCGGTAGTGGTATACCCAAGCTCTTTAAGGTCTTTTGCCAGGCTGTTTACGCCATTCATCTGATACAGCTGATAGGGGATCTTGCCTAATCCGACAAAGGCCGTTGTCGCTCCGGTCAAAAATTCGAATTCGGAGTTCGCCGTTCCGCCACCGGCGACCGAAGCGAGCATGGTGCCGCGAACAAGTGTGTCGGGAAGCGAGTTGTAGAATGCGGGGCCGGTGTACCCGGCCGCCTGGAGCTGCTCAAAGCACGAAAGGTCGCTAAAACTCTCATTCATGACGGCAACAATCGTCGGCTTGATTTCATTGAACTGGGCAACGGCCGCCGCGCGCTGTTCGCTCGAGCCATATGTGCTGTCGTAGACGGCGGCGAGCTCCTGCTCGATGCTCTGTGCCTCATCGGGCGTATAGTCTTCGGGCTTCTCAATGGGCAACTCGTTGACCATTTCGGTGAACGAAGTGATAAAACCCTGAGACGCATACGTGGTGATGGGCTGCCAACGGTCAAATCCAAAATCCAGCGCCTGCTCCAAGTCGATGTTGGAAAAGCCTGAGAGCCCCACAACGGTCACTAGCAGAAAAGCACAGAGGTTAGCGGCGATAGCGGGGAAGACATGGGTGGGCGTACGGAGCTTTTGCGGTCGGATGAGCGAAAGAAGCCCCAAGGAAATCTCCAGCAGGGCGAGAGAGGTTACGATTCCGGCGGTAAAGGTAAACTCGTATCCCTCGCTCACTTCCATTGCGGTGCCAAGGGCCAAGATATCGCTTGGCAGGATGGCTTCGCCTTTAAACGTTATGACGAAGTGCTCGGCAATGCCAAGGATGCAACAGACGATGGGCACGAGGGCCATGACGCCTCCATGACGCTGTCCCAGCAAATAAAGGGAGAGCAGAACCGTCGCGAGCAGCCCGACGGAAAACCCGAATGAGTTGGCGGGAATGCGATAGAACGTTTCGTTGCAGGCAATTTCGAGTGAAACGAACGAGAGCGCTGAAACAGCGGCGATGACAAGGATGTCACGGCAAATACAGGCAACTGTTCCCGTCGCAAGGTCGGTTTGGTCGATAAGTCCCGAAACCAAGGGCTCGACAAGAAGCATGACGGCGGCAGCACCGAGCGCCGAATAAGAAAGGATCCATAGGGAGCTGCCCTCATTTACGAGCAATTGATTCGTAACCCATGCAGCTACCACGCCGAGCGGGATGAGGAGCGTCGCGCACCAAAAGACGCGGGCAATGGGTGGCTTTTCGTTGCGTTTGATTGAAAAATACACGCGCACGACGACGGCGGCCACGATAAGGACGGCGACGAATATGGGCAGATTGGCCATGTCGCTCGAAGTGATTTCAAGGGGGATATCTTCGGTCATGGACGTTCCTCTGGTACAGCAAATTAAGTTCAGTATTAGATTACTGTAACCTTTCCACGGCATTTCGAGAAACAAAGCGCCCGATACGCAAAGCTAAAGGTCTGCGAATCTTGTATTACGAACATCTGTGCGCGTCGAGTGCGCTAAACTCATCGGCAGTATGATTCGATGCAATAGGAGGCAAGGAGCTTCCATGTCTGATTCTTCTATCGTTATTCGCGGCGCTCGTGAGCATAACCTCCGGGATATCGATGTTTCCATTCCGCGTGACCAACTCGTGGTCATTACCGGTCTTTCTGGCTCGGGCAAGAGTTCGCTGGCATTCGACACTATCTATGCCGAGGGCCAGCGTCGATACGTCGAGAGCCTTTCGAGTTATGCGCGCCAGTTCTTGGGCCAGATGGACAAACCCGACTTGGATTCAATCGACGGCCTTTCGCCGGCTGTCTCAATTGATCAAAAGACGACATCCAAGAACCCGCGCTCGACGGTTGGCACCGTAACCGAGATTTATGACTATCTGCGCCTGCTGTTCGCCCGTGTGGGCACCCCGCACTGTCCCGAATGTGGCCGTGTCATTGAGCGTCAGACGACCGATCAGGTTGCCGACAAGGTCTTGGCGGCGGGGGAGGGCCGCCGCGCGTTTGTGCTGGCACCGGTGGTACGCGGGCGAAAAGGCGAGTACACCAAACTGTTTGAGGACCTTCGCGCCGAGGGCTTTAGCCGCGTGCGTGTCGACGGTGAAGTGCGCTCGCTCGACGATCCGATCGATCTGGACAAGAAGTTCAAGCACGATATCGAGGTCGTGGTCGATCGCATCGTGATCCGTGAGAACTCTCTGGGCCGTATCGCCGAGTCTGTTGAGCAGGCGACCGCGCTGGCGCACGGCAATGTGAACGTATACTTGCTGCCCGACCGCGACGCTCCCGAGGGGACCGAAGGCGAGTTGCTGGAGTATTCGCTGGCGTTAGCGTGCCCGGAGCATGGGCACTCCATCGATGACCTGCAGCCGCGTGATTTCTCGTTCAACGCGCCCTATGGCGCGTGCCCAGAGTGCGATGGCCTGGGCTTTAAGAAGACGGTCGATGCCGAGGCCCTAATCGAAGACCCCTCGAAGTCGATCGCCGACGGGGTCTTTGGCAGCCTGTTTGGCAACTCTAACTACTATCCGCAGATTTTCGCTGCGGTCTGCAAACACTTTAAGGTGAGCGTCGATACGCCGTGGGAGGATCTGCCTCCTCGGGTGCGTCGCGCGTTTTTAGACGGCATGGGCGACCAGAAGATTTCGGTCGACTATCAAAAGCTCGATGGGCGCCGCAGCCAGTGGGACACCAAGTTCTCGGGCGTGCGCAATATCCTGTACGAGCGCTATACCGAGACGACGAATGAGAACACCAAGGCGCGCTTGGAGAAGTACATCCGCGAGGAGCCGTGCTCGAGCTGCCACGGCGCTCGTTTGCGCCCCGAGATGCTCGCTGTTACCGTAGGCGGTAAGTCCATTTACGAGGTCTGTTGCCTATCGTGCCGCGAGTCGCTCGAGTTTTTTGAGGGCTTGGAACTCACCGAGCGCCAACAGTTTATCGGCGGGCGCATCGTCAAGGAAATCCTGGAGCGCTTGCGTTTTCTGGTCGATGTCGGACTCGACTATCTGACCCTCGATCGTGCCTCGGCGACGCTTTCCGGAGGCGAGGCCCAGCGCATTCGCCTGGCAACGCAGATCGGCGCCGGCCTCATGGGTGTCCTGTACATTTTGGACGAGCCGTCGATTGGCCTCCATCAGCGTGATAACGAGCGCCTGATCAAGACGCTTGAGCGCCTACGCGATATCGGCAATACCGTCATCGTCGTCGAGCATGATGAGGATACGATTCGTGCTGCCGACTATGTGATCGACATGGGCCCCGGCGCGGGCGTGAACGGCGGACACGTGGTCGCCGCGGGAACGCCTGCCGATATCATGGCGTGCCCCGATTCGATGACGGGCGCCTACCTGACCGGCAAGCGAATGATTCGGGTTCCCGATGAGCGCCGCAAGCCCGGTCGCGGCTGCCTTAAGATCACGGGCGCCCGCGCCAACAACCTCAAAAACGTTACCGCCAAGATCGAGTTTGGTACGCTTACGGTCGTTACCGGCGTGTCGGGATCGGGTAAGAGCTCCCTGGTTACCGACACTATCGCACCTGCCCTTACGAATGCCATTCACCGTTCGACGCGCCCTGTGGGCCCGTATAAGAAAATCGAGGGCATCGAGTGTATCGATAAGGTTATCGATATCGACCAGTCGCCGATTGGCCGCACGCCGCGTTCCAACCCTGCTACGTACATTGGCCTGTGGGATGATCTTCGCGCGCTGTTTGCGAGTACGCCGGAGTCGAAGGCGCGCGGCTACTCGCCGGGACGTTTCTCCTTTAACGTGAGCGGCGGTCGTTGCGAAGCATGCAAGGGCGACGGACAAATTAAGATCGAGATGCACTTCCTTCCCGATATCTATGTCCCCTGTGAGGTCTGCGGCGGCAAACGCTATAACCGCGAGACGCTTGAGGTCACCTACCGTGGTAAGACCATCTCGGACGTGCTCGACATGAGCGTCACCGAGGCACTGGCCTTCTTTGGGAATATCCCGCAGATTAAGCGCAAGCTCCAGACGCTGTACGATGTAGGCTTGGGCTACGTGAGCCTGGGCCAGCCCGCTACAACGCTCTCGGGCGGCGAGGCGCAGCGTGTGAAGCTCGCCAAGGAGCTTCATCGACGCCAGACGGGCAAGACGTTCTATATTTTGGATGAGCCGACGACCGGCCTTCATTTTGAGGACGTCCGCCAGCTGCTCGATGTGCTGCAGCGCTTGGTCGATGCGGGCAACACGGTGCTGGTGATTGAACACAACCTTGATGTCATCAAGGTTGCCGACCGCCTGATCGATATGGGCCCCGAGGGCGGTAACGGCGGCGGAACCGTCGTGGTTTCGGGCACACCGGAGCAGGTTGCGGACTGTCCGCAGAGTTATACGGGCAAGTTTTTGGCGCCGTTGCTCAGGCGTGACCGGGAGCGTCAGGCTCAACTTGATGCTCAATAAATAGGCGATTCAGTTTATGGGCGCCATCGACTCCTTGTGATTCGATGGCGCTTGCTGTGTCGAAGTGACGTATGCAGCCGAATTGGACATATACTTAATCCTTGCGTCCGAATGCGAGGGAAAGGATATGCCATGGCAAAGGCTGTAAAGACGCCAAAAACCAATGCGATGCGCGAGCTGGAAAGCGCCGGCATTTCCTATGTTCTACATACGTACGAAGACGATGGTGATGAGTCGGCGGGCCTGGGGGTCGCGATTTCGGAGCAGCTTGGCGAGGAGCCCGGACAAGGATTTAAGACCTTGGTCTGCGTGACGCCGTCCAACGACCACGTCGTGTGCTGCATCCCTGTTGCCGATGAGCTCGATCTAAAGTCCGCCGCGCGTGCCGCGGGGGAGAAGTCCTTGGCCATGGTGCATGTGAAGGATTTGCTTGCGGCGACTGGCTACGTTCGCGGCGGCTGCAGTCCGGTCGGTATGAAAAAACGCTACCGGACGCTCATTGATGAGACATGTGTCCTTTGGGATACCATTTTTATTTCGGGAGGCAAGCGTGGTTATCAGCTTGAGCTTGCACCTGATGATTTAATTGCATTTTGCGGGGCGACGGTCGCCCCGATTACGAGAGAGGACTGAGCGATGCCGCAGGAAGAATTGAAGTGCGGAGCTCATTTTGCAAAAGAATCTGCGCCTCAGACACCCTCATCCGAAGCTTCTTCGTCGCGAGACGACACTGACGACATGGGCTCGTCGGACTACTCCACGGTTGGTCGTTCCGCCGGGCTTATGACCATCCTGACCATCGTGTCTCGCGTCACCGGTTTTATCCGCACGTGGGCAATGGCGGCCGCTATCGGCATGTCGCTGCTCTCGTCTTCCTATCAGGTCGCCAACAACCTGCCCAATATGCTCTACGAACTCGTGATGGGCGGCATGCTCGTGACGGCGTTTTTGCCCGTGTACATGGGCGTGAGGCGTGAGCAGGGTCGCGAGGCCTCTAACGAGTACGTGGGCAACCTGCTCGGTATTCTGCTATTGGTGCTGGGTGGCATTTCGTTGCTGGGGACCGTGTTCGCCCCGGGCTTTATCTGGACGCAATCGTTCCTTTCGGGTGACGGCGGCAGCATGGATACCGCTGCGTTCATGTTCCGTTTCTTTGCCATCCAGATTCTGTTTTATGGTTTGGGCTCGGTGTTTTCGGGCGTCCTCAACGCACACCGCGACTACTTCTGGTCGACGTTTGCCCCGGTCCTCAACAATGTGATCGTCATTGCGAGCTTTATGGGCTTTGCGCCCGTGTCCGCACAGTTTGGCGAACGTGCCGGCATCATCTTGATTGCGGCCGGTACGACCCTCGGTGTCTTTGTTCAGATGGCATGTCAGATCCCCGCGCTTGGCAAGCACGGCGTGCATCCCCATATCCATATCGACTTTAAGGACCCCGCACTGCGCCAGACGATTGCGCTCGGTATCCCGACGCTGCTCGCTACGGTGTGCATGTTTGTCTCGACTTCTATCACGAACGCTGCCGCGCTGGTGGTCCAGCCCGAGACCGGTCCTTCCGTCATCGCCTATGCGCGCCTGTGGTACACGCTGCCCTACGCGCTGATTGCCGCCTCGCTTTCGACGGCGCTCTATACCGAGCTCTCTCACGACGCACAGGAGAAGGATTACGACAGCGTCCGCACGGGCATTTCGCGTGGCGTCGCCCAGATGCTGTTCTTCCTGATTCCATTCGCGCTGTACCTGATTGTCTTCGCGCGTCCGCTCAACATGATCTACTGCGCTGGCAAGTTCGATGAGTCCGGTGTGGCGCTGGTGTCGGAGTTCCTTATCTACCTGGCACTTTCCCTGCCGCTCTACGGCGTGGTCGTGCTGATGCAGAAGAGCTTCTCTGCCTTGCTCGACATGAAGCCCTATAGCCGCTATTGCCTGTATTCCGCCATCGGCCAGGCCGGCTCGGTTCTGCTGTTTGGCGTTGTGCTGGGCTTCGGTATGCCGGCAATCGCGCTTTCGTATGTCGTCGACTACGTGATCTTGGTCGGTTGCTCGCTGTGGTGGCTGCGTCGTCGTCTGCGTGGTCTTCAGGTTAAATCTATCCTGCATGGCGGTTTCTTTGGCCTTTTGCTCGGTGGCCTGGGTGCTGCCGCAGGCGCCGGCGTCATGTGGGCGCTTGAGCACTTTGTCGGGGCACTTGGCGGCTCGATTCTGATTACTCTTGGCTACGTTTGCGTTGCGGGTGTCGTCTCGCTTGCTGTTACCTTTGGCCTTGCCGTCGTCCTTAAGATGCCCGAGGTCTCGGCGCTGATTCGTCGCAAGTAGGTGCGCGTGGCCGGTCACGACAACATTCCAACGCTTGCCGAGCAGGTTTCGCGCGTTCCCACGCAGCCCGGCTGCTACCTTTGGAAAGACGCCAAGGGCGATGTCATCTACGTGGGCAAGGCGAAAAACCTGCGCGCCCGTATGCGTCAGTACGTGACGCTGCAGGACGAGCGCCAGAAGATCCCGCTGATGATGCAGCTGGTGGCGAGCTTTGACTATATCGTGGTGGAGACCGAGCACGAGGCGTTGGTGCTCGAGCGCAATTTGATTGGTCAGTACCATCCGTACTTTAACGTCGACCTCAAGGATGACAAGAGCTACCCCTTTATCGCCATTACAAAGGGCGACCTGTATCCCGCTATCAAATACACGCGTGAGCGTCATAAGCCGGGAACGCGCTATTTTGGACCTTATACCGATAGCCGCGCGGCACGTGAGACGATAGATACGCTGCGCAAGGTTATCCCCATCTGCTCCGCATCCTGTGCGGAGTGGCGTCGTTGTCGCCGTATCGTCGAGTCCCACAAGGGCGAGGAAGACATCGTCAATATGATTTGCGCGCAAAACGGGCGCCCCTGCTTTGACTACCATGTCGGGCGCGGCCCGGGTGCGTGTGTCGGCGTGATTTCCCCGGCAGACTATGCCAAGAACGTCAAGCGTGTCGAGCGCTTTTTGTCGGGCCATCGCAAGGATGTCGTCGATGAGCTGACCTCCGAGATGACGGATGCCGCTGAGGCGCTCGACTTTGAGCGCGCGGCACGCGTCAAACGTCGTTTGGAGGTCATCAGGGGTCTGGACGATCGTCAGCAAGTCGTTTTTCCCTCCAGTGTCGATATAGATGTCATCGGTTTCTATCGCGAGGAGACCATCTCCGCCGCTTGCGTCTTCGTCGTTCGCGAGGGCCGAACAGTTCGCACCTGCGAGTTCATTCTCGACAAGGGTCTTGATGTTGACGAGGAAGAGCTCCAGTCGGGCTTTCTTAAGCGCTATTACGACGAGACGGCTGATATTCCAGCTGAGGTCAACCTTTCCGTCGAGCTTGAGGATGCGGAAGCGCTGGGGGAGTGGCTTGCGGGCAAGCGTGAGCGTTCCTGCCATCTCCATAGGCCGCAGCGTGGCGAAAAGCACCGTCTGCTCGATATGGCATCCAAAAATGCGCGCCATGCCCTCATGCGCTACATGATGCGAACGGGGTACGCTGACGACCGCACCAATCAAGCGCTCCTGGAGCTCGAAAGTGCGTTGGCGCTGCCATCGCCGCCGTTGCGTATCGAGTGCTTCGATATCTCTACACTGCATGGCACCTTTACGGTCGCCTCGATGGTGGTGTTTACCAACGGGCGCGCCGACAAGAGTCAGTATCGTCGTTTTAAAATTCAGGCCGAATTGGACGAGGCAAACGACTTCGTGTCGATGTCCGAGGTTTTGGGACGACGTTATGCTCCCGAGCGCATGGCCGACGAGCGCTTTGGCTCGCGCCCCGATTTGCTCGTTGTCGATGGCGGTAAGCCGCAATTGACCGCTGCGATCAAGCAACTTGAGGCTCTTGGGCTCGATATACCAGTTTGTGGCTTGGCAAAGGCCGATGAGGAGGTTTTCGTGCCTTGGGACGAGACTCCCGTCGTGCTGCCGACCGGGTCCGCGTCGCTCTATCTAATTAAACAGGTGCGCGATGAATCGCACCGTTTTGCCATCACGTTCCATCGCGAATTGCGCGATAAAGCCATGACGGTTTCGGTACTCGATGACGTTCCAGGCGTGGGACCCACCAGAAAACGTGCCCTTATGCGCCATTTTGGCTCGATGAAGCGTTTGCGCGCGGCGAGCGAGCAAGAGATCGCGGAAGTTCGAGGCATTCCTGCCGATGTCGCCAAAGCGGTTCACGAGGCGCTCGTTGCATGGAATGCCGAGCGCGCCGAGGCGGCGGCAAAGCAATCCGAAAACTAAACACGCCTCTAAACAACTGATATACATGATTGCGTGATTTTCAATCATTTATTTCACGGCGATTACCAGCCGATTTCGGGTTTAATTAACGCTAAAACGTTTGACTAGCCATGGTGAACAACCCTGCTATCCTGCGGGTTGACGAAGACTGATATCTCACCTCGTCGATACATACTGTCTGGCGAATCGTTTGTCAATGAATTCGGTGAACGGTAGCAAATACCGTTCAAGCGTATGTATGTATCGGTCGCCGAGCGCGGCACCTCAGTTGGGTTCGTCGGTAGGTAAGGTATATATCGTCCGCAAGTTGCGCGGGGGCACGTCTAGGCGCTCCCGGGTAAGATTCTCTATTGATAGGAGAAGACATGGCCATCATCAACAAGGGTATGTCCAGGCGTTCGTTCCTCGGCCTCACCGGCAGCGTCGCTGCTGTCGCAGGGCTTGGTCTCACCGGCTGCGGTGGCAGCTCTAGCGACGAGGGTTCCGCTTCCGGTTCCACCGATTCCGCCAACCGTGGCGGCGGCGTGATCACCGCTGGTTCCGCTTACGCTCCGTCCAGCTTCGATCCCGCCAGCACCGGCTCCGCTGTGGGCCTGGGTGCTAACTGGCACGTCGTCGAGGGCCTCTACGGCATCGATTACCACGACTACAGCACCTTCAAAGAGCTCGCCACCGACGATCCCAAGTCTGTGGACGACACCACTTTCGAGGTCACCATCCGCAAGGGCGCCAAGTTCTCCGATGGCACCGAGGTCACCGCTGACGATGTCGTTGCCTCCTACATCGCTTGCGCCGCTTCCGCTACCTATGCTCCGTTCTTCCAGCCCTTCGAGTCCATCGAGGCCAAGGACGCCAGCACCGTGACGGTCAAGACCAAGGTCCCCAACTTCTCCCTGCTCAAGGATCGTCTGGCCATCGTCCGCGTTACCCCGGCCACCCAGACCGAGGAGGATCGCGCCAAGCAGCCGATCGGCTCCGGCCCCTGGATGTACGACTCTATCTCCGATACCGAGATCACCCTGGTTCCCAACCCCGAGTACAACGGTGAGTATGCTGCCGAGGATAAGAAGATCCAGTACAGCATCCTGACCGACCCCACCGCTCGCGTTACCGCTCAGCAGGAGGGCTCCACGCTCGTTATGGAGCTCGTTACCGCTGACGCCGTCGACCAGCTCGAGAGCGCCGGCTGCAAGATCGATAACGTTCAGGGTTTCGGCACCCGCTTCATCATGTTCAACGTCGCCAAGGAGCCTTGGAACAACGTCAAGGTCCGTCAGGCTGTCATGTATGCGCTCGACACCGAGAAGATGGTCAGCAACACCTTCGCCGGCCTTGCCACCGCTGCCAGCTGCTACCTGCCCAAGAGCTTCACCAACTATCATGAGGCTTCCACGGTGTACAAGACCGACGCCAAGAAGGCTAAGAAGCTCATCGAGGAGTCTGGCATCACCCCGGGTGCCATCACCCTGCGCACCACCGACAACGAGCAGATTAAGGGCATGGCCGCCCAGGTCAAGAATGACCTCGACGCTCTCGGCTTCGATGTGACCATCCAGACCGATACCTCGCCGGCCACCTACGCTGCCATCGACGGCGGCGAGGCCTACGATATCCTCCTTGCCCCTGGCGATCCTTCCTGCTTCGGCGCCGACCCCGACCTGCTGCTCAACTGGTGGTACGGCGACAACGTCTGGATGCAGACCCGTTGCCCGTGGAAGGAGTCCGCTGAGTGGCAGAAGCTCCACGGTCTCATGGACGAGGCTCTTGCCGCCGAGGGCGATGAGCAGCAGAAGAAGTGGAACGAGTGCTTCGACATCATTGCCGACAACGCCGTTCTGTACCCCGTTGTCCACGTCAAGACCGTCTCCGCTTCCTGGGACGATCCGTCCACTGCGCCCAACGGCGAGGCCCTCGATGGCTTCAAGGGCATCGGCACGACGAGCATGTCCTTCAGGGGCGTTGCGACCGTCAAGGCGTAAGACTCGCTTGAGTCTGTATGCAGGATGTCGGTCGTTGGGACCGTATCCTCATAGTTGAAACAAAGACCCGGGCGACCTCGATGTCGCTCGGGTCTTGTAATGAGTATCCGTACTCATATACCAGTTGGTCCTACCGACAAAAGAAAGGGGAGAGAACGTGAACAACTTGCTACGTTTGATTGGAAGGCGTCTTGTGGCGCTGCCGATCATGGCATTGGGCGTCACCGTCCTGGTGTTCTTCCTTATGTCGTTCTCCAAGACCGACCCCGCCTACACGGCGTTGGGTGACGGTGCCTCGCCCGAGGCGGTTGCCGAGTACCATGAGAAGTATGGTCTGGACGACCCCTGGCCTGTGCGCTACGTGCGCTATATGGGCGATTTGATCCATGGCGACATGGGCACCTATGGTGCTGCTCGCAACTCCGTTGCCAAGCGCATCTCCACGGCCCTGCCCGTCACGATGCAGCTGACCTTCATCGGCCTTGCCATCGGTGCGGTCGTTTCGTTTTTACTCGGCGTCATCGCGGCACTGTATCGCGACAAATGGCCGGACCAAGTGATCCGCGTCTTTTCCATCGCCGGCTTGGCAACCCCGTCGTTCTGGCTTGCCGTTCTGTTGATCCTGCTGTTCTCTTCCTACCTTAAGGTGCTTCCGGCATCGGGTGCTCTGCCTCACTTCACCACGAATCCGGCTGGCTATCTGGGACGTATGATCATGCCCGCTATCGCCTTGGCATTTCCGCTGACGGGCCAGATGACTCGTATCGTGCGTACCGCCATGGTCGAGGAGCTCGATAAGGATTATGTCCGTATGGCTCGCGGCGCCGGCGTTCCCGAGAAGGTCGTCGTCGGCATCAACGTTCTTCGCAATGCGCTGATCACCCCGGTCACCACCCTCGGTCTTAAGATCGGTTACCTCATGGGCGGCGCCGTCGTCATCGAGGTTATCTTCAACCTCCCCGGCATGGGCACCGCGATTCTGCAGGGCGTTCAGGGCAACGAGGCGAACCTGGTTCAGGGCGTCGTTATCGTCGTTGCTCTCGCCTTCATCATCATCAACATCGTGGTTGACATGCTCTACCTGCTCATCAACCCGCGCATCAGGACGGTGTAGATTATGGTAAAGATTCGAGAGAAGCAAACCGAGCAGCTCGAGAAGGCTGCCTCCAAGGGGCTCAAGCTCGGTGGCTGGAAGAAGATGACGCTGTCTTCTAAGATTGCCGCCGTCGTGCTGGTGCTGGTCGCCCTGACTGCGATTCTGGCGCCCCTTCTTGCCCCCTATAGCCCGGTCGAGATCTTTACGGCTCGCCAGGCTCCCGGCAACGGATTTATCTTCGGGACCGACGATAAGGGTCGCGATATTCTGTCGCGTATGCTCTACGGTGGTCGTTACTCGCTGATTATCGGCTTTGGCGCCACTGCCATGGCTCTGGTCTGCGGCTCGGTCGTGGGCGCCCTTGCAGCGGTTTCGCGCAAGGCCGTCTCCGAGACGATCATGCGTATCTTGGACATCATCATGTCCATCCCGGGCATCGCCCTCGCGGCCGTCTTCGTCTCCATCCTGGGCAACTCCGTGCCGTCGATCATCTTCGCCATCGGCTTTATGTACACTCCGCAGATTGCCCGTATCGTGCGCGCCAACATCGTGTCCGAGTACGGCGAGGACTATGTCCGCGCGGTCATCGTTTCCGGCGCCAAGGCTCCGTGGATTTTGATCAAGCATGTTCTGCGTAACTGCATCGCCCCGATCATGGTCTTCACCGTTACCCTGGTCGCCGACGCCATCATCTTCGAGGCTTCGCTGACCTTCATCGGCGCTGGTATCCAGGAGCCCACCGCTACCTGGGGCAACATCCTAGCCGACGCCCGCGGCGGCGTGCTCGCCGGCCGTTGGTGGCAGGCGCTGTTCCCGGGCCTGGCCATCATGATCACCTGCCTGGCGCTCAACATCCTCTCCGAGGGCATTACCGACGCCATGGCCGCTGCTCCCTCCGCCGCCCTGGATCCGACCGATTCCTCCAAGCGCCGCGAGGCCGACCTGCTGGTCTCCGACCCCGTTCGCGCCTACAAGGAGCAGGCCCAGTCCCTCTCCGCTCGCCTTGGAGCCCTGCGCGATGTCGAGCTCAAGCGTGACGATCGCCATGTGCCCGACGAGTCTGTCGAACCGATCCTTTCGGTCCGTGACTTCTGCATCCAGTTTGAGCACCACGGCGATATCAACGTCGTCGACCATGTCAACTTTGACGTCCGTCCTGGTCAGACCATGGGCCTGGTGGGCGAGTCCGGTTGCGGTAAGTCCATCACCACGCTGGCCATCATGGGCCTGACCGACGACGATGAGCACCTTTCCGGCGAGGTCCTCTGGGAGGGCCGCGACCTGCTCAAGATGAGTAAGAAGGAGTGGTTCGGCCTGCGCGGTACCGATATCGCTATGGTCTATCAGGACGCCCTGTCCTCGCTCAATCCCTCCATGCTCATCTCTGCCCAGATGAAGCAGCTCACCAAGCGTGGCGGCACCCGTAGCGCCGAGGAGCTCCTGGAGCTCGTGGGCCTCGACCCCAAGCGTACGCTCGAGAGCTATCCGCACGAGCTTTCCGGTGGCCAGCGTCAGCGTGTTCTGATCGCTATGGCCCTTACCCGCGACCCCAAGCTGGTCATCTGCGACGAGCCCACGACCGCCCTGGACGTTACCGTCCAGAAGCAGGTCATCAAGCTGCTCAACGATCTTCAGGCCAAGCTCGGCTTTGCCATGATCTTCGTCTCGCATGACCTGGCGCTGGTCGCCGAGGTCGCCCATAACATCACGGTGATGTACGCCGGTCAGGTTATCGAGCAGGCGCCCACCAAGGAGCTGCTCACCAACCCGATCCACGAGTACACCCGCGGTCTTCTGGGTTCCGTCCTGTCCATCGAGAGCGGTTCGGGCCGCCTGCACCAGGTGCCCGGCGCCGTTCCGAGCCCGCGCGATTTCCCCAAGGGCGATCGCTTCGCGCCCCGCTCGAGCCATCCGCGCATTGGCCTGGACACCCGTCCGGTCTTCAAGCGCGTGCCCGGCACCGAGCACTTCTATTCCGAGCTCCCCGACGAGGTGCTCAAGGCAAATGGTTTGACCCCTCACGCGGAGGTGATGTAGATGAGCGAGACCGCAGTCAACGGCGTCGAGCCGATCATCTTCCTTGATGACGTCCACGTCACCTTTAGGACCCGTACCGGCTCGATTCTGCACCCCAACCTGGTTCACGCCGTCCAGGGTGTAACGATTAGGCTCATGCCCGGTCAGACGATCGGCATCGTCGGCGAGTCCGGTTGCGGTAAGTCCACCACCGCCAACGTCATGTGCGGCCTGCAGGCCCCCACGAGCGGCAAGGTCTACTTTAAGGGCAAGGACGTAACCAAGCGTACCGCCGAGGACCGTCGCCACATGGGCCGTGTCATCTCGGTTGTGTTCCAGAATCCGGCTACGGCGCTCAATCCCCGCATGGTCGTTCGCGAGCAACTGCTCGACCCCATGCGCGTCCACAACCTGGGTACCGAGGCCGAGCAGGAGAAGCGCGTCAAGGAGCTCTTGGAGCTCACCGGTCTGCCCAGCTCCGCCGCCGAGGTTCTTCCCGGCCAGCTTTCGGGCGGCCAGCGCCAGCGCGTCGCAATTGCCCGTGCCCTGTCGCTGAACCCCGATGCCATCATCGCCGACGAGCCAACCTCGGCTCTGGACGTTTCGGTCCGCGCGCAGATTCTGAACCTGCTGACCGACCTTAAGAAGGAGCTCGGCCTGGCCATGGTGTTCATCAGCCATGACATCCAGACGGTCCGCTATATCTCTGACGACATCATCGTTATGAATGGCGGCAAGATCGTCGAGCAGGGCGAGGCCAAGCAGGTCTTCCAGCACCCCCAGGACCCCTACACCAAGATGCTGCTCGGCGCTGCGCCGTCGCTGCTGCATCCCAAGCTCGGCGAGTAGCCTCGCTTTCCCTCCCGTGCGCCCGGTTCCCTTGCCGGGCGCACCTCCGTTGCGATTTCGAAAGGTTGGGTTCACGAGCCATGCCAAGTGCTCAGGAGCTACAACATCAATTTGGTGAATATCGAGGCGCCATGCCCCGTCCATCGGATTTCGATCTCTTTTGGAAGGACCGCATGGCCGAGGCCGACGCCGTCGAGCTCGACTACGCGATTGAGGCGGCTTCGGTTGCGGATTCCGCAACCTGTCGGTTTTTCGACCTCTGGTATACCGGCATGTGTGGCGCACGCCTGCATGCTAAGTACCTCAAGCCGGTCTCGGAGGAGCCCATGCCGCTGGTGCTTCAGTTCCATGGCTATCCGGGTGCAAGCCGCAGCTGGTTTGAGCAGGCGTCGTTTGCGGGCATGGGCATGGCGCTCATCGCCCTCGACTGCCCCGGCCAGGGTGGTCCCTCCGAGGATATTGGTGGATTTGAAGGCACGACGGTCGCGGGCCATATCGTCGCCGGTATCGACGGCGACCCGGCCAATCTCTACTATGTCCGCTTGCACCAAGATATTCGCATCCTGTGCCGCATCGTTCGCGAGCTTGAGGGCATCGATCTTGCCCACGTATTTGTGAACGGCGCGTCGCAGGGCGGCGGTTTGGGCATTGCGACCTGTGCGCTTAACGGCGAGCTTATCAATCGCGCCGCCATCCTCTATCCCTTCCTGTCGGATTTCCGCCTGGTCTGGGATTTGGACGCCGACGATATTGCCTACGAGGGTCTGCGCTATTGGTCGCGTTGGTTTGACGAGGACTCGACTCGTATCGAGGAAGCCTATGCCAAGCTGGCGTACTTCGATTCCAAGAATTTTGCCCCCATGGTCAAGTGCCCCGTGCTGTTTGGCACGGGCACGGCCGATACCGTCTGTCCGCCGGCAACGCAGTTTGCGGTGTACAACAACCTGTCCTGCGATAAGCGTCATGAGTTCTTTGAGGGCTTTGGCCACGAGGAGATTCAGGATTTTGACGATCTGATCATTCCGTTTTTCTGTGAGGGAGGGGAGGCTCATGTCTAAGTGCGAGAGCAATGTTGACGAGCTGATAGTCCCCGGGCTCGTGGGAATTCCCGGAACGGTTTCATCAAGGCTCGCAGAATATCGGGACTGGCACGGCGATGTCCAAGCAGATGTTTCTGATTTAGAGACATGCGCTTCGAATCTTGAGATTCAAGGCCAGGCCATTACGGCGATTGACTTTGTTAACCCCTGCGCTCGTTACTCGGAGATTTCCTTTGAGCTCGGTGACGATGCGGTCCACGCTCGCTTGATTGAGCCTGTTGGTCGTGCCCGAGTATCTAAGCGCGTGCCGCTGTGCCTGATGTTCCACGACATCGATCGGCCTGTGCGCGGCTGGCATCACATGACGAGATTTGCCGCCATGGGGTATGCCGTCCTCGCGCTGGATGACGATGTCGCTGGTGCGGACGACCTGCAGCGGGGGATTGCTTCGCCCGCTTTTGTCAAGCGCGTCCGTTGGGGTTGCGCGATGGCGAAGGTGGCGCGCAATCTTGATGGCATGGACCCCGACCGCATCTTTGCATGGGGCGAGGGTCTTGGCGGCGGAGTCGCGCTGGCGGTTTCTGCTCTGGACGAGCGGGGCCTCGCCTGCACGGCGGTTGCCAACCCGCTGCCCGGCGGTCTCGAGGCTCTGTCGTCTCGGGTGCGCGGATCGGTGCTCATGGGCACATCGCTCATGGATGCCGTGAGCGATCCCAAAGGCCAGTTTGCCGTATTCAACGGTTTTGAGTGTGACCGGAGGCATATCATCTATGCCAAATACGCTCACGAGCGCATCAATGCGTTCGAAAACGAAGTCGTCGACTTCTTTAACCAAACGTTCTACCCGTGTTCTTTGGCCTGAACGGCCTGGACACTGCCAACAAGAGTGGGTGGCATAGGGCCGCCCGCCAGACAACTAAGGAGATTCTTGTGGCAACTCAGAAATTCACCGGCGTTATCCCTCCCGTCGTTGTTCCCGATACCGAAGACCACCAGCTCGACGTTGCCTCCTTTGAGCGCAGCATCAACCGCATGATCGATGCCGGCGTCGATGGCCTGTTCTTCCTGGGCTCTTCGGGCGAGGTCGTTTTCTCCACCGATGAGCGTCGTCGCCAGATCATCGCCGAGGCCGTTCGTATCGTCGACCACCGCGTGCCCGTCCTGGTCGGCATCATCGATACCGAGACCGAGCGCATGATCGAGCACGGTAAGGTCGCTCAGGAGCTGGGCGCCGATGCGCTTGTCGCCACCTGCCCGTTCTATGCCCTGCAGGGCATGACCGAGGTCGAGGAGCACTTCCGCATCCTGCACGAGGAGCTCGACCTGCCCATCTTTGCCTATGACATTCCCGTGTGCGTTCACACCAAGCTCCCCTGGAAGCTCCTTGCCAAGCTCGGCGCCGAGGGCGTCCTTGCTGGCGTCAAGGATTCCTCGGGTGATGACATCTCGTTCCGCTATCTCGTTCAGGAGAACGAGAAGAACGGCCATCCGATGAGCATCCTCACCGGTCACGAGGTTGTTGTCGACGGCGCTTACCTCGGTGGCGCCGACGGTTCTGTCCCGGGCCTTGCCAACGTTGAGCCCGAGGGCTACGTGCGCCAGTGGAAGGCCGCTCAGGCCGGTGACTGGGCTACCGTCAAGGTCGAGCAGGATCGCCTCAACGAGATTTCCCACATCTGGGATGTCACCTCGGGCGTCCAGGGCTATGCCGGTGGCGTCGGCGCCTTCAAGACCGCTATGAACCTCATGGGCATCTTCGACAGCCCGACCATGCCGCGCCCGGTGAAGGCCATGACCGGCGAGAACGTCGAGGCTATTAAGAAGGTCCTCCAGGACAACGGTCTCCTGTAAAGCTTTCCCAGGCACCCGACCTCGCCGTTCAACCGTGTGGCCATGACCCGTTAGGTCAATGGCCACACGGTTTCTCGGCGATCTCGGGCACCTGGATAACCTTTACTGCGCTGTGACGGCTAGCCTGACGGCGCATTTCCTGTAGTTGTTTTTATCTCCGAAGGAGAGCGACATGGAGAACAAGTACGTCTGCTCTGTCGATATCGGCGGAACTAAGATTGCGACTGCCATTATGGAGTATCCGGCTGATGGCAGCGTGCCCCATCCGGTCTTTGAAGCTGAGGTTCCCACCGAGGCCCAAGAGGGCGGTGAGGCCGTCTTCCAGCGTATCGAGGCGTCCGTCAAGGCTGCTCTCGAGGCGAATCCCGATGTCGAGGTCCTTGGCGTCGGTATCGGTGCCGCCGGCGTCGTCGATCCCAAGACGGGCGCCATCGCGTATGCCAATGAGATCATGCCCGGCTGGTCCGGCGTTCAGTTGGGGCCGCGTCTGCGCGAGGATCTCGGTCTTCCCGTTGCCGTTGTAGGCGACGTGCAGGCTCATGCTCTGGGCGAGGCCCACTGGGGCGTCGGCAAGGGCAAGTTCTCCGTCTTGTGTCTTGGCATCGGTACGGGCATTGGCGGCGCATATGTCGAGAACGGCCGCGTAATGCAGGGCTTCCATGGTGCTGCCGGCCATATGGGCCACATCGAGTGCTCGGCTGCCGCCGGCATTCCCTGCGCCTGCGGGCGTTCTGGTCATCTTGAGTCGGTAGCCTCGGGCACCTCGATTGGCCGTATGTACGACGAGCGCTTCGGTCGAGTTGACCCCAGCCGTCCTTCGGTCGGTCGCGACGTGAACGACCTGTGCCGTGCTGGCGACGCAAAGGCGACCGAGGTCATCCATGACGCCGGCTTTGCGCTGGGCGCCAGCTTGGGCTCGCTTGCCAACATCTTGGATCCCGAGGTCATCGTGCTTTCGGGAGGTGTGATTCACCAGGGTCCCGATTGGCGCTCGCAGACGTGGAAGGACTCGGTGCACGAGGGCTATGCCAGCCAGGCGCTCGACCCGCTTCAGGACACGCCGATCCTCATCGGTTCTCTGGAGGGCGACGCGCCGCTCATCGGTGCCGCCGAACACCTTCTTGCGTCGTTGAAGTAAACATAACTACCAAGTGCGCCTTCTGAGGTGCCGCAGATTGACGTGAAAGAGGAGCGAAGCGTACTTCGGTACGCGAGCGACGGTTTGAACGTCAAGGTGCGGTGTCTCAGAAGGCTATTTTGAGAAAGGTTGAGTCGAACATGACCGTTGATCCTTTGATTCAATCCCTGAAGGGCAAGCTCGTCGTGAGCGTTCAGGCCTATATGGGCGAGCCGCTTCGTACGCCCGAAACCATGGCTCAGATGTCTCGCGCCTGCGAGCTTGGCGGCGCCGCCGCTATTCGCTGCCAGGGTCTTGCTGACATCGCCGCCATTAAGGGCCGCTGCGAGGTTCCCGTCATCGGCTTGTGGAAGGATGGACACGAGGGCGTCTACATCACGCCGACGCTGCGTCATGCTCGCGCCTGCGTTGCCGCCGGTGCCGACATCGTGGCAATTGACGCCACTGATCGCCCGCGTCCCGATGGCAAGACCGTCGAGGACACCTTCCGTCCGCTGCACGAGGAGGGCGTGCTCCTGATGGCCGACTGTGCCACCATCGAGGATATTCGTCGTGCTGTCGACATGGGCTTCGACCTGGTGTCCACCACGCTTTCCCATGGTGTTGCCGCTATCGATTGCACCATGGCCGACGGTCCCGATCTGCCGCTCCTGCGCCAGGCGACCGAGGAGTTTCCCGGCCTTCCCATCATCTGCGAGGGCCGCGTGCACACGCCCGAGGAGGCCCGCGCCGCAATTGATGCGGGCGCTTGGGCAGTTGTCGTGGGCACTGCCATCACGCACCCCACGAGTATTACGAGTTGGTTCAAAGCCGCGCTTGAGGCGTAAGACGGACCTTGTATCCGCTCAGGGCGGTATACTCATTAAAGGCAATTGACCGCGCGGGATCCGGGTTGCTGGGTCCCGCGCTTGTTTTTAGGAGGCAGCACATGCAAAAGGGAGATGCCATGGATGCGGCGGAGCGCTCGGAGCGCATCCCCGATATCGTCATCATCACCGGAATGTCCGGATCGGGCCGAACGCAGGCCATGCATGTGTTCGAGGACATGGGCTATTTTTGTATCGATAACCTGCCCCCGCGTCTGATTGCCCAGCTTGCTGAGCTCGTCGGCATCAATACGGGCGTGGGTAGGCACCTTGCCGTCACCTGCGACCTGCGCAGCCAGGGCTTGTTCGATGAGCTGCTCGATGCCGTTGCCGCACTCGAGGAGCGCGAGATGAGCTGCGACATCGTTTTTCTCGAGGCCTCTGACGAGGTACTGATCCGTCGTTATAGCGAAAACCGCCGCCGCCATCCCATTGCCAAGCCGGGGGAGACTACGGCCGATGCGATTCAGCGGGAGCGCCTGCAGCTGCAGGGTGTGCGCGATCGAGCCGATATGATTATCGACACGAGCCGTCTGCACACCTCTGCGCTGCGCAACAAGCTACGTATGGCATTTTCCGAGCTGTCCGACCAACAGCTCATGGACGTCCATGTGTTCTCGTTTGGCTTTAAGCACGGCATGCCCGTCGAGGCGGACATTATGATCGACGTCCGCTTCCTGCCCAATCCGTTCTACGATCCCGAGATGCGCACCATGACCGGTCTCGATAAGAAAGTCTCCGATTTTGTTCTGGACCATCCCAAGACGCAGGAGTTTTGGAAGGCTTGGACACAGCTGCTCGATACGGTCATGCCAGGCTATATCGCGGAGGGCAAGCCGCAGCTTTCTATCGCCATCGGCTGCACGGGCGGTCAACACCGCAGCGTCGCCATTGCCGAGGCCACGGCACGTTATTTGGAAGGCGCCCAGTATCACGTGAGCATTTCCCATCGCGACCTGTCGCGCGCGAACACGAAAGCATAGGCCTGCATGTCGTTTACCGCTGAGGTGCGCGACGAGCTTGCGCGCTGCGAACCCGAATGTGAATACTGCGATTTGTCGACGCTTGCCGCCCTGACGCGTGTGAGCGGTACACTTTCGCTGGCCGGCTCCGGGCGGTATCGTTTGACTGTCGCGACCGAGACGGGCGCCGTCGCGCGCACGATGATCACGCTGACGCATCGCATCCTTAAGCTCAAAACGGAATTCACCGTTCGTAAATCGGTCTTGCATAAGGTCCGTAACTATCTCATTACCCTGCCCGATCAACCCGACCTGGACAAGGCTCTGGTACTGCTGGGCATTCTCGACCGCAGGGGAGGGCTCGTCGCCGGTGTTCCCCGGCACATCGTTGCCCGTCCCTGCTGCAGGCTTGCCTACATCCGCGGCGCGCTCATCGCCGGCGGTTTCGTGGCCGATCCCCGCGGCGACTTTCATTTGGAGATCGCGGTGCAGGGCGAGCAGTATGCCCGGGGACTTTGCGATCTATTGGAGCAGATTGGGGTCCATGCGCGCGTTAACGCGCGGCGCGGATCCTATGCCGTGTACATTAAGAGCGCCGAGGAGATCGAGCAGCTCCTAAAGCTGGTCGGCGCCAAGCGCAGCGTTGCCGAGATCGAGGAAGCGCGCGCGGTCAAATTGGTTAAGAACGACGTAAACCGTCGCGTGAATGCCGAGCTGGCCAATCAGACCAGAAGCGCGGGTGCCGCCCAGCATCAGCTTGCGTTGATCGATGAGCTCGAACTGCGGGGTTTGCGCGACACGCTTCCGGACGCCTTGGCGGTCTTTTGCGACCTGCGCGAGCGCTATCCCGATCTGTCACTGCGCGATTTGGGGGAGATGGCTGACCCTCCCTTGTCGAAGTCGGCCCTCTACCATCGAGTTTTGAGACTTGAAAAGCTCATTGAAGCAAACAGGTAGTTTAAAGTATCGACTTATATACGGATTTAGCTGCTATTTTATTCTTTAAAACGTTTTAACGTAAATTTGATTTTCAATTTCGAGCATTCTCGTGAAATTCAAGTCAAAAAAAAGGTATATTAGGCGAGTGGTTAGTTTGTGGGCCTCAACGGCGGGCGCTGTAGCTTGCGGGGGCCTTACGAAAGGAGACACAATGGCAGTAAAGGTTGCTATTAACGGCTTCGGTCGCATCGGTCGTCTGGCTTTCCGTCAGATGTTCGGTCATGAGGGCTCCGAGATCGTCGCTATCAACGACCTCACCTCTCCCGATATGCTCGCTTACCTGCTGAAGTACGACTCCACGCAGGGCAACTACGCTCGCGATCACGAGGTCGTTGCTGGCGAGGATTCCATCACCGTTGACGGCAAGGAGATCAAGATCTACAAGGAGGCCGACGCCAACAACCTGCCTTGGGGCGACCTCGACGTCGACGTCGTTCTCGAGTGCACCGGCTTCTACACCAGCAAGGCTAAGGCTCAGGCCCACATCAACGCTGGCGCCAAGAAGGTCGTCATCTCCGCTCCGGCCGGCAGCGATCTGCCCACCATCGTGTACAACGTCAACCACGAGACGCTGACCGCTGAGGACAACATCATCTCCGCTGCTTCCTGCACCACCAACTGCCTCGCCCCGATGGCCAAGGGTCTGAACGACTTCGCTCCCATCGTGTCCGGCATCATGACCACCATTCACGCCTGGACCGGCGACCAGATGCCGCTCGACGGCCCGCAGCGCAAGGGCAACAAGCGTCGTAGCCGCGCCTGCGCCGTCAACATCGTCCCCAACACCACCGGTGCTGCCAAGGCTATCGGCCTGGTTCTCCCCGAGCTCAACGGTAAGCTCATCGGTGCCGCCCAGCGCGTCCCGACGCCGACCGGCTCCATCACCAACCTCTACGCTGTCGTTGACAAGAAGGTCACCGTCGACGAGGTCAACGCCGCTATGAAGGCCTACGCTTCCACCATCTCCGAGACCTTCGGTTACAACGAGGACGATATCGTCTCCACCGACATCATCGGCGAGACCCACGGCTCCATCTTCGACGCCACTCAGACCATGTGCTCTGACCTCGGCAACGGCCAGACCCTCGTTCAGGTCACCTCTTGGTACGACAACGAGAACTCCTACACCTCTCAGATGGTCCGTACCATCAAGTACTTCGAGAAGTTCGTTGCTTAATTTAGCTTTTAGCGAATAGCTCGTTGAGCGTCTAAAGAAGGGCGCGGCCTCATAGGGCTTACACCCTAGGGTCGCGCCCTTTTTATAGGAAATCGTCTGCCGTAATGGGAGGCAGACACGTACGAAAGGTAGAAGCAAACATGGCCTTTACCAAGAAGACCGTCCGCGACATCGATGTCGACGGCAAGCGCGTTCTCGTCCGCGTTGACTTCAACGTGCCTATCAAGGATGGCGTCGTTGGCGATACCACCCGCATCAAGGCTGCCCTGCCCACCATCAACTACCTCGTTGAGCACAACGCTCGCGTCATCCTCATGAGCCACCTCGGCCGTCCCGATGGCACCGGCTTCCAGCCCGAGCTGTCCCTCGAGCCCGTCGCCAAGAAGCTCGCTGAGCTCTCTGGTCTCGATGTTGCCTTTGTCGCCGACACCTACGGCGAGAAGGCTGCTGAGGCTGTTGCCGCCGTCGAGCCGGGCAAGGTCCTCGTTCTCGAGAACGTCCGTTTTGACAAGCGTGAGAAGAAGAACGATCCCGAGATCGCCAAGAAGCTCGCTTCCTATGGTGACGTCTTCGTTCTCGATGCCTTCGGCACCGCTCACCGCGCCCAGGGTTCCGTCGTGGGCCCCGCCGCTTACCTGCCTGCCGTCGCCGGCTTCCTGCTCGAGAAGGAGGTCGACACGCTGACCGGCATCTTCGCCGAGCCCGAGCGCCCCTTCGTCGCTATCGTCGGCGGTTCCAAGGTTTCCTCCAAGATCGGCGTTCTCGATCACCTCATCGACTCCGCTGATACCCTGATCATCGGTGGCGGCATGGCCTACACCTTCTTCCTGGCTCAGGGTCTGACCGTCGGTCAGTCCCTCAAGGAAGAGGACTGGGTCGAGCGCGCCGGCGAGATGCTCAAGAAGGCCGAGGAGAAGGGCGTCAAGATCCTGCTCCCCATCGACAACCGCGTTGCCGATCACTTTGGCGAGGACGCTGTCCCCGAGGTTGTCGCTTCCGACGCTATCCCCGACGATCGTGAGGGCATGGACATCGGCCCCAAGACCGAGGAGCTCTACGCCGAGGCCGTCAAGGGCGCCAAGACCGTGTTCTGGAACGGCCCCATGGGCGTCTTCGAGTTCGACAACTTCGCTCACGGCACCCAGGCTATCGCCGAGGCCGTCGCCGAGGCCGACTGCACCTCGATCATCGGCGGTGGTGACTCTGTCGCGGCTGTCAACAAGTTCAACCTGGCCGACAAGATGAGCTGGATCTCCACCGGTGGTGGCGCTTCCATGGAGCTCGTCGAGGGTAAGGCCCTGCCCGGAGTGGAGGCGCTTCTCGATGCCTAATCGCACCCTTCTTATCGCTGGTAACTGGAAGATGAACAACGACGTCGCCGAGGCCGCCAAGCTCGCCGACGAGCTGGCTCAGGCTCTGCCCGAGGTTCCGGCTGGCGTCGAGGTGCTCGTCTGCCCTCCGACCATTGACATCACCACGGTTCATGACCGTATTCAGGCTGCCCCCATCGCCCTCGGTGCTCAGAACGTGTACTGGGAGGCCAAGGGTGCCTTCACCGGTGAGTCCTCTTGCGACATGCTCAAGTCCGCTGGCTGCACCTACTGCATCATCGGTCACTCCGAGCGTCGCGACTACTTCCACGAGACCGACGAGGATCAGAACAAGAAGGCCAAGGCCCTCGTTGCCGCCGGTCTTGTTCCCGTCTTCTGCTGCGGCGAGTCCCTCGAGGTCCGCGAGGCTGGCACCTATGTCGAGCACGTCGTGAACCAGGTCAAGGCTGGCCTTGCTGGTCTTGAGATCACCTGCCCCAAGCAGGTCGTCGTCGCCTACGAGCCCATCTGGGCCATCGGCACCGGAAAGACCGCTACCGCTGAGGACGCCCAGGAGGTCTGCGGCGCTATCCGTGAGACCCTCAAGGAGATGTTTGGCGAGGAGCTCGCCGACGGTATCCGCGTCCTGTACGGTGGTTCCGCTAAGCCCGGCAACATTGCCGAGCTCGTCGCCAAGCCCGACGTTGACGGCGCCCTCGTGGGCGGCGCTTCGCTCAAGGCTGCCGACTTCGCCTCTATGGTCGTCAAGGCAGGCGAGTAGGACATATGGCACAGCGTCATCTTCCTGCACTCCTGATCATCATGGATGGCTGCGGCCTTGCTCCGGCCGATGGCGAGAACGCCGTCGCCGCTGCCAAGACGCCCTTCCTTGATAGCCTGTACGCTCAGTATCCCCACACCACGCTCGGTGCTTCGGGCGAGGACGTGGGCCTTCCCGACGGTCAGATGGGCAACTCCGAGGTAGGCCACCTCAACATCGGTGCCGGCCGCATCGTGTTCCAGGAGCTTTCGCGCATCAACAATGCCATCAAGGACGGCTCCATCGCCAAGAACGAGGTCTTCGTCAAGGCCATGGACGATGTCAAGGCCGAAGGCAAGACTCTCCACCTCATGGGCCTTATGAGCCCTGGCGGTGTTCATTCTCACATGAACCACGTCGAGGCTCTGGTCAAGATGGCTGCCCAGCATGGCGTCAAGACCGTTCGCGTCCACGCCTTTATGGATGGCCGTGACGTCGACCCGCAGTCCGGTGCCGGCTACATGAGTGAGTTCTGCGCCTTCCTGGCTAAGATCTCCGAGGAGACCGGTTGCGACGCTCGCGTTGCCACCGTTTCGGGCCGCTATTGGGCCATGGACCGCGACAACCGTTGGGAGCGCATCCAGCGCGCCTACGACGTCATGGTCAACGCGTCCGATGCCGATACCGATCCCGTTGCCGGTATCAAGGCCTACTACGAGAAGGATCCGCGCGGCGACGAGTTCGTCGAGCCCTTCGCTGCCCACAACGAGGGTATCCACGAGGGCGACGCGGCCATCTTCTTCAACTTCCGTCCCGACCGCGCTCGTCAGATGACCCGCGTGTTCACGGACAAGGAGTTCGACGGCTTTGAGCGCGAGCAGATCAAGCTTTCGCACTTTGTGACGATGACCGAGTACGATCCGACGTTTGACGTCGAGGTCGCCTTCCCCAAGACGTTCCCCGAGAACGTTCTGGCCGACGTTATCGCCGCCAATGGCCTCAAGCAGCTGCACACCGCCGAGACCGAGAAGTACGCCCACGTGACGTTCTTCCTCAACGGCGGCATCGAGGAGCCCAAGGAGGGCGAGGAGCGCGTGCTCGTCGCTTCCCCCAAGGTCGCTACCTACGATCTGCAGCCTGAGATGAGCGCTCCCGAGGTTACCGAGAAGCTCGTCGCCGCAATCAACGAGGATCGCGCTGATTTCTACATCGTGAACTTCGCGAACTGCGACATGGTTGGTCACACCGGTGTCTTCGACGCGGCCGTTAAGGCCGTCGAGGCTGTTGACGATGCTTTGTCCAAGGTTGTCCCGGCGATTCTCGCCAAGGGCGGCTTTGCGCTGATTACCGCCGACCATGGTAACGCCGACCACATGTTTGACGTTGCTTCCGACGGTTCCAAGCATCCGTTTACGGCTCACACCACCAACCGCGTGCCGTTCATCATCGTTGATGAGAAGGCCAAGCTCACCGGTATCGAGGACGGCCGTCTTTCCGATATCGCTCCGACCATGCTCACCATGGCTGGTATTGAGCCTTCCGCCGAGATGACGGGTCGCGTGCTCGCCACCGAGGCCTAATAGAAAACAAATATCGTTTTCTAGTAAGGGGGTTGTCCACAACTGGACGACCCCCTTTTTTGGTATTTCTGCCATTTCTACCCCGTCCCTAAATGGCAGGTGGGGGAGTGTTGGGGGTTGTGGTACAGTACTGGAGTTTGAATTGTTCTATTAAGGAGCTTATCTATGGGTCCGTTCCAGATTCTTCTGTTTGTCGTTTGGGCTGTTTCTGCCGTGGCACTGACGATTCTCGTTCTGATGCATTCCGGTAAGGGTACCGGCGTTTCGGATATGATCGCTAGCTCGCTGTATAACTCCAGCTCTGCCACGGGCGTCATGGAGCAGAACCTCGATCGCCTGACGGTAATTATGGCCGTCGTTTTTGCCGTGTGTGTCGTTCTGTGCATGTTCTTCTTCCCGCAGGGCATCGTCGGCTACTAAGCATCGGCGTTTATACGTTTGTAAAGGGTCCCGTATGTGCGGGGCCCTTTTTGTTTACAGACTTGTAACAGAGTCAAAATATCCCCACATACTTCGCCCAACTAAAGAAATTCTCGACCGTTAACCGGAATTAGCCCCAAATCGTGCATAAAATGCGCTACTGTATTGCAAAACGTTGGTCTGTTGTGCATAACCAGCCATAGCAGCGGGCGGCGTTTTGATGGTTCGGATCGGATTGTCTCGACATATGTCCGACTGAACATTTCTTTGTCCTATCTCATAAGGAGGATGGCATGGCTGATTCTATGTTCCACCAGCCCGTTATGGGTCGTCGCGCCTTTGTTGGCGGCACCCTCGCTGCGAGCTCCATGGCTTTTCTTGCCGCGTGCGGCAAGAAGGGCGGCGACGCTTCCGGATCTGACTCCGGTTCGACGCTGAACTTCTACATCAACAACCCGGTCTGCATCGACCCCTACAACGTCCAGGAGGATCAGGGCACTCAGGTCGAGTACCAGCTCTTCGACGCTCTGACGGAGTACGACCCCGAGAAGGGCGAGATCGTTCCGCTGGCTTGCGAGTCCTTTGAGGCTAACGACGACGCCACCGAGTTCACCTTCAAGATCAAGAAGGCTAAGTTCCACAACGGTGACGACGTTACCTCCAAGTCCTTCAAGCTCGGTTGGGAGCGTCTAGTCAACACCAAGTCGGCCATCGCCACCGAGTATGGTCCTTCCGAGGTCTCCTATCACCTTTCCATGGTTGAGGGCTATGACGATCTGCTTGCCGGCAACGCTACCGAGCTCAGCGGTGTTACTTGCCCCGACGATGAGACCCTCGTCGTCAAGCTGTCTTCCGCTTACGCCGACTTCCCCTTCGTCGCCTCTCACCCGGCTCTGTCCCCGGTTCCCGAGTGCGCCGAGTCCGATGTCAAGAGCTTCTACCTTGCCCCGGTCGGTAACGGCCCGTTCATGATGGACGGTAAGTGGGAGGATGGCCAGGAGATCAACCTCAAGAAGTTCGATGATTACTATGGCGACAAGGCCAAGATCGATGGCATCCACTTCCAGGTCATCAAGGACATGGAGACCGCTTACAAGGAGTTCCAGGCCGGTAACCTCGATGTCTGCGACGTTCCCGTTGCTCAGATCGACGCCGCCAAGAAGGACCGTGGCGAGTCCAAGGACGGCTACACCATGGGTGACGGCGAGCATATGCTGCTCGGTGCCGAGCCTTCCACGTACTATCTGACCTGCAACACCACGGCCGAGCCGTTCAATAACGCCGACCTGCGCAAGGGCATCTCCCTGGCCATCAACCGTGAGGCCATCTGCAAGACCATCTTCAAGGGTACCCGTACCCCCGCCGACGGTATTGTTCCTCCGGGAATCGCCGGCTACAAGGAGGGCGCATGGGAGTTCTGCGCCTATGACGTCGACAAGGCTAACGAGTACCTCGACAAGGTCGCTCCCGCTGGCGCTAACGGCGATCGTGGCATTAGCGTGACCCTTTCCTACAACCAGGACGGTGGTCACAAGGAGATCATGGAGTCCATCATCGGCGACCTCGCCAAGGTTGGCGTTACCGCTGTCTCCGATACCCCTGAGTGGTCTGCCCTGCTCGAGCAGTATCAGAACTTCAACTATCAGTTCGGCCGTCTGGGCTGGATCGCCGATTACCCGATCATGGACAACTTCCTGTACCCGCTGTTCCACTCCGACTCCCTCGGTGGCGACAACCGCTCCGGTTACAGCAACCCCGAGTTCGATGCCAAGGTCGACGAGGCCCGCACCACGGTTGATGACGAGGAGCGCATCGCCAAGATGCGGGAGGCCGACGCCATGGTCGCTGCTGACTGCCCGGTTATCCCGGTGATGTTCTACACGCACACCATCGCTGGCTCTGACCGCGTCAAGCATCTCTATGTTGATCCGCAGAAGCACGCCGATCTGGGTACCGCCGAGCTCGCCTAAGGGTTTTGCAGCTTCCGTGAGGGTCAAGTATTTACGTAGACCTCATGGGAAACATACAGTTCTCCCTAACCTGGGGTAAACTGGCTGATGGTAATTTTGGGATGCCGGTCTGGCGATCGGCATCCCATTTAGGTTAATCCCTAGATAGGGGAGTGGTATGGGTAAGTACATCGTTAAACGTGTGCTTCAGTTCATCCCGGTATTTTTGGGCGTTACGCTGATTCTGTTCGCCCTCCAGAACATCGTGCCGGGAGATCCGATCAAGCTGATCGGTGGAGACAAGGCTCTGTCCCCCGAGGTGGAGCTTCAACTTCGCGTGCGCTATCACCTGGTCCAGGCGGACGAGGACGGCAACGCGATCCTTGACGAGAACGGCGATCCCGTTCAAACGTCGCTCGTGGACCGTTACTTGTATTACATGAACGGCCTGCTTCATGGCGATCTGGGCAATTCGTACCAGCGCAAGCTGCCGGTTACGGAAATCTTTGCCCAGAAGTATCCGTATACGGTCAAACTTGCCGCGTGCGCCATCGTGCTCGAGGCGATCATGGGTATCGGTGCGGGTATCATTTCGGCGGTTAAGCGTTATTCCTTCTGGGATATTTTGGTAACGCTCACCACGTCGATTCTCGTTGCCGTCCCGGCCTTCTGGCTCGGTATGTTGCTGCAGCTGTTCTTTGGCGTCATCCTTAAGGATGCCACCGGCGGTGCATTCTCCATGCCGATCTCGGGTGCCGGCGGTTCCAGCTCTCAGTATCAGGATTGGATGCACTATGTGCTTCCGACCATTACGCTGGCTTCGGTTTCGACCGCTTATGCCGCCCGCATTATGCGCTCGCAGCTGCTTGACGTCATGAACCAGGATTACATCCGTACGGCAAAGGCCAAGGGTCTCTCCAATCGCGCGATCATTATCAAGCATGCGCTTAAGAATGCACTCATCCCCGTCGTTACCTATATTGGTGTCGACTTCGGCGGCATGCTTTCGGGCGCCATCCTGACCGAGACGGTCTTTAACTGGCCCGGCATCGGCTTCGAGGTCTACCGCGCCATTAGCATGCGCGACTGGCCCATCGTTATGGGCGGCGTTACGCTCATTGTTGTCGTCGTTATGGTGATCAACCTGCTCGTCGACATTAGCTATGCATTCCTCGACCCGCGCATCCGCCTTGGCGGTCCGTCGGATAAGGCCTAAGGGAGGTACGTCTCATGCAGGAAACTGATTCTCAGTCTCAGGAGCAGGCTACCGCCACCAAGGCCGCATCTGCTCCCGCCAAGTCCCGCACGCTGTGGGGCGACGCTTTTAAGCGTCTTCGTAAGAACAAGCTCGCCGTTATCGGTGTCTGCTGGATCATCATCGTTGTTGTGGTCGCCCTGACCGCCGATCTGTGGGCTAAGCCCTGGCTCGGTTCGCCGACGGCTTCCGACTCGACCACCATGGCCGAGACGTCGCTGCTGGCTCCGTGTGCCGAGCATCCGTTTGGCACCGACTCTCTTGGTCGTGACATTCTCGTCCGTGTTATCTACGGTGCACGCGTTTCGCTTTCCGTCGGTATTATGGCCACCGCCATCTCTACGGTGATCGGTCTGGTCATGGGCGCCCTGGCCGGTTTCTATGGCGGCATCTGGGATACGATCATCATGCGCTGTGCGGACATCTTCCTGGCGTTCCCGTACGTGCTGTTCGTTGTTGCCATGATTGCCGTTATCGGTCGTGGTCTTCAGAATGTCTTTATCGCCATCGGCATTCTCGGCTGGCCCTCGATTGCCCGTGTCTTCCGATCTGCGATCCTAACGGTCAAAGAGAACGATTATGTTGACGCCGCTCGCGCTATGGGTGCATCCGATGCGCGTATCGTTATGCGCCATATCTTCCCGAACTCCGTTGCTTCTATCGTGGTCTATGCGACCATGAACATTGGCGGCGCTATTCTGACCGAGTCTGCCCTGTCCTTCCTCGGCATGGGCGTTATCCCGCCTACGCCTTCGTGGGGCTCCATGATTCAGGACGGTCAGCAGTATCTTCTGACTGCTCCCTGGATGATGATCATGCCCGGTCTGGCAATTCTCTCGACGGTGCTCGCCTTCACCCTGCTGGGTGACGGTCTGCGCGACGCCCTCGACGTCAAGATGAAGGACGCATAAGGATGAAGAAGAACAAGAACTATGTGGACCTGAAGGACCAGCCGGTTCCCGAGGGCCAGCATCTGCTCGAGGTCGATGACCTTAAGATGTATTTCCACACCGAGGATGGCGTCGTTCGCGCCGTCGACGGTGTGTCCTACACGCTCGATCGCGGTGAGACCCTGGGTGTCGTCGGTGAGTCCGGCTCTGGTAAGTCCGTGACCGCCATGACCATCATGGGCCTCATTTCGATGCCTCCGGGAAAGATCGAGGGCGGCGACGTTCGCTATCGCGGTCGTTCTATCCTCGAAATGACCGAGGAAGAGATGCAGCACATTCGCGGTAACGATATCGCGATGATCTTCCAGGATCCTATGACCTCCTTGAACCCGGTCTATAAGATCGGCAAGCAGGTGGGCGAGGGCCTTCGTCTGCACCGTGGCTATTCCAAGCAGGAGGCGCTCAAGCGCGCTACCGAGCTTTTGGACCTCGTGGGTATCCCCGAGCCCGAGAAGCGCGTCAATGAATATCCGCACCAGTTCTCCGGCGGAATGCGTCAGCGTGTCATGATCGCTATGGCTCTTGCCTGCGACCCCGATATCCTGATTGCCGACGAGCCCACGACTGCCCTGGACGTTACCATTCAGGCTCAGATTATTGAGCTTATGCAGGAGATGCAGGAGAAGAACGGCAACGCCATTATCATGATTACCCATGACCTGGGCGTTGTCGCCGATATGGCCGACAAAATCATGGTTATGTACGCCGGCCGTCCCGTCGAGTTCGGTACTGCTGAGGAAATCTTCTACGAGAGCCGCCATCCCTACACCTGGGGTCTTATTCGCTCCATCCCGGAGCAGGCCATCGATGAGAAGAAGCCGCTGACGCCGATTCACGGCAACCCGCCTTCGCTCATGAACCTGCCCGAGGGCTGCGTCTTCTCTCCTCGCTGCCCCTATGCGACGGACAAGTGCCGCAAGCAGCGCCCCGAGCGCGTTGTTACCGAGTCCGGCCACTATTCTGCGTGCCATTATTCCGGTGACCCCGAGTTCCTCAAGAACGCCCCTGAGACGTCCCGCACGCGCAAGGATTCCAAGAAGGGAGGCGAGGCGTAAATGACAGACAATAACGAGCGCACTCCGCTGCTGAAGGTCGAGCATCTTTCTAAGGAGTTCCCCGCAGAGTCCGGCATGTTCGCCAAGCGTTTTTCCAAGCGCGTCGTCTCTGCTGTGAATGACATTTCGTTCGAGATTTATCCGGGCGAGACCTTTGGCCTGGTCGGCGAGTCTGGTTGCGGTAAGTCCACCACGGGCCGCACCATCATGCGCCTGACGAAGCCGACGGCAGGTAAGGTGTTCTTCCAGGGCAAAGATGTTGCCGAGATGAGCAAGCACGAGATCAAGGATATGCGTCGCGAGATGCAGTTTATCTTCCAGGATCCCTATGCTTCGCTGAACCCTCGTATGACGATTGGTGAGATCGTCTCCGAGCCCATGACCATTCATGGTGTGGGCACCAAGGAAGAGCGTATCGAGCGTGTTCGCGAGCTGCTGGATGTCGTCGGTCTGAACCCCGAGCACATCAACCGCTATCCGCACGAGTTCTCGGGCGGCCAGCGTCAGCGTGTCGGCATCGCCCGCGCTTTTGCGCTGAAGCCCAAGCTGATTATCTGTGACGAGCCGGTATCCGCTTTGGATGTTTCCATTCAGGCCCAGGTTCTGAACCTGCTTAAGGAACTGCAGGACAAGTTTGGTACGGCGTATCTCTTTATCGCCCACGACCTGTCCGTCGTGCAGCACATCTCCGATCGCGTTGCCGTTATGTATCTGGGTAAGATGGTCGAGGTTTCGGATTGGAAGACGCTCTATAGCGAGCCTCACCATCCGTACACGCAGTCGCTGCTGTCTGCCGTGCCGGTGCCCGATCCGGATATTCAGAAGACCCGCAAGCGCATCATCCTCGCTGGCGATCCGCCGTCGCCGCTAGATCCGCCGACCGGCTGCCGTTTCCACACGCGCTGTCCGATCGCGCAGGGCATCTGCTCCGAGAAGCTTCCTGAGTTTAAGGAAGTTGCCCCGGGCCACTGCTGCGCGTGCCACTTCGCGGAGCCGTTCCCGATTAAGGAATCGCACATCGACCTGTAGTCGGCTGTTTGTCCGGGCCCGTGCTGGACTTAGTTTTCAGAACGTCCTCGACCATGGAAACCCCCTTATCCTGCTCCTTCGGAGCTGTGGATAAGGGGGTTTCCTGGTCTGACGCTCCTATTTGGCAAGGTGTTTTTTAGAAT
>NZ_QSFY01000018.1:0-39824 GCF_003467965.1 Collinsella sp. AM42-18AC
ATATATGGCGGCAGGCACCCGCCCCGCCCCCGAGGGCATCTCTCAAGCAAAAACTGTCGTTCGGTAAAGTCCGAGGTCAGTGGCGTTTTATAACGAGAAATTCAAAAAAGTTGAAAATCCATTACAAATTTGCGTTGACTTTAGGTAACTAAAGTTTCATACTCCTTTTCAACCACTGGGGGATGTGAACACGCACGGATCGTTCACATCATGATTGAAGAGGATTTCTTAGACATGTTCACGCATCAGCTAAACATTATCAGCGTAGTAATTATCTGATGCGGGTTAGCACATACAGCTAGCCCGTACGATAACGGGCGGCTGATGAAGATGAGGGCCGTCGAGCGCAACCGACGGCCCTCATTTTTTATGTCTAGGAAGTTCTTTTTAGAGGAGGAAATGTAATGAACGGAGTTTTGCTCATGGTTGTGGCCGCGGCGGTGCTCGCCTGTGGCTATCTGGGCTACGGCCGCTGGCTGGCCAACAAGTGGGGCGTTGACAAAGAGGCCCTCACGCCGGCCAAGCGCATGAAGGACGGCAAGAGCTTCTCGCCCGTCTCCGCCTTTACCGCGTTCTCGCACCAGTTCAGCTCGATCTGCGGTGCTGGCCCTGTCACGGGTACGATCGTCGCCATGGCCTTTGGCTGGCTGCCCGTCGTGCTCTGGGTCCTCGTCGGCGGCATCTTCTTTGGCGCCGTCCACGACTTTGGTGCTCTGTACGCTTCGATGAAGAACAACGGCAAGTCCCTGGCCCAGCTCATCGAGAAATACATCGGCAAGACCGGCCGTCGCCTGTTCCTGCTGTTCTGCTGGCTGTTCTGCATCATCGTCATCGCCGCTTTCACCGACATGGTCTGCAAGACGTTCATGTTCACCTCGGTCGTTGACGCTTCTGGCGCTGCCACCGGTGCTATCGACTTCACCAAGTCCTATGCCGCCGGCTGCGCTGGTACCATCTCCATCCTGTTCACCTTCGTCGCTATCGCCTTTGGTTGGGCCCAGAAGAAGTTCAACCTCACCGGCGCTGCCGAGTTTGTCACTGGCGTGGTGCTCATGGTTCTCATGTTTGCCGTCGGCATGCAGTTCCCGGTCTACCTGGACAAGTTCCAGTGGTTCGCCGTTGTCATGGTCTACCTGGTCTTTGCTGGCGCCATGCCCATCCAGATGCTCAAGACCCCTCGCGACTACCTCACTTCCATCATGATGATCGTCATGATCGCCTGCGCTGTCCTCGGTATCGTCGTCCTGGGTGTTAACGGCCAGGCCACCATCACCGCTCCGGCCTTTACCGGCTTCTCCAGCGCTTCTGGCATGATGTTCCCGGTCCTGTTTGTTTCCGTTGCCTGCGGTGCCCTCTCCGGCTTCCACAGCCTCGTTTCTTCTGGTACCTCCTCCAAGCAGGTCGAGAAGGAGCAGGACGCCGTCAAGGTCGGTTATGGCGCCATGATCGTCGAGTCCTTCGTCGGCATCCTTGCCATCATCGTCGCCGGCATCATGTTCTCCGATATGAACACCGCCGGCACTGGTGCCCTCAACGCCGGCGTCGCTTCCACCCCGTTCCAGATCTTCGCCGCTGGTATCTCCCGCGGTATGCAGGCCTTCGGTGTTGACGGCACGCTCGCTACCGTCTTCATGACTATGAACGTCTCCGCTCTGGCCCTGACCTCGCTCGACGCCGTCGCCCGCATCGCCCGCACCTCGTTCTCCGAGTTCTTTGCCCAGACCAACGATGCTCTGGCCATCGAGTCCAAGGCCGGCTATATGAAGGTCCTCGGCAACCCCTGGTTCGCCACGGTCGTTACCCTGCTTCCCGGTCTCGCCCTCGCTTTTGGTGGCTATGCCAACATCTGGCCGCTCTTTGGTGCTTCCAACCAGCTGCTCGGCGGTATGACCATGATCACCCTCGCCGTGTTCTGCAAGTGCACCGGTCGCAAGGGCTGGATGCTCTACGTGCCCGTCGCCTTCCTGCTCTGCTGCACCTTCACCTCGCTGGTCCAGAGCGCCATGGGCTGCATGACCGCCGTCCAGGCCTACGGTTTCTTCGGTACCATCCCGGCTACCGCCACCACGGCCGCCGTCTCCGTCGCCGCCACCAAGGGCCTGCAGCTCGTCTTTGCCGTCCTGCTGATGGTCCTGGGCCTCATCGTCGCCGTCAACTGCCTCAAGGAGTTCTTCGGCAAGGAGGCTGGCTCCATGCCTGATGAGGAGCCCGAGTGGTCCGAGATGGGCAAGGCCGAGTACGGTCGCGCCGCTGCCGCTGAAGCTCCTGCCGACGCCGAGGCCGCTAAGGCCTAGTCGGTCGGACGGGTTGAATCTCCCGTCTATTTGACTCGGAAAGACCGGGTCCGCAATCAAGCGGACCCGGTCTTTTTTCTTGTGAGAACAGGTGGTGCAAGGGCGTTCTCGCAGATGTTTTGCGTGGATAGGCTCGTGCGTTGTACCATATGGACGTATATGTGTGCATATGAAAGGGGCCCCGTGGCCAAGACGGTATATTCCGATAATCAAAACAATGTCGATGCCCTGGCTGAGCGTCTGAGCAGCCAGACGTCGCTTTCTGCCGAGCGCGCCAAGCTGGTTGCCTACGACCTGCTCTGCCGCAAGGCGCTCAAGATTAAGTCGAGCGCGCTGGCGCAGATTTTCCGCTCCGTCGATAAGGAGTGCGACACCAAGGCGATGCGCGATGAGCTTATCGCGGCAAATATCGTGACCAAGATCGAGGGTAGTGGCATTAACGGGCGCCCGGCGTTCTATACCATCAATGCCGAGATCCGCGATGCCCAGGAGCAACCTGCCGAGTCCGTCGAAGATTTTGTCGTCGAGGATTCCGCTGACGTGCCTGCTGTGGAAGAAGTTGCTCCGCGTGAGCATGTCGATACCGATGAGTTGCTCGATGAGAACGTTGTGCGTGCCTTTACGGCCAAGGCAGGACGCGGCGGTTTTGGCGGGGGAGGCAAGCGCGATGCACAGCGCCGCGCCCAGCAGGAGCGCTTCCGTCGCGCCGTTGCTCGAAAGGGTGAGACGGATGCCGAGGCTGTTGAGACCGAGGTTGCTGCCGAGTCGCAGAAGCCCGCGAAGGAGCAAAAGCCCGTGGAGGCCCAAGAGCCCAAGCGCCGCCGCGGTGCTCACTTTAAGGCTGCACAGCAGGGTGCCGCGCGTGAGGTCGAAGAGTCTTCTGAGGTTGCAGACGATGTTGAGGAGTCTGCCAAGAAGGCTCCGGGTTCGTGTCGTCCCGGCCGCGGTTTTGCGGGACGCGCGTATCCCGTAAAGCGTCAGGAGAAGGGCGAGTCGGTTTCGACCACCCAGGACGAGAAGGCCGTTGAGCCGGCGGCTCGCGAGCAAAAGCCTGTTGAGCCGCAGCTTGAGGCTGATGCCGAGGCCAAGGGCCAGCAGCCTACTGATGAGCAGACGGAGCGGGGCGCGTCGAGCAAGCCTCGCCGCCGTCGCCATCGTGGGGGCCGCAGTTCCCATGCCGAGACTGCAGCCGAGAGGACCACGCCGCAGGACGAGGATGCGAAGGCCGAGGTTTCTTCGGGGCAGCCTAAGCGCCAGCCGGCGAAGGAGAGCAAGTCCGATCGTCCGCAGAAGCAGGCGTCTATGCCGAAGCGCGAGCGCAATTCCCAAGGCGATTCTAAACGCAAGTCTCAGAAGAAGCCGGAGTCTTCCGCAGCAGGTACTGCTGCCCAGCAGCCCAAGTCGGCCGTTCGCGGTGAGGTATCGGCGTTCGCCCTTGCCCGCGTTTTAGGCAGGCAGCTGCTCAAGGTTGTCCCTACGCCTACGGCGCTCTCTAAGATCAAGGAGCAGCAGACACAGATCGTAAAGGTCGAGGGCAAGGACGGCAAAAAGGCTCCGCAGCGCACTCAGCACAACGAGATGTCCAACCGCAAGATTGCCGAGGAAATCGCAATCATCCAGGCTTGGATCGAGCAGAACCGAGGTGCCGATACGCCGGTTGCCTCGCGCCGCCAGCGTGCCTACCAGATCTTTAACGACGAGAAGGCTTTTGACGGCAAGCACGGTGAGCGCCTGATAAGGCGCATGACCGAAAAGGGCATCAGCATGCAGGCGATCAAGGTCGCCCCCAATCGCCCCGTGCACTTTACGGGCTTCTTTACGCTGGGCGCCGACAAGCCGTTCATTATGGTCGAAAACCTGGACACCTACGACGAGATCGTCAAGCTGCTGCGTGGCCGCAAGCACGCCAAGCTCTTTGGCATCAAGGTGGGCGGCGTGATTTTTGGCGGCGGATGCAAGGCGAGCGTCTCGCATGCCCTGGACGATTATCTGGCCGAGATTGGCTATCGCTTTAACTACGTCTACTACGTGGGCGATATCGACCGCGAGGGCGCGCGCATCGTCGAGCAGGCTCGCAATGCCAATGTGGTTGAGATTCGCCTGCATGCTGGCATGTACCGCGCCATGCTCGCCGAGCACAAGCGTCGCGTGAAGGCCGGCGGAGAGTGCGAGCCCGCGGCTGCCAACCAGGGCGTGCCGCAGAACTTGGCGGCGACGATCAAGGATCTGCCCATGGTCACGCGTGTGCAGTTCCGCAACGTGCTACGTGAAGGCGGGCGCATTCCGCAGGAGATTCTGATGACCGCTGACTATCGGGATGGCGACTCGGGAAGCTTCGACCGCATGCTAAACAACTAAATTCCGCTCTCCCGGGGCCTGTCGTGGCTTGGCCGTTGCATGCGGCTCGCTTTTCGGAACGGGGCTGACGGACACGTTCCGAAATCTACCACCGTCGCTGTGCAGGGTGTCTATAAAGAGCCGTGGCCAAAAAACATCAAATATGAGTACTGATACTCTTTTAGTAGCAGTAATTTTGACCACATTTAAGGTGATTTGACGTGTCGATCGAGCAGATAAGCTGCCGTATCTCCTCAAGTGTTCATTAAAGGAAGACCTTGATGCGAATAAATCTCATTAAGATCTTCTTTTATTAACGAAAATAATGTAGCTACAACGGTGACAGTACTCATATTTGCCGTTTTTTGGCCACAGTCCTTCGGAGGGTCCTCGAAAATAGTCCCGAGCCGGCACTTGGGGACGTTCCTATAATGCCGGCACTTAGGAGCGTCCCCAAGTGCCGACACCGCGTCTGCCTGCGGCGGCCGCGCCCCGCTGCATCGCTCCGCACCCTTGCGGGTTCGAATCCCTCCGCTTGGCGGCGTTGGCTCGATTTGCTTGACGTGAGGGGCTCTTGGCTGGTGTGGGACGGAGGGATTCCGCGTCCGCCTGGTCGGCGGCCGCGCCCCGCTGCGTCGCTTCGCTCCTTGCGTGCTGCGCTGGAAAACGCTTCGCGTTTCCTCAGCTCCGCACCCTTGCGGGTTCGAATTCCTCCGCTTGCCCACAAGAAAGCGCCCTGGGCCGTTATGGGCTTAGGGCGCTCAGTTTTAATGGCTGGGACGGAGGGATTCGAACCCCCAACAGCCGGCACCAAAAACCGGAGTTCTACCGTTGAACTACGTCCCAATGTGTGGTGTTGCCCAAAAGCAACTCGTCTAGTTTACCTAATCTGCGAGGGCATCGCAAACGCCGTCGAGTAGACGTACGGCGAGCGTCTGCGCGTCGCTGGCCGTGAAGGTGCCGTTGTAGCGCGTCATGCCCGTGAGCTCAATGCGAATGCGAGCCGGCTTCTGCTGCGCGGCGACATTGGCGGTGCGGATGCGCTGGGCCAGGTTGTGGCACTCGGCGAGGGCAATCGTGGCGCGTGGCGCGGCGTCGGCGGGCAGCTCGTCGCTTGCGATCTCGAGCACCAGGTCAACGTCGGTTGGGACCTCGGAGTCGCAGAGCATCATGCCGCTGTTGTCGGTCGTTGCCGTGGCGATGTTCCACATGCGCGAAGCAACGCTGCGTGCGATGGGGTCCTCGCCGATAACGGCGATCTGGAAGCGCTCGAGCACGTTGGCGGCGCGAGCAAAACCGATGCGGGACTCGGCTTCGGTGACCGAGGGCTTGCCCTCCCACACATGGTGCAGGCGGTTGATGTAGGCGTAGGTGTCCTGGAAGGCCATGCCGTCGGCAAACAGGCCGACATTTTCCTGGAACTGCTGCAGGGCGGCCTCGGTATGCGGACCAAAGTAGCCGTCGTCTTCGCCACAGGCAAAGCCCAAAACGTTGAGAGCGCGCTGCAGGGCCTGCACATCGGCGCCATGGAAATTGGGCATGCGCAGATACAGGGTGCGGTCGCCCAGCTTATACGAGGCGTCGACCAGGGCGCTCCAACAGGGGATATCGACGGCATGACCGGCAGCAAGGCCGCTGTCGAGCCTGAAGGTGCTGACGGCCTGCTCGGTGGTGGTGCCAAAGCGCTTGTCGACAACCTCGGCGTCATCGATTGTATAGCCGAGCTGCAGAAGGCGGGACTGGACGTCCTCGACGGCTGCTCCCTGCATGCCCGTGGTAATAGGTTCCATGAACGAACCCCTTTCGGCGTACCATTCGTACTATTTTGAGCGTGTGTCGGATAGACAACGCGAGACAATTTATAAACATGCACTCAATAGTGTAGCAACTTGTACCCAAACTCGCTGCCCACAGGTTTTATGACCCCCGCTAGTTAAGACGCTCCACAAAGAAATCTGCCATTGAGAGGAAGAGCTCGCGCGCATGCGGGTCGAGCTCGACGCCTTCGATAGCGGCCTTGGCCTTAGCGGTCAGGTCGAGCGCATAGGTGTGGGCGTAATCGATGGAGCCGGTCTCCTGGAAGATCTCCACGGCGCGTGCGAGCTGCGCAGGGTCCTCGGTGCCCGAGGAAAGGATTGCCTCGATCTCGTCGTGATAGCGCTCGTCTGACAGGGCATGCACGGCAACGAGGGTGCGCTTGCCCTCGGTGATATCGGTGCGGAAGTCCTTGTTGGCGGCCTCCTTGGTGCCGATCAAGTTGAGCAGGTCGTCTTGAATCTGGAAGGCAAGGCCCGTGTGCAGCCCAAAGGCGCGCAGTGCCTCAATCTGCTCTTCGCTGCCGCCGCCGATAATGGCTCCGGCGGCAAGCGGCGTCGCTCCGCTGTAGTACGCGGTCTTGTGCGTCGCCATGTCCAGATAATCGTCGACCGAAATGTCAAAGCGCTCGTCGCGGACCCAGCCCAGGTCGAGCGCTTGGCCCTCGATGGTACGGACGATCATCTCGGTAAGCTCGTGGAGCACGTGAAGCTTCACGTCTGCGTTGAGTGTGGGGTCGTCGAGAACCGTCTTGGTGACCATGGTGAGCGCCAGGTCACCGCAGTTGATGGCAAGACCGGTGCCCTCGGTAAGGTGCATGCAGGGCTTGCCGCGACGAATCTGCCCGTTGTCGGCGATGTCGTCGTGGATGAGTGCGCCCGACTGAAAGTGCTCGATGGCCGCCGCTGCGCTGCGGGCGCTCTCAAAGCTGCCGCCTACCGCAGTGGCGGCGAGCATGCAGATGAGCGGGCGGTGGCGCTTGCCAGCGTTTGCCGTAAATGCCGAGAGCGGGGTATACAGGTAGCGCTCGATATCGGCGGAAGTCGCCTGTCCGTCAAAGAACGTGGCCAGATAGTCGTTAATCTGGTCAAAGTGCTGGGCTAAAAAGCTGGTAAACGGACTGGACACGGGTTCTCGCATTCTTTGATAGGTTGCATCGTTGCATTATGCAGACAACATATTGCCACATTAGGGCGTCGAGCGCGGCGGTTGAAGACGATTGGTCCATGCGGCCGCAAGTGCGGTAGGGGCTTGGCTAGATAAGCCCAAAGTGTTCGAGCGCGGTGACGACGCCGTCGTGGTCGATGCTGTCGGTGACATAGTCGGCCTTTTCCTTGAGGAAGTCCGGCGCATTGCCCATGGCGATACCGACATCGACGGCGTTCATCAGCGAGACGTCATTGCTGGCGTCGCCGATGCCGTATACGGTTCCGTGGTGGGGATCGAGGGCGTCGAGTACGGACTGGATACCCTCGCGCTTGGTGCATTCGCGAGGCGAAATCTCGGTCACTTCGAGCTCGAGCTCGTTAAAGCAGAGCAGCGGCTCAAACGCTTGATCCTGAGCGATGCGGTTGGCAAGCGACGTGGACATTAAGATCTTGTAGGCGCTGTAATGTTGCAGCTGCGTAATTGCATCGCCCACGGTGCGGGCGTATCCCGGAGCGTCGGGCGCATCGGCACTCATGCGAACGACGCCATTGAGTCCCTCAAAACGAATCACTTCGTCCGATTGCTCAAGAATGGGAGCAAGGCGCTGCAGCATGCCGGGCGTCATCGCCAAATCGCGAATCACGTGTCCCTCAAGTTCGACATAGCCACCCGCGAGGCAGACGATGCCGGTCCAGGGCAGCTCGAGCAGCTTTGGATGGATGCAGCTCAGTGTGCGCCCTGTGCAGATAAACGCCATATTGCCCTTGGCGACAAAATCACGGATGGCTTGCGAGACCGCTTCATTGGGATAGGGGGAGAGGTCTCGCTCGCTCTCGGGAAGCTCTTGTGCCACTCGAGGGTCTTGCCAGGCGAGTGTTCCGTCGATATCGAAGAAGCAGATATCGCCGCGCTTATGGGCTGCGCTGGCGGCAGGGGAGGCCGAGGTGGTGGACACAAATCCCGGCTCGAGGCCCATGATCTGGTCAAAATGCTCTTTAACGCGGGGAACGGAGATGCCAATAATCACCTGGGCGGTCTTGCCCGTAATGATGAGGCCCTTGGCGCCCACCGCGACAAACGACGCATTATCTGCAACGATGGAAGGGTCTGCGACCTCGACGCGCAGGCGCGTGGCGCAGTTGGTTGCGCCCACGATATTGCCAACGCCACCCAAAAGCTGAATTACCCGCTCAGCGAGGACGTGATCTTGATCGGATTGAATACTGACCTCGCCATTGGGAGATTGCTCTTTGGCAAAGCCGCTTCCCGTTAAACGATCGATTGCCGCGCGATTGGAGACATGATCCTCGCGGCCCGGCGTCTTAAGGTCATAGACCAAGATGAGTGCTCGAAAACTAACAAAAAAGATGAGGCTAAAGGTAAGACCGATACCGAGCGCCAAAAGGTAGGAGCCGGCATGCATTCGCATGAGTGGGATGAAGTTGAAGGCCGTCATTTCCATGAGACCGCCCGAGAAGATGCCGACGATGCCAAAGAAGTTCATGGTCATGGCAAGGCAGGAGGACAGGACGGCGTAGAGCAAAAAGAGTCCGGGATAGGTGAACATAAAGAGAAACTCGAGCGGCTCGGTGACGCCGCAGACCACCGAGGCGACGATGGCGGGCAAAAGGATGACCTTAAGGCCGGCGCGGCGTTCGGGTTTGGCGGTGAAATAGAATGCTGCCGCGATGGCGGGAAGGCCAAAGAGCTTGCCCCAGCCGGTGGCGGTAAAACCTGCCCAGGGCGCAAGTTCATTTAAAGGGCGCGTGCTATGGGAGAGAATGGGGAGCAGGTTGGTCCACGTGGCGTAAATACCGTCGTGAATGACCAGATTGTCGTAATAGATGGGCATATAGAGCAGATGGTGCAGCCCCATGGGCTCGAGCGCTCGCTCCAAAAACACAAAGATGCCCACGCCGAAGGGGCCGACGCCCGCAAGTGCGTGGCGCAGCGTTTCGGTCACAGCGTATGCGAAGGGCACGATGGCGGCCGAGATGGCGGCAAGGGCAAACACGGCAAAAAAGCTGATGAGGTAGACGAGCGAGGAACCCGAGAACGTGCCGAGCCAATCGGGAACCTTGGCATCGTAGAAGCGGTCATGGATGGCAACGACGGTTGCCGACACCGCCAGCGGGCCGATAATGCCGGTGTCGAGCGTCTTGATACCGTCGATGACGGTGATGCCGCTGGCGGGGGTTAAAGACGACGGGTACTTAAGTCCAAGGTTGTCGCCGCTCAGCTTAATGATCTCGCTCAAAAAGAAACAGTAGGCAAAATAGGCTACGAGCGCCTCGAGGCAGCAGCGTGCCGGTTGCTTTTGGGCAAGGCCGATGGGCAGCGCTACGGCAAAAAGGAGTGGAAGGCGCTTAAAGACCGTCCACGAGCCGCGCTGAATGATAGTCCAGAAAACGTACCAGGGGGTTCCGTATACGGCGAGGTCGCCGACGATATCCACGGTCGTTGCGAGGGCGGAGATGCCGACCATGAGGCCTGATATAGAAAACAGCATGGCGGGCGCGAACATGGCTCCGCCAAAACGTTGGATTTTCTGCAGCATAATATGCCTTTCGGATGCAACATGCTGTGCGAGCAAGAACGTTTAAACAATGAACTCATTGTAGAGGACTGGCTGCTTGCCGCATTGACGGTTTTGATTCGGTCCGATTTGGGTTTCGGGGGAACCGTCGACGGTAAATAATCCGTGCTTTACCGATAATCGGTTTAAACAACTTTAAGAAATGCTATCGTGCCTAGCCATACATATTCATTAGAGGTGAAATCATGCCAAAAGCGATTTACGAAGGAATCTACCGCGAGATCCGTTCGCGCATCATCAACGGGACCTATGCGTTTCAGGAGATGCTGCCAACCGAAGCCGAGCTGACCGCGGAGTTTGGCTGCACGCGCAATACCGTTCGACGCGCCTTGAGCATGCTGGCCGACCAGATGTTTGTGCAGCCTATACACGGCAAGGGCGTGCGCGTTATTTGGCTTAAGGGCGAAACCGATATGCTGGGCGCACTCGAAGAGGTTGAGTCGTTTGGCGAGTTCGCAAAACGCAACAATGCCGTCGCATCGACCGAGGTCAAGTCTTTTGAACATTTGATTTGCACTGAGCAACTCTCTCGTCGCCTGGGCTTTAAGGTGGGCGAGGAGCTGATTCGCGTCGTGCGTGTCCGAAGCCTCAACGGCAGCGCGCGCCAAGTGGACCACGGCTACTTTTTGGCGTCGATCGCCAAGGGCCTGACCCCCGAGATCGCGGCGGATTCTATCTACGGCTATCTGGAGCACAAGCGCGGCATCAAAGTGATGGCGAGCCGCCGTACGGTGAGTGTCGAGCTCGCCAACGATGAGGACTGCAGCTATCTGGACCTTGGCAAGTACAACTGCGTCGCCGTTATGGAGAGCCAGTCGTACACCTCGGACGGCATCTTGTTCGAGGTCACGCATGCCCGCACACACCCCGAGATCTTCCATTACCGCGTCAATTCCAAGCGATAGCCGGCTAGCTCGCAGCCTGACGAGACTCATGCCCTCAAAGCGAAAACGCCCGGTCAAACCGACGATGCATCGGCTTGATCGGGCGTTTTCTCTGCATTCGATAACAAATAATTGTTTATACAAAACTTGTCAAGTATCAAGTCGAAATTACCGTTCACCGAAGTTTTTCTACCGCTCTAGTAATACTTGTTCAAACAACTAGCCAAATAGCGTATTGTACAAGTCAGCAAAAGGGGCAAAGTCCCCGAGCCAATCTCCGAAGGCGGCGGCAAAGGGTGCCGCCACGGTGTGAAAGGGTGGATTGTAATGAAGAACGAAATGAGCAGAAGGCAGTTCCTGGGCTTTGCTGGTTCCGCGGCTGCGGTTCTTGGTCTGGGCCTCGTGGGCTGCGGTGGTTCTGCCGGCTCTGGCTCCTCTGCTTCTGGTGACGCTGCCGAGGTCTACTTCCTCCAGTTCAAGCCCGAGGTCGACAAGGAGTGGAAGGAGATCGCCAAGGCGTACAAGAAGGAGAAGGGCGTCGAGGTCAAGATCGTGACCGCCGCCTCCAACACCTACGAGGAGAAGCTCAAGTCCGAGATGTCCAAGAGCTCCGCTCCGACGCTGTTCCAGGTCAACGGCCCCACCGGCCTTAAGAACTGGAAGGACTACTGCGCCGATCTTTCCGACACCAAGCTCCGCGGTGAGCTCATCGACGACTCCCTGGCGCTGCAGTCCGACGGCAAGGATCTGGGTATCGACTGGGTTCAGGAGAGCTACGGCATCATCTACAACAAGGAGCTCCTCGAGAAGGCCGGCTACAAGGCCGAGGACATCAACTCCTTCGACAAGCTGAAGGCTTGCGCCGATGACATCCAGGCCCGCAAGGACGAGCTCGGCGTTGACGGTGCCTTCACTTCCGCCGGCATGGATGACTCCTCCAGCTGGCGCTACACCACGCACCTCGCCAACCTCCCGCTCTACTACGAGTTCGAGAAGGAGCACAATCAGGAGGACGACGAGATCAAGGGCGAGTATCTCGACAACTTTAAGCAGATCTTCGACCTGTATATCACCGACTCCACCTGCGATCCTTCGCAGCTCGCCTCCAAGACCGGTGACGACGCCACCAACGAGTTCGCAACCGGCAAGGCCGTCTTCTACCAGAACGGCTCTTGGGCCTACGCCGACCTCACCAAGGCCGGTATGACCGACGACCAGCTCGGCATGCTGCCGATCTACATCGGCGTCGACGGCGAGGAGAACCAGGGCCTGTGCTCCGGCGGCGAGAACTACTGGTGCGTCAGCTCCCAGGCTTCCGAGGATGCCCAGAAGGCCACCGAGGACTTCATGTATTGGTGCGTCACTTCTGACACCGCCACCAGCATCATCGCTGACAAGATGGGTCTGACCGCCCCGTTCAAGAGCGCTAAGGAGACCACCAACGTCTTCTCGCAGCAGGCCGTTGCTATGGCCAAGGACGGCAAGAAGACCGTCGCTTGGGACTTCGTTTACATCCCCTCCGAGGAGTGGAAGAAGAACCTCAAGCAGGCTCTCATCGCTTATGCTGCCGACAACACCAAGTGGGACGGCGTCAAGAACGCCTTCGTCGATGGCTGGAAGACCGAGAAGGCTGCTTCCGAGTAAGCAGTTGCTGCCCAAGCTATCTGATTAGCGACAGGGGGCGGGCAGACGTAGGTTTGCCCGCCCCCTGCATATTGAAAGGACCCTTCTATGGGCAAAGCACTCAAGCGCTGGTGGCCGCTCTTTATGCTGCCCACGTGCCTGGCGTTTATGATCGGGTTCGTGATTCCCTTTATCCAGGGTTTCTATCTCTCGTTCTGCCAGTTTATTACCATCAATAACGCGCACTTTGTCGGTATCGAGAACTACGTGCGCGCGCTGTCCGATCCGCAGTTCTCCACGTCGTTCTTCTTTACCGTGGCGTTTGCCTTCCTGTCGACGGTGCTCATCAACGTGATCGCGCTGGCCATCGCGCAGGCGCTCACCCGCAAAGCGCTCAAGGGCACCAACATCTTCCGTACGATCTTCTTTATGCCTAACCTGATCGGCGGCATCGTGCTGGGCTACATTTGGCAGATTCTGATCAACTGCCTGCTCTCCAACGTGGGCGCCCAGCTCATCGCCCTTAACTCTGCTGCTGGCTTCTGGGGCCTTATCATCCTGACCCTGTGGCAGCAGGTCGGCTACATGATGATCATCTACATCGCCGGTCTGCAGTCCATCCCGTCTGACTACATCGAGGCCGCCAAGGTCGATGGCGCTACGGCATGGCAGACGTTTTGGAAGGTTAAGATCCCCAACCTGATGCCGACCATCACCATCTGCCTGTTCCTGTCCATCACCAACGGCTTTAAGCTGTTCGACCAGAACCTCGCCCTTACCGGTGGCGCCCCGGCGCACTCCACCGAGATGCTCGCCCTGAACATCTACAACACGTTCTATTCGCGTGCTGGCATCGCATGGCAGGGCATCGGTCAGGCCAAGGCAGTTATCTTCTGCATCCTGGTTGTCGCTATTTCTATGATCCAGCTTAAGGCCACGAGGTCCAAGGAGGTGCAGCAGTAATGAAACGCGATAAGGCTATCAACCGCGCGCTCTCGATCTTCTTTACGATTCTGTCGCTCGCATGGATCTACCCCGTGTTCATGATTGCGCTCAATTCCTTTAAGAAAGCGACCGCAATCAGCACCACCACGGCGTTCGATCTGCTCACGCCCGAGACGTTCAACGGCCTCGCAAACTACGTGCACGCTCTGAACGAGCAGGGCTTTGCCTCGGCGTTTATGTACTCGCTCATCATCACGGTCACGTCGGTCGTGCTGATTCTGGTGTGCTGCTCCATGTGCGCTTGGTACGTGGTGCGCGTCAACAGCAAGATCTCGAACTTCTTCTATTACCTGTTCGTCTTCTCGATGGTCGTACCGTTCCAGATGCTCATGTTCACGCTGTCCAACCTCGCGGACCGCATCGGCTTTAACACGCCGTTTAACATCTGCTTCATCTACCTTGGTTTTGGCGCGGGCCTCGCGGTCTTTATGTTCGCCGGCTTCGTCAAGAACATCCCGCTCGAGATTGAGGAAGCGGCCATGATCGACGGCTGCAACCCGGTCCAGGTGTTCTTTAAGATCGTCCTTCCCATTATGAAGCCCACCTATCTTTCGGTCGGCATCCTTGAGACCATGTGGGTCTGGAACGACTATCTGCTGCCCTACCTTACGCTCGACTCCACCAAGTACAAGACCATTCCTATCTTGATCCAGTACTTCCGTGGCGGCTATGGCCACGTCGAGCTCGGCCCCATGATGGCATGCATCATGATGGTCGTCATCCCCATCGTCATCATGTACATCTTCTGCCAGAAGTACATCATTGACGGCGTTGTGGCAGGTGCCGTCAAGGGCTGATGCCGTAACTGTTTTGCAAGTTTTGGCGGCGCCTCTCAGCGCGGCGCCGCGTATCGAAAGGTAAAGACATGGCCGAGATCGTTCTCAAACATGTTCAGAAGGTGTATCCCAACAACGAGTCAAAAAAGAAGGGCTTCTTTGGCAAAAAGAAGAAAACCGAGGAGAAGAAGCACAACCTCAAGGTTACCGAGGACGGTGTGCTCGCTGTAGAGGACTTCAACCTCACCGTTCACGACCAGGAGTTCATCGTCCTCGTTGGCCCTTCTGGCTGCGGTAAGTCCACGACGATGCGCATGGTCGCCGGCCTGGAGGATATCACCTCGGGCGACGTGCTCATCGACGGCAAGCGCGTCAACGACGTCGCTCCCAAGGACCGCGACATCGCCATGGTGTTCCAGAGCTATGCTCTGTACCCCAATATGACGGTGTACGAGAACATGGCGTTTACGCTCGAGCTCAAGAAGGTCCCCAAGGACGAGATCGACCGCAAGGTTCGCTCCGCTGCCGAGATCCTGGGTATTACCGAGTATCTTGACCGTAAGCCCAAGGCACTCTCCGGCGGCCAGCGTCAGCGTGTCGCCATCGGCCGCGCCATCGTACGTGACCCCAAGGTCTTTCTGATGGACGAGCCCCTGTCCAACCTGGATGCTAAGCTTCGTAACCAGATGCGCGCCGAGCTCATTAAGCTGCGTCATGAGATCAAGGGCACGTTCATTTATGTTACTCACGACCAGACCGAGGCTATGACCCTCGGTGACCGTATCGTGGTCATGAAGGATGGCGTCGTCCAGCAGATCGCCACCCCGCAGGAGGTCTTCAACCATCCCGCGAACATCTTCGTCGCCGGCTTTATCGGCGTGCCGCAGATGAACTTCTTCGATGCCCAGCTGGTGCGCTCGGGCAACGGCTTTACCGTCAAGACCGAGGATATGAACGTGGCGCTCGCCCCCGAGACCTGCGCTCAGCTTGCTCTCAACTGGGACGGCGGCGACGTGAAGGAGATCACGGCCGGCGTGCGTCCCGAGCAGATTCTGCTTGCCGACAAGGGCGAGGAGGGTGCGCTCCAGGGCACCGTCGAGGTGACCGAGCTCATGGGCTCGACCGAGCATGTCCACGTGACCGCTCCCGACGGCCAGTTTGTCCTGATTATCCCCGTCGTCGACCTCGAGGCCAAGGGCGCGCTCAAGGCTGGCGACCCCATCTGGTTCAAGTTCGAGAAGAACGCGACTCATCTCTTCGATAAGGTGTCTGGCAAGAACCTTATCTAGGCCCGGTGCATCCAGGCCCTCCCTTTGGGCGACTGCGGCTTTGCCATCCTTTTGCCGCGGTCACATATAAGGCTCCCCTCCCGTCCACTGGGCGAGAGGGGAGCCTTTCTTTGTGTTGGGACTGTCTGACCGGTCGTTTGTCTCGATCTGTAACGGATAGGGCCGATTTCGGACGTTAGATGTTACAGATCGAGGCGGTTCCGCTGAGCTAACCATTTCATCTAAATCTGTAACACCAAAGGCGAATTTCACCTGCTAGATGTTACAGATTGAGATAAACCCAAGGGGAGGGGCCGGTATGTCTCAATCTGTAACAGCTGGGACCGTTTTGGTTGAGTAGTTGTTATGGATCGAGATTGTTTGGCCGAGTCGGATCACAGGGTAACGTGCGGGCACAAAAAACGGAGCCGCGTTGCCGTGGCTCCGTTTTCAAGAGGATGGGCGATGAAACCGAATTAGCTCAGGTGCCAGATCTCGTCGTTGTACTGGGAGATCGTACGGTCGGACGAGAAGGTGCCGGCGTTGGCGATATTGATGAGCGCCTTGCGCATCCAGGCGTCCTGGTCCTCGTAGTCGGCCAGCACGCGCTCCTTGGTCTGGATGTACTCCTCAATGTCGAGCAGGGCCATAAACCAGTCCTTGCCCTTAATGTCGTCGTGCAGGCGCTGCAGGCGCTCGGCGTTGCCGGTTGCCATAAAGGCCGGGTTGGTGATGAAGTCCACCAGCAGTTTAATGCCGGGCTTGCGGTAGAGCGCACCGGCGTTGTAGGTGCCGTCGGCGTAGAGCTGCTCGACCAGTTTGGACGAGGCACCAAAGGTATAGATGTTCTCGTCGCCCACGAGCTCGGCAATCTCCACGTTGGCACCGTCGAGCGTGCACAGGGTTAGGGCGCCGTTGAGCATGAACTTCATGTTGGAGGTGCCGCTCGCCTCCTTGGAGGCCAGGCTGATCTGCTCGGAGATGTCAGCGGCGGGAATCACGCGCTCGGCGGCGGTGACGTTGTAGTTCTCGATCATGACAACCTGCAGGTAAGGAGCCACGTCGGGGTCGTTTGCAATCCACTGCGACAGCGTCAGGATCAGATGGATGATGTCCTGCGCGATGGTGTAGGCAGGCGCCGCCTTGCCGCCAAAGATGATGGTGACGGGGTGCTTAGGTCTGTTGCCGTTCTTGATATCGAGGTACTTCCAGATGATGTAGAGCGCGAGCATCTGCTGGCGCTTGTACTCGTGGATGCGCTTGACCTGGACGTCGATGATGGCGTTGGAGGGAATGGTCACGCCCTGCTCGAGCGCCATGAACTGGCGCATGATGGCCTTGGCCTCGACCTTGGTGGCGGCCAGGCGCTCAAGAACATCCTTGTCGTCGGCGAACTTGGCGAGTTTGCTCAGATCGCCGGTGCTGCGCCAGTCGGTGCCGATTACATCGTCGAGCAGGCTGGCGAGCGCGGGGTTGGCCCCATGGATCCAGCGGCGGAAGGTGATGCCGTTGGTCTTGTTGGAGAACTTCTCGGGATAGATCTCGTAGAACGGATGAAGCTCGGTGTCCTCCAGGATCTTGGTGTGGAGGGCGGCTACGCCGTTGATGGAGAAGCCAAAGTGGATGTCCATGTGGGCCATGTGGACGGTGTCGTATTCGTCGATGATGGCGACGCGCGGGTCATCGTGCTCGGCCTTCGCGATCTCATCGAGCTTGACGATAATGTCGGCGATGGCAGGGGAGACCTTCTGCAGGCTGACGAGCGGCCACTTCTCGAGTGCCTCGGCAAGGATCGTGTGGTTAGTGTAGGCGACCATGGAGCGTACGATGGTCACGGCCTCGTCAAACTCGATGCCATGCTCGGTGGTGAGCAAGCGAATGAGCTCGGGGATGACCATGGTGGGGTGCGTGTCGTTAATTTGGACCACGGCGTAGTCGGCCAGATCGTGCAGGTTGCTGCCGCGCTCGATGGCCTCGTCGATCAGGAGCTGGGCGGCGTTGCTCACCATGAAGTATTCCTGGTAGATGCGAAGCAGGCGGCCCTGCTCGTCGGAATCGTCGGGGTAGAGGAACAAGGTGAGGTTCTTGGCGATCTCGGTCTTGTCGAAGTCGATGGAGCTGCCGGGGACCAGGCCGTCGTCGACGCTCGTCAGGTCGAACAAGCGCAGACGGTTCTTGGTGGGCTGGCCGTAACCGGGCACGTCGATGTTGACGAGCTTGGAGGTAACGGCAAAATCGCCGAACTCGACGGTGTAGGAGCGGTCGTCGTCGACTAGGATGTCCTGCTCACCGAGCCACTCGTCGGGGACGGCCTTCTGCTGGTTGTCGACAAAGCGTTGACGGAACAGGCCGTAGTGATAGTTGAGGCCCACGCCATCGCCGGTCAAGCCCAGCGTGGCGATGGAATCCAGGAAGCACGCGGCCAGGCGGCCCAGGCCGCCGTTGCCGAGCGACGGCTCGACCTCGAACTCCTCGATCTTGTTGAGGTCGTGGCCTGCGGCGGTGAGCTGGTCCTTAACCTCGTCGTAGATGCCGAGGTCGATCATGTTGTTGATGAGCAGCTTGCCGATCAAAAATTCGGCGGAAATGTAATAGAGCTTTTTCTTGCCGTTGTTGAGCGGGCAGGCGGCAGAGCGCTCCTGCACGAGCTTGACCAGCAGTTTGTAAATGCGGCGGTCATCGAGTTGCTCGAGCGAAGTTCCAAAGGACTGCTCGGCAAGATCCGCGAGATTGATGCGGGGCATGTTTCCTCCTGTGGTGAGTTGACTACATGTCAGAAATTCAAAAGAATCCCGCGCGAGGGGATTGGGGTGGCCTCGCGCGGGAAAGCAAGCGCGTCCGCACGGTGGGGAGGGGTCGGGCGCGGTAGCTCCTATTGAGGAAGCTCGATTTCGGCTTCCGACGGGATGCGGAAGTAGGTCTCGGTCCAGTCGGTGAGTTTGTGCTCGAGCTCGCGGGTGATGGCGCCGTCGAGCATGCGCCAGGTCCAGTTGCCGCCCAGGGTGGCAGGGGTGTTGATGCGCGCCTCGTTGCCCAAGTTGAGCAGGTCCTGCATGGTGTAGATGCACGTGTCGCTCACGCTGGCTGCGATGGTTCGGTTGAGCGCGTCGGCGATGGGTTCGCCGGCCTGCTGATGGGTGTACAGGGCTGCCTGCTCGCGCTGACGCGGGGTGGCCGTTCCCTCAAACCAGCCGCGCGCCGTCTCGTTGTCGTGGGTGCCCACATAGGCGACGGTGTTGGCGATGTAGTTATGCGGCAGGTAGTACGAGTTGGTGCCCTCAAAGGCGAACTGCAGGATCTTCATGCCGGGGAAACCCGAGTTGTCGCGCATGTCGATGACACCGGGAGTGAGGAAACCCAGGTCCTCGGCGATGATGGGCAGCGTGCCGAGCTTTTCCTCGAGCGTCTTGAAGAACTTGAGGCCGGGACCCTGCGTCCACGAACCGTAGGACGAATCGGGCGAGGAGAACGGCACCTCCCAATAGGCCTCGAAGCCGCGGAAGTGATCCAGGCGGATGACATCGTACATGTCGAGGGCGGCGCGGATACGGCCCTCCCACCAGGAGAAACCGTCGGCTTCCATGGCGTCCCAGTCGTAGATGGGATTGCCCCAGTACTGGCCGGTGGCCGAGAACTGGTCGGGCGGCGTGCCGGCGACACTCACAGGATTACCGGCGGCGTCGATCTTAAAGAGCTCGGGCGTGGCCCACATCTCGACGGAGTCGCGCGAGACATAGATGGGCAGGTCGCCGATGATGAGGATATCGCGCTCGTTGGCATAGGCCTTGAGGCGGCTCCACTGACGATTGAAGAAGTACTGCGTCATCTGGTGGTAGAGCATGCGCGCGGGATGGGCGGCGCAGACCTTGGCAGAAGCCTCGCCGCGGGTACGGAGCTCTGCGGGCCACTCCCAAAAGGCCTTGAGACCGCACTCCTCCTTGACGGTCATGAACTCGCAGTAGGGGATGAGCCAGTCTTCGTTTGCTTGGACAAAGTCGTCGAAGTCGGCCGGCTTGTCGGCGGCAAAGCGCTCGGCGGCGCGGTCGAGAATCTGACGACGGCCACCAAAGATGGCACCATAGTCGACATTGCTGGGGTCGGAGCCCAGGTACACGCCGTCGAAATCGCACTGCTCCAGATAGCCGGCCTCGATAAGCTCGGCAAAGTCGATGAAATTGGGGTTGCCCGCACGGGCCGAGAACGACTGATAGGGCGAGTCGCCATAGCTCGTTGTCGTAAGGGGGAGAATCTGCCAGTAATGTTGTTTGCACGAGGCGAGGAAATCGACAAAGTCATAGGCGTTCCAGCCAAAGCCGCCGATACCGTAAGGTCCGGGCAATGACGAAACGGGCATCAGAACGCCGCTTGCACGCTCCATGGATGCACTCACCGTCCTTTTGAATAAGGGGCTGCGCCGTAGATGGATAGACGGCTCGTCCCGAGTTTCCATTGCTATTGTCCCTATTGTAGAACATGTTGTTTAAACATGTATAGAGAGAATGAAAAAGTTGCCGACTTTCGGTGAATGGTAGTGCGCCATAGACGATATGAGTTGAACATTGGGAGCTCCTCCCCTTGCGGCTCTTTTGTGGGTCGGGCGACAATGGTCGTCGTCATTAAAGACCGGCTGCCAGCCAGGTTGCAACAATGCAAGAAGGGTTCACATTCAGTTGGCCGTTGACACAAACAATCGCGCGAAGACCTCGTCTTCTTCGGTAAGTCCAGGCGCGGCAAGACGCGCATGGCAGTCGCCCTCACGATGCGCGCGGTCGCCGCGGACATGTCGGTCAGGTTCTGGCAGACCGCGCAGCTGGTTCTCGAGCTCGGCAACGCGAAGCGCAAGGGAACGCTGTCGAAACTGTTGAACGACGTGTCGCCCGCGAGGCTGCTCGTGCTCGACGAGTTCGTCTACGTCCCCTGCGACGTAGACGGTGCGAGGGTTCTCTACCAGGTCATTTCCGTCCATGTAGTGCTCGTAGGCCGCGGCGTCGTCGGGCTCGTCGAAGGAGAGGGACTCCGTCCAGTCCCAGTAGGCCCCCGTCCAGGCGCCCCTGCGCCTGCCGGCCGGCGTCGTCTCGTCGAAGACGAGGCCGTGGCGCAGCAGGAACTTCGACATCCGCTGCTTGGCGTGTTGCAGGTCGTCGCGCGCGTCCTCGAGGGCGCTCGTCGGGGACCCACACCTCGACGACGTTGCGGCGCGCCAGCATGCGTGCCAGCCACTCGGCGTCGCGGCGGTCGTTCTTGCGGCCGCGGTCGGCCGCGGGCCGGTGCATCTTCGGGACCGCCCCGACGACGCAGCCGAGGCCGAGGGCCCGCAGCGCGCGGCCGCGGTTGATGGTACGACCATTGTCGCCCGACCCACGAGAGAGCTGCAAGGGGAGAGGCCCCAATGTTCAACTCATATCGTCTGTTGTGCCAGAGTCGCTCGGGAAAGCGCGACCGACGCAGCGCGCTGTTTTCCAGTCACATCCAGTTCGGGTTGATTTCAGCATGCGATAAGAAACTGGATTTGAATTTCGACTCGAAAGATGGGCAATGCTGATGAGAAACGCTTGGAGTTCGGGATTGCGCGGCGTGAAGCGACCCTCTTCTTATCGAGTTCGTTACAATGTAGGAAAAACAGTAAGTAAGAAGACCTCTGATTGCTTTAGGAGGAGCTGTGGTGAATAGCGCCCAGAAGATCGATAAGTCCATCCAGAAGATGATGACTCTCGGAAGAAGGCTTGGGATTCTGTTTACGGCGCTGTTTATAGCGGTGTGTTGCTGTTCGGTGGTGGTGGTTATTTCCATTGGGCTTATGGCTGCTCAAGGAAACCTATATGATCCATCAAAGACGGTTTCCGTAGTGGTTCCTTTGATGTATCTTCTGATTTCCGGAGGGGCCACATGGACCCTGCGGGGAATCAGCATGGACATGGCTCATGGCGAATCGCCCTTTACCCTTTCGCATGCTCGAAGAATCTCGATTATCGGGTGGCTGTTTGTTGCAGCGGCAATAGGTGACCTCTTGTTTTCTCCGGGGTTTCTTTCGATAGTGATTGGCCCCTTCGACTTGCTGGGGAACGCCTATTCGATGTTTGAAAACCTGGCCCTGCCCATAGATATTGGTGCTGTGCTGGGGGCCGTTTGCTGCTTCTCGATTTCTGCGATATGGCGCTACGGAGCTCTGCTTCAAGACCAGACCGAGGATTTGGTGTGAGGGGCGGCATGGACTATCTGATTATTGAGCTTGAAAGCTTATTGCTTCGACGCGGAAAGACGAGTACGGATATCATTCGGGCGACCGGGCACACACCGGCAAGTATCTCAAAAATACGAAATGGCAAGGTGAAGGCAATTAGGTTAAAGACATTGCTGGATATTTGCGTAGAGCTTGATTGCCAGCCTGGCGATCTTATTAAGCGCGTCAACGAAAGAGAACTTGAGGAACTGGCGACGCGGCGCGCCCGCAACGCGCTGAGCAGGGCGACCGCGACGGGTGATGACCCGGTCCTGGAGTCAGATCATGTTTACGTGGTCGATCTTAGAGACGACTGAGGCTGGAGAATAAAAAAGTATTGAGCAGGTGCAGCCCGTGAAAACAACGGTTTTCACGGGCTGTTCATTCAACGTCCTGCAGTGGCCTGTATTTCTCGCCGCGTCACTGGGGAACGAGAGAGTCATTTCCTGTGCTGGATGCAGGGGGGTGCTTACCTTGTGTAATATATAAATAAGCTTATATTGAAATATGATACATATCGAATTAGAATAACATTATCAATTCGGTATGCAAGGAAAGGAGGGAGAGATGGATTGGATTAACGAGCCGGAGGAAGGCGTTGCACCCGCGTGCGGCAACTGCTTCTTCTACGCGCACGGGGGATGCACGAAGAGGTGCCCCAATCAGTCCTGCACGTTCCGTTTCTAGGGGGCAGAGATGAACTGGCTTTCTACCGCGAAAGGAGGGGAATGAAATGGAATGGATTACCGAGCCGTCAGCCGGGGCTGAGCCCATGTGCAGCAATTGCTTCTTTTACGCGCACGGCAGCTGCAGCACCAAGTGTTCTTCACAGGAGTGCACTATCCGCTTTTAGCGGATAGTGCACGCCGTACGGCGTGCACAGACTGTTCAAAGATATTTTGGCCAGCAGCGCCTGAGGGGCGATGTGGCATTGCAATATGGGGGGCGAACCGACGTTACCTATAACCCCGCACAATTGCCATGTCGTCCCTTTTTATTGACGGGGAGGATGTCGTCCATGCGGGAAGTCCCAGTTGAATTGCGTGCCATATCCAAGAGATATGGCGGGTTTGAAGCGGTTAAATCAGTCTCGTTCTCTTTAATGGAAGGCGAGCTGTGTGCACTCATTGGGGAGAATGGTGCCGGCAAGAGCACGTTAATTCGATTGATCACGGGGCTTTCGGAGCCATCGTCAGGAACGATCTCGATGTTTGGGCAAACCGGGAGACGTGAAATACGGAGCTGCAGGGAAAGGCTGGGTTATATGCCCGACCTCAATGCTTCGTATCCTAATCTGACCGCGCGAGACAACTTGGTCGTTCGCTGTATTGAGTGGGGGCTTCCCACCGATCGTTCCATCGACGGTGTGTTATCAACCGTCGGTTTGGGGGAGGCCGGCGGGAAGAAAGTGAAGAACTTCTCAATGGGAATGAGGAGGCGTCTCGATCTGGCCATAGCGTTGCTGGGCGATCCGGAGCTGTTGATCCTGGACGAGCCGACAAACGGCCTGGATCCGATGGGGATAGTCGAAGTAAGAAAAATCCTTACGCATCTTAACAAAGATCAAGGTAAAACGATTCTCGTATCCAGCCACAATCTTGAGGAGATGCACAAGCTGGCAACTGATTACCTCTTCATAAGTCATGGTCGCCTCATTCGAAGGATGACCGCACCTCAGCTGGAAAAGTCATGCCGCGGTGGTTTCGTGTTGCATGTGGACGATCTGGAGCGAACGAGATCGGTTCTCGGAGATGAGACCTCACATTCTTTTCTGCCGGACGGCAGCGTCCTTATGCGCTATGAGGAGAAAAAGGAAGGGCGGGGCATTGCAATCGAAGCGCTCTCGACCGCAGGTGTGAGGGTTGCGGAGGCGTATTCTCATAGGAAGAGCCTTGAGGAGTTTTATTCGGAGCTCATCGGTCGAGAGAGCGAGCTGTGATGAAACGCGAGTTCATCTCAGCTTTTCGGAGCGAGGTATGGTTGCTCGCCAGGCACCCGGCGACCGCTCTGATGATTGCGCTTGCGGCTGTGCTGTATGTGGTTGCGGCTGCGACTTCGTCTGAGGTGCTGATCATGGTCGCCGGTGATGACCCGTATACGCTTGGAGGGGCTATAGGTTTTATTGGAAACCTAGTGGATGCAGGGGACGTTTTGGGCTCTGTTGCCCGGACGTCTTTTGCGTCTACAGTGGTCTGGATTCCGGTGACGATTCTCTACGCGGTTTACGCTACGTCGAGAGACTTTGAATCCGTGGCTTACGCCGTATCGAGATCGCGAGGGGTGTCGCAGGCGGCGATTGTGATCACGAAGCTGTTGGTGAACTGCACTCTGGTCGGTGCCGTGTATCTTCTTTCTACGACTGCGCTGTATTTAACCAAGATGGCCCAATGGGACGTTGGGGCCTCGTGCTCAGGGTTTGCCCAATTTGTATCGATTGCGCTGATGATCGCGCTGCTGCTCATTTCGATGTACGCCGCTACCTTCGCCCTGTATTTGCTCACGAGGAGTGTGGTGGCGAGCAGCGTCGTTGCAATAGCGGTTTCGACATTTGTGATGGTGTGGTTCCCAAGTACATACGGAAGCGGTCAGCCCAGCTTGCTGCTCATGCTCTCGCCCGTGTATTACCTGATGAACCTGTGTTCCCTGAGTATGCAGAATGTTGGTGTAATTCAGGTTTTGCTGTATGCGGGCGGCACTGTGCTTGTGTCGGTTGGAGTTGCGCTCGTCTCGCTATTTGTAAGGACGGCGGTTCGATGAATCTTGGGATGTCGGTCAGGGCGGAACTGTTCCGCGCAAGGAGAATGAAACTCGCCGTGATAATAGCGCTGATGTATTTGGGCATCGCGGGGATTTATGTGTTTGCCGGGTCCGGCGCATGGGTCTCCGCAGGGGGAGAGGGCCAGTTCTTTGGCTTTTCCGCCGATCCGGGCTATCTTTTCTCGATAGGGGTTGGGCCAACGGGTATCTCTTCCTGGCTAAGTGTCGTCTCCATGGCGCATACGGTGTTCTTCCCAATCGTCTCTGTTGTTGTGGCGGGGACGCTATTCGGTGATGCGACGAGCGTGTCGGCAAGGGGAGTTTCGATTGCTCGGGGCTTCCGCAGCTGGCAGCTGTTTGCGGCAAAGACATTGGCTTGCGAAGTGTATACGCTGTGCCCCTACATCGTGTTTACTCTCGGTGTCGCTGCGGTCTTTGCCGTGTGCTCCGGAAGCGGTCTAGACAGCCTTACGGTTGGTAATGTGACCTCGGCACTCCTGTCGAATATCGTTATAGACGCCGCTTATACGCTGATGGTTGCGGTTGCATATGAGGTGTTCAGGATCAGATCTCTTGTGTCGGGAGCCTTGCTGGTCGCAACGTTCGCGGGCCTTGTTATCGCGATGAGTTTCCCAACCGTTTTACCCCCGGTTCACATGGCTTATTGGATGAGGGCGTGCGGGGCTGCCGGCGGGACGGTCCTGATGGCTGCATGCGGCCATGCGGTCATCGTGTCGCTCGCATGTCTATTGCTGCTTTCGTGCAGTTTTTATCGAAGAAGGTAGTGCGCTGGCGTATGCGCAGCGTCTGAGGGTCGATATGGATTTGGTTGGAAATGGAGATGGTGCGAAGTGAAACTGTCGCAATTTAATGTGGTGCATGAACATAACGGAAGTCTTCTTATCATGAATGCGCGAACCGGCGGCATCCTGTCGTTAAATCCGGAATACGCGCAGAAATTCAAAAGGATTCAAGAAGGGGACGTTCGGGATGCCGATGATCTTGTCGCGGAGCTGATAAGGGGAGGCATCCTAGTCAATGAGGAGAGGGACGAGCTTGGGGAGATCAGGTTGCAAAGTCGCGCCGCGCGCTTTGCGAATACTGCTCTGTCCCTTACCATTGCGCCAACGATGGCTTGCAACTTTTGCTGTCCCTACTGCTATGAAAAGGGACAGGCGTACACGACGATGGGCGAGGAGGTTTTGACACAGCTCTCCAAGTTCGTGAAAGATTACTATCCTGGTATCGCAAGTCTCTCAGTTGGATGGTACGGCGGCGAGCCTCTGCTCGGAATGAAGATGATCGAACGGATTACGTCGGATCTGAAAGATGTCGTGGGGCCAACGTGTGAATATTCCGCATCGATAGTGACAAATGGCTATCTGCTGACGCCTGATGTTGCAAGGAGGCTCGCGGCATGTGGTGTGACGAGCGCGCAAGTGACTATAGATGGATCGAAGTCGGATCACGATTCGAGAAGGATTCTTCACGACGGAAGCCCTACATACGAACGTATTCTCAAGAACGTCAAAGAGTGTGCCGACATCATCGATATTTCGATAAGGAGCAACGTCGACAAGACCAACATCGAGGCCGCTCAAGAGCTATTGGATTATCTCGAGCTAAATGGCCTGATGAATAAGGTTCACTTCTATTTAGCCCCTGTTGACGATATCAATCAGGTATGTGCGAACGACAGCCACTGCTTTACTGTAAAAGAGTTCTCGTATGAGGAGACTGAGTTTTATAAAAGGGCAATTGCGCGGGGCTTCAAAGTTCAACCTTTTGGTGGGACGAATTTCGGGATATGTTGCGCCGTTGGAATCAACTCGTACGTGGTTGATCCCGTCGGAGATTTGTATAAGTGCTGGGATGACATTGGAATGAAGGAGCGGAGGGTCGGAACTATTTTCGAGCCGCCAATGTTGAGCAAGAACATGATTAACTGGATGGCATATGAGCCGGATGACACGGAATGCCAAGAGTGCTTTGCTTTTCCCATGTGCATGGGAGGGTGCCCCAACCACGCCTTAAACGGTGAGGGGAAACGTTGCGTTTCCTTCCGGTATGATGCCGAGCAAAAAATGCTGCTCTCCCAGATGATGAATACGGCAAAACGGGGTGCGGGGCAAAATGAGGCTGATGCTTAATCTCTGTAGAAAATATATACTGGGCGGTCGATTCTACGCCTATCTTGTCGTAACAGTTTTGGTCGGGCTGCTTGCGCTTGCGGGTCCCTTTCTTACCGGCATAGTGGTAAACCGATTGGCGATGCCGGCCAGCGCCGATCTTGCCGCCGTTCTCGTTTGTTGCCTTATTTTGGTTGCGGTCCAAGCGGTTCGAGCGGGACTAGTGTATTGCTCAGAGATGCTGTACATCAACCTTCAGTCGCATGCGGGGTTCGGCTTAAATGCGGATACGCTTGAGCACGTGAAGCACCTTCCCCAGGCATTCTTCGAGGGCTTCAACGCGTCGTATTATAACCAGCAAATCAATCACGACGCTAATGACCTTGTCATCTTCGTAATCAACTCGGTTGTGGGGGTTTCAAGCAACGTTATCACCCTTTTGTCCGCCCTGTTTGTTCTCGGTAGCCTGAATATCAAGTTGAGTGTGGTCTGCCTTGTTCTTGCGGCAGCGAGTGCCGCTTTTTATGCGGTTTCACGCGCAAGGCTGTTTGAGAGAAGTTTTGACGTACAAGAGCAGAGCGCGAGGTTTTTTTCCTGTCTACAAGATCAGTTGGAGAAAGTTGATTTCATCCGCAAACATGCTTTGTTCGATAGGTCCCGCGCTGTACTGGTCGAAGCTTTTAATGGGCTCTATCCAACGATGAGAGCAAATCAGGAAGTAGGGTCTAGATTTACCTTTGGCAACGCGTTGGTCGCTTCCGCCGCTCAAGGATGTCTTCTTGCTGTGGGCGCGGTTGAAGTGATGGGCGGGAGACTGTTGCCTGGTTTTCTCGTGACTGCTGTTGGATATTATTCGAACTTAAGCTCAGCGGTACAGTATTTGTTGGGCTGGGGAAGGGATTACCAGACTAATCGCGTATGCTATGAGCGGCTGAAAAGAATTTGGGATGTCCCGGTGGAAGCGAATGGCAAATTGGCGCTTGGTCCGATTGAGGAAATCCGTCTAGAGAACATCAAGCTACGTTATCCAGGGGCGGAAAGGGTCGCGTTAAGCATTGAGGGGCTCGCGTTTTCCAGGGGTCGGCTATATGGAATCTCGGGGCCGAATGGTTCGGGGAAGAGCTCGCTGCTGTCAGTGATATTGGGGCTATATCCAGATGACACAGAAGGGGCCGTTCGCTACAACGGGGTGTCACAGCGTTGCATCGATCGATATGCATTGCGGCGGTGTCGAGTCAGCATTACGGAGCAAGAACCCCCTATCGTTGAGGGGACGATTCTCGATAATCTTACGCTGCTTTCTGATGATTACGAGATGGATAAGCTGAATCGGATGCTTGTCATATTGGGGCTAGACGAAATGGTTGCTTCTGTGGAGAACGGGGCAACGGCGATGCTTGACGGCGGGAAAGGAGGGGTGTCCGGCGGCGAGAAGCAAAAGATTGCAATTGTGAGACAGCTGTTGAAATCGCCGGACGTTATGCTTTTTGATGAACCGACCTCAGCACTTGATGCGAAGAGTCGAGGCGCGCTGATCAAATTGCTTCATGAAATTAAGAGAGACCATATTGTAATCGTTGTCACTCATGACGAGGAGATGCTTGCCGCCTGTGACGAGGTCATTTCGACGGCTGGATGATTATCGGATTGTGGCGTTGAAGACCAAGAAACTTGAAATGGCGTGGGCTCTGGGTAGGTCTCCACGGGTACGCCGTCGGTGCTGTACTCGACCGCCCGGCAAGAAGGTTTTATAGCGTGTTTCCCCAGAGAGGTCCCTTTGTCCGGTAGTGGCGAGGGGAGCCTCTCTTTTGCTCACCTCTTGCGGCGGAGGGGGACACCATGCGCCTATGCAGGACAAACTGCGCGTTCTTGTCGAATGATGGGCTATGTGTAGAGATGATGGTCTCGGGTAGAGGCCGTGTCGCGCTCGGCTGCGATGAGCCAGGCAATTCAATCTTCATCCGGGAGGGCCTTGGCAAGACAAGCAGGGCGAAGACCTTGGCGACGTTCGGGAGCCGTGTGGCGCCCGGCTCCGCGCTCATCCACGACATGGAGCCGGGCGCCACACGGCTCCCGTCAACAATCTGTCACTGAAGAGCCAGCACTACAACGCGAAGCTGCTCAAGGGCGTTCCCGACGGCCAGAACCCGCTGGGGCCCGTGAACCGGATGCGCTACTTCATGCAGTGCTTCCTGAGGGCTCATCCCGGCTCCAACCGGGACGACATGCGGGGCTGTGGCTATGAGTCCGCCCGAGGACAAGCTTGAGAAGGTCGCGATGGTGCTCGATCGGGCAATGCGATACCCGAAAACGCTCAGGTTCAGGCAGTTCTATGCAAGAAAGCCCAGTTCAGATGAGTTCGACGAGCAATATTTATCAACACAGTGCAAGGGGGGATTATATTTGTATTTCATCCGTGTTGAGCTTCACACGGTGCGCGACTCATCGCAAACTGGCGGGCGCAGCGGAAAGAAAACCGACTGCAGACGAACGATCGATATCGGGAGCAAATAGCCACCGGATGCTTTTCGGTCTCCTACGCGTCGACCTCCGCGATTTCTTCTGCGTCTCGCCAAGTTGAAAGGAGCGATGTCGAAAACTCCTTTTCGGTTAGCGTCAAGACATCCTTCACGCAAAAACCTTTCAATTTGTCAGGAAGCCCAAAACGCGCTTTTTTCCTAATCGAGCTGGCAACCCGCTTCAACGCGGTCTTGTTCTTGTCCTCGTTGTATACCAAAACAAAGACGCAGTGCTCGCGAAACCATCTCGTCCTCTTTCCCCACAGGTCCGAGCAGATCAAAACGCTGTCCTTGCACTTCTCGATGAGGGCGTCCCTTTGGCCAAGATTGATACCAAGCTCTTCGTCATCCTTGGGATTGAGCCTCTTCCCCAGCGTCTCCTTCAGACTGCCGTTTTTAAATTCGACTAGATATAACGTTTCCCGATCGCAATACAGCGCATCGGCGGAGCGCGGGAGTTGCATCCACCTATTGACCTTCTTGCAGTAGCATTCTTTAACAGAGTCAAAATTGACAACAGGCAAATCGTCATCCACAAGAGAGACGCTCCCGTCTCTGGATGTTTTGGAGATGGTCGACGTGCAGTCCCTTAGGATACAGGTCCTGCAACGGGAGCAACCATCGCTGCCATCTGGCACCGCGGGAGAGTTCGGATGAGGGCAGGAGGCGCACAGGTCGCTACTCAAGGCCGTACTCCTCCCTCTCAAGCGTATCAAAAGGAGCCGCCAGCTTCTCGTAGGCGACCTCAGTCGAGCCGGTTATATCGGCAAAGCGAGAGCGTCCATCAGTGCAGGTCTCCGCAAGATAATATGAGCACAATCCATCAACAGCGTGCTTCTTAGAATACACTTCGATCGCATTCAGGAAATATGGACTATGGGTGCTCATTAAGACGTGCATCCCGAGCTCTTTCTGGAGCAGCACGATTATCTCGGCGAAGGCCAGCTGCCATGCAGGATGAAGATGAATCTCGGGTTCATCGAGGATAATAGTCCCTCCGGCATCTAGCGCGCCGGACTTCAAGAGCACCTTCATGATGGCGAACGTCTTCAAGCCAGCAGAAAGGTTCCCAGGCTCCAACCCCCGAGCGAAGCCCTCTTCGAGATACGTAAGGTGACCGCGACTTTCGCTCCTCTCGAAATGCCCCGGACATAAGGAGGAAACCTTGTCCATGAGAACCTTCAGGTGTCGCTCCTTCGCGATCTCTTCGAACAGCGAGGACTCGCTGTCATCGTTACGGATGGTCGCCTGAATCAAATCTTGCCGCAGCTCCTCCTGGTGTCCAAGGAGGGGCTTGAACCGAAAAGCGGGGCCGTAGGGTCCTCCGAGAGAATCGATCAGGAACGGGTCGTCCAGATAATGCGCCCTGAATCGCAAAACCCTCCTATCGTGCACCTCCGCCACCTCGTCACTTGCAACCGAGAAAACCGTAGATGCGTCCTTTATCTGGAGTTCGACCTTCCCGGGCTCTTCGCCGAAAACCGAATTGATCTGGCCGTTGAACTCGCTTCGGAACCTGTTTGTCGCAATCGCACGAAATACCTCATCATCGGAGATATCCATGATCTCGATAATCTGATCGGCAACTCCTGCTACGCCATTCGTGAAATCGGATTCGATCTCACGGGAGATCTCCTCCCCGTAATACTCCTTTATCTCATCAATAAGCTCGTCCCTCGTGCACTCGCCCGAAAAAACCCTGTCGATGAAACTATTCATTCTTCCAGCAGTTCGCCTGTGGCGAGACGTGGAGTCGAGAGGGCTTCCCACATATGCCTTCCTGATGGCGCGCTCAACACTATTGCGCCTCATGCGGTCGATTTTGTTCTCCGAATCGGACATGCTGTTGAAGGCCGCATAAAGCGCTTTTCCAACCGTGCTTTTCCCCGTCCCGTTCTCCCCGGCGATCACGGCAATACCATTAATCTCGATATCGGCCTCAGCGACCCTGCCGATGTTTTTCATCTTGATTTTCAATGCATATCACCAGCTCTAAACTCGCGAGACTCAATAGCTCGATTATCGCACAGAGAGATCGACTTCTCGAGGACTCCCTAAATGGAACGCGCGGTGAGGACATGGCTCGCCGCCGTCCGCTTCGCGTTCGCGCGGGGGAAGGTGACGACCAGGGACCTCTCCGGGCTCATCGAGAGGAGCGCCAGATTCTCCTCGTCCATTTGAACTGTATCGTATTCAAGGACACTTGACTTAGAGGAATGGCGTTGAGCGGCGATAATCGTTTCAGCGCCAAAAAGAAAGGAGTGTCAGTCATGGCAGACGGGCCCTCCTACACAGCGGGGTACCGCGCCGAGGCCGCAGACTTCGCCGCCGCGTCGGGGAAGCCCATCGCCCAAGTGGCAGCCGACCTCGGCATCAACGAGAAGACCCTGGGAAGATGGGTGACGGTCAGGAAGAAGGAGCTGACCAACCACCCGGTCGCGGCGGCCGCAAGTGCATGCGCGAGCTCGAGCTCGAGAACGAGTTCCTAAAAAGCCCCGACCTCACATTGGAGGCCGGGGCCAGTAGATTTTTGGGACATGTCTAGAAATCTACCCATGCAGGAAGCGGCATGTGCCGAGCATGTCGCGTGCTAGGTTTTGAGGCATGCCACAAAACCTAGCACGGGGGAGTGGCTACTCGGCGTCGGCGAAGCCGTTGGGGTTATGGCTCTGCCAATTCCAGCTGTCGCGGCACATGTCCGCGATGTCGTACTGGGCCTTCCAGCCCATCATGCGTTCGGCCTTGGAGGCATCGCACCAGTTGGCGGCGATATCGCCGGCACGGCGCTCGCGAATCACGTAGGGCAGCTCCTTGCCGCAGGCCTTGGAGAAGGCGGCGACGACCTCGAGTACCGAGGTGCCGGTGCCGGTGCCCAGGTTAAAGATCTCGACGCCGGTCTTGCCGTTCATCCAGTTGAGGGCGGCAACGTGACCGGATGCCAGGTCGCACACGTGGATGTAGTCGCGCACGCCGGTGCCGTCGGGGGTGGGGTAGTCGTTGCCAAAGACCTGAACGGCCTCGAGCTTACCGACGGCGACCTGGGCGACGTAGGGCACCAGGTTGTTGGGGATGCCCTTGGGGTCCTCGCCGATCAGGCCCGACGGATGGGCACCGATGGGATTGAAATAACGGAGCAGCACGACGTCCCACTCGGGGTCGGCGGTGTGGACGTCCATGAGGATCTGCTCAATCATCCACTTGGTCCAACCATAGGGGTTGGTCGCGGGCTTCTTGGGGTCTTCCTCGGTGACGGGCGGATTGTCCGGATCGCCGTAGACGGTCGAAGAGCTCGAGAAGATGATGGACTTACAGCCGTGGTTGCGCATGACATCGATGAGCACCAGGGTGTTCTCGATATTGTTGTGGTAGTACTCGACGGGCTTGCTCACCGACTCGCCAACGGCCTTAAAGCCGGCGAAGTGGATGACGCGGTCGATCTGGTGGGTATCGAAGATCTTGTTCATCGCATCGCGGTCGAGCACGTTGGCCTCGTAGAAGGTGAGGTTCTTGGCGGCCTCGTCGCCCACGATGGTCTTGACGCGGTCGATGGCAACGGCGCTGGAGTTGGAGAGGTCATCGACGACGACAACCTGGTAGCCACCCTCGAGCAGCTGAACGACGGTGTGCGAGCCGATAAAGCCGGCGCCGCCGGTAACGAGGACGCAGGTGTCTTTGGGGTCGAGTGCTTTGGACATGTAGTCTCCTATCGAATCAGGAACACTTCTTGAGGGGAGTATAGCGCAGCTGGGGGCGCCCAAAACACGCGGGGCAGGAAAACCAGAGGATTGATGTTAACGTACTCATAGGGTGTTATTTGCATAATCCTTACCTTTGGTGTGGGACGTATTTGCGAGCCGCTGACCATGCTTTTCCAGCCGTTCGTGGAAATAGTTGGGACAAGCGCGATGTGCGTTAATATGTTTGAGTTGAGCGACATATAAATAAGCATGTAACGGAGTACATATGTCACCAAACAACGATTCCATCTTTACGCAGGAGCTTTCGCGCCGCACTGCCCTTAAGGCTCTTTTCGGCGCCGCTTCTGCGGCTGTTCTTTTTGGCCTGCCCGCCCGCGCCCATGCGGCTGAGGCCAGTCAAGAAACCACCGACAAACTGAATGCCGCCCAGGCCCAGCTCGACGAGGTCCAGGCTCAGCTCGACAGCATTGCCAATGAGTACGCGGCGCTCGCCAACAAGAATGCCCAGACCCTCAACGACATCGAGAATGTCCAGGGCAAGATTGACGACACGCAGGCCCAGATCGATGAAAAGAAGGCCGAGCTCAAGAAGAAGCGCAACGACCTTTCCGATCGCGTGGCCGCCAGCTACAAGTCCGGCGGTACGAACATCCTGTCGCTGCTGCTGGCCTCTGGCTCGTTTGAGGAACTCGTCGCCAACGCGCATTACGTTGAGAAGATCAACAAGAGCGACCGCGATGCCATCGAGGATATCCAGACGATTCAGGCTGAGCTCGACGCGCAGAAGACCGAGCTCGAAGCACAAAAGGCCAACCTGGAGAAACTCAAGGACCAGCAGACGGCTCAGATGCAGGATATGCAGGCCAAGCAGCAAGAAGTCCAGACCGTGCTGAACGGTCTTTCCGACGACGTCAAGGAGCTCATGGCTCAGCGCGATTCCGAGATTCTCGCTGCCGCTCAGGCCGAGGAAGCTGCCAAGAAGGCTGCCGCTGCCGCGGCTGCCGCAAACAAGAACAATTCCTACTCGGGTGGTTCAAGCTCGGGTGGCGGCTCGTATGCCGGCGGCACCCCGCAGCAGAATGCCGGCTCGGGCAAGCAGCAGGCTGTCGTCAATGCATGCTACTCCACGCCTTCGCCTGGCCTGAACTGGTGCGCCGCCTGGGTTACCAACGTGTTCCGCAACGCCGGCGTGGGCTACTTTGGCGGCAACGCGTGCGACATGTTTAACGCCTGGTGCTACAGCTCCGACCGTTCGGCGCTGCAGGTGGGCATGATCGTGGCCGACTCGTCGCACAGTGGCACCGGTACGCCGGGTCTGCTGTACGGACACGTGGGCATCTATGTTGGCGGCGGCATCGTTATGAGCAACGAGGGCGCCATCACGTCGAGGTCGCTTGACTCGTTCATTGGGTTCTACGGCACTGGCTCTGGCGTGCGCTGGGGCTGGCTCGGCGGTATTGCGCTGTCGTAGCTGCAGTTTGAAGTAAGTTGGTCCGGGGCTGCGGGCGAGGCATAAGGTTGCCTGCTCTACAGTCCTGCGCAAGACGAAGGCCACATTAAGTGGCCTTCTTTGCGTGCGGAACTCGCGACCAACCTTACGCCTCGCCCGCAGCCCCGGACCTTCCGGGTTCAAGGCGCGACACACCGGACTGGGTTATCTGAATAAATATGGTGAAGGCCCCTTTCGGGGCCTTCTTTTTATAGGAATTCGCCTACTCGGTGGACTTCGGGTTCTAGGTCTACTCCGAATTGGTCTTTGACGGTTGCTTGGATGTGGCGGATGAGTTCGTCGACGTCGGCGGCGGTGGCGTGGTCGGCGTTGACGATGAAGCCGCAGTGTTTTTCGCTCACCTGCGCGCCGCCGACAGCATGGCCGCGCAGGCCGGCGTCCATGATGAGCTTGCCGGCAAAGTGGCCCTCGGGGCGTTTGAAAGTGGAGCCGGCGCTCGGCATGTCGAGCGGCTGCTTGTCCTCGCGGCGCTGGCGGTAGTCGTCCATGTCGGCCTTGATCATCGCGGCGTTGCCCGGGGCGAGATTAAAGGTGGCAGAGAGCACGATAAAGCCGTCGTCGGCGATGCGACTCTTGCGATAGCCCAGGTTAAGCTCGTCGACATCGAACTCAATGATATTGCCGCTGCCGCGGGTGCCGTCGTCGAGCGCGCGGGCGGGCTTATAGACGCGCACGGACTCTAAAACATCGGCCATGCAGGCGCCGTAGGCGCCGGCGTTCATATAGCAGGCGCCGCCGACCGAGCCGGGGATGCCCGAGAGGGGCTCCATGCCGGTAAGGCAGGCTTCGGCGGCAGCCGCGGCGACATCGGAAAGCAGGGCGCCGGCTGCCGCCGTGACGTGCGTGCCGTCGACGGTGATGTTGGAGAGGCCCTCGCCCAGCGCTACGACGACACCGCGGATGCCCTTGTCACCGACGAGCAGGTCGGAGCCGTTGCCCACGATGGTGAGTGGCAGATCGCAGCGATAGCAGGTATCGAGCGTGGCGACGAGGCCCTGCTCGGTGTCGGGCGTGACAAAGACATCGGCCGGGCCGCCGATCTTAAACGTGGTGTGCTCGCGCATGGGCTCGCTCATGAGCACGTTGTCCTCGCCGGCAACACCGGCGAGCGCGCAGAGCAGGTCCTCGTTAAAAAAGTCGTTCTCGTGCATACGAACATCCGCCTTATGGTGGTCGTTTTAATTAATCGAATGCAATATACCCCACCCGGATGGATTTGGTGCAAAGTAACCTGACCCCAATGCATCACATGGTGCAAAGGGGTCAGGTTACTTTGCACCAATCGCGGCGATAAAACAGCCGTCTACCGGATTGGTAAAGTGTTTATCATCAAGGTAGAGGGACGGTCGCTATACTTTCAAGAGATTGCGCGAATACTCGGAAGGAGCGAGATGGGCAACAAAGTTACTCTCAAGCAGATTGCCCAGGAGGTGGGGCTTTCCCCCTCGTCGGTCTCGCTTGTTCTCAATAATCGGCCCTGTCGCATTTCGGAAGAAAACCGCAAGCTCATCAAGGAGGTTGCGGCGCGCAACCACTATGTTCCTAACCAGATCGCGCGCAGCCTGGTCATGCGCGAGTCGCGCACGCTGGGCCTTATCGTTCCCAATATCGAGAGCCGCTTTTTTGCCTCGCTCGCCGGCAGCCTGGAAAAGCGCTGCCGCGAGGACGGCTACGCGCTCTTTATTACCAGCTCGGGTGGAAGCGCCGAGGACGATCTGGAGCTCCTGCGCCAGCTGGTGACGCGCGGCGTCGATGGTGTGTTTTTGGTCGTGGGCGACGAGTTCTCGGACGACCGCGCTTTGCGCGAAGAAGTCAGCCATCTGCCCATCCCGGCGGTAATGGTCGACCGTGCCATTGAGGGGCTCGAGTGCGACAAGGTGATGTTCGACCACGAGATGGGCGGCTATATGGCCACCCGCTACCTGATCGAGCAGGGCCACCGTCGCATTGCCTGCTTGGTTAATGCGCGCCGTTCCAATACGGGTCGTAAACGTCTTGCCGGCTACGAGCGTGCGCTGCGCGAGGTGGGGCTGCCCATCGATGCGCGCTTGGAGTTCGAGAGCGAGTACTACATTCCGAGCGCATACGAGGCCTCGGAGGCGGTGCTCGCAACTGACGCCACTGCCGTGTTCGCAAGCTCGGACAACATTGCGCTGGGCCTGCTCAAGCGCTTGCACGAGATGGGGAAGAGCATCCCAGGCGATATCTCGGTCGTAAGCTATGACAACTCGGCGGCCGACGTTCTCTTTGAGCCGGCGCTGACCGCGATTGAGCAGGATCCTGGTGTTCTTGCGGAGCATGCTTTTGGCTGCATGTCCAAGCGCCTTGCCGGTAGGGGCGGTAGGCGTGCCGAAGAGGTCGTTCTGGAGCCGGCACTTATCGTTAAGGACAGCGTGCTCGAGCTTACTAAACACAACTAAACACGTTTATCAATTCATACAGATTGAATGTGGAGTACCTGTGACAGGCAATGCCGCAGGTGAATGTCTGCTTTTGCCTATCCACATGGCAAATCAGCATGCTAAAACGTTTTTTCAGCATGATAAAACGTTTTATCAAATATACTAGTCCCAACGAAAGGTTGCCGTATCGGAAGGCGACCGCACAGCGAAGGGACATAAACAATGGCTAAAACACTGGGGACGCCGTGGCAAAAGCTGGGCCACGAGGTACCGGCTTCCGAGCTCGAGGGCGTCGACCTGTATTGGCGCGCATCGAACTATCTGTCCGTCGGTCAGATCTACCTTCGCTCCAACCCGCTGATGCGCCCCGACTTTGTCGACGAGAAAACCGGTGAGGTGCGCGACTTTGGTCGCCCGGACGTTAAGCACCGCCTGGTCGGTCACTGGGGCACCACGCCCGGCATCAACTTCCTGTTCGGCCACGTCAACCGCCTCATCGCCGACCACAACCAGAACGCCATTTTCTTGATGGGCCCGGGCCACGGTGGCCCTGCCGGCACTGCCCAGTCGCTGCTCGATGGTACCTACCGTGAGATTCGCCCCGACATCACCAATGACGAGGCCGGCCTGCAGAAGTTCTTCCGCCAGTTCTCTTATCCCGGCGGCATCCCGAGCCACTTTGCGCCCGAGACGCCCGGCTCCATCCATGAGGGCGGTGAGCTCGGCTACACGCTCAGCCATGCCTACGGCGCCGTCATGGACAACCCGAGCCTGCTGGCCGTGGCCGTGGTGGGCGACGGCGAGTCCGAGACCGGTCCGCTCGCGACCTCTTGGCAGTCCAACAAGCTCGTGAACCCGGCAACCGACGGTATCGTCCTGCCGATCTTGCACCTCAACGGCTATAAGATCGCCAACCCCACCATTCTTGCCCGCGTGTCCGACGAAGAACTCACCAAGTTCTTTGAGGGCATGGGCTACAAGCCGCACTTCTTTGTCGCCGGTTTTGACGACGAGAGCCATGCAAGCATCCACGAGCGTTTCGCTGCCCTGTTTGAGCAGGTCTTCGATGAGATTTGCGACATCAAGGCCACCGCACAGGCCCAGGCCGCCGCAGGCGAGACCGTGGTCCGCCCGGCCTACCCCATGATTGTGTTCCGTACGCCCAAGGGTTGGACCTGCCCCAAGCAGATTGACGGCAAGAAGACCGAGGACTCCTGGCGCGCGCATCAGGTGCCGCTGGCGAGTGCCAAGGACACCCACGAGCACTTCCGCGTGCTGCGCGAGTGGTTGCGCTCCTACAAGCCCGAGGAGCTCTTTACGCCCGAGGGCCAGGTGCGCCCCGAGGTGACGGCCTTTATGCCGACCGGCGAGCTGCGCATCGGCGCCAATCCCAACGCAAACGGCGGCAAGGTGCGCCGCGAGCTCGAGCTGCCCGATATTCACGCTCACGAGATTCCCGTCGCCGAGAAAGGCCACGGCTGGGGTTCCACCGAGGCCGCCCGCGTCTTTGGCGAGTACACTGCCGACGTTCTGGCCAAGAACATGGACGACTTCCGCATCTTTGGTCCCGACGAGACCGCGTCTAACCGCCTGCAGGCCGCCTACAAGGTGACCAAGAAGCAGTGGGATGCCGGCTTCTACGAGGACGAGGCCAACGACGAGCTGCTGGCCGGCTCCGGCAAGGTCGTCGAGCAGCTGTCCGAGCACCAGTGCGAGGGCTTCCTCGAGGCTTACGTGCTCACCGGCCGCTCCGGCGTGTGGAGCTCCTACGAGAGCTTTGTCCACGTGGTCGATTCCATGGTCAACCAGCACTGCAAGTGGCTCGAGGCCACCAAGCGCGAGATTCCGTGGCGTGCTCCAATCAGCGGTCTCAACATTTTGCTGTCGAGCCACGTGTGGCGCCAAGACCACAACGGTTTCTCGCACCAGGATCCCGGCTTTATCGACCTGCTGCTCAACAAAGCCAACGACACGCATATCGTGAATGCTTACTATCCGGCTGACGCCAACATGGCGCTTGCTGTGGCCGAGCGCGTCTACCAGTCCACCGACTGCGTTAACGCCATCTTCTGTGGCAAGCAGCCCGCCCCCACCTTCCAGACGGTCGACGAGGCCAAGTCCGAGCTCGCCGAGGGTGTCGCGACTTGGGAGTGGGCATCGACTGCCGACTCGCTCGCCGAGGCCGACGTCGTGGTCGCCACGTGCGGCGACGTGCCGACGCTCGAGGCCCTGGCTGCAACCGATATGCTGCGCGAGCTGGGCATTAAGGTGTGGTTCGTCAACGTGGTCGATCTGCTCAAGATTCAGAACGTCTGCGAGAACGACCAGGCCATCAGCGATGAGCGCTGGGCTGAGCTGTTCGGCTGCGGTGAGAAACCCGTGCTCTTTGCATTCCACGCCTATGCCGGCACGATTCGCCGCCTGATCTGGAACCGCCCCGGCCACGACGCCTTCCGCGTCCACGGCTACGAGGAGAAGGGCTCCACGACCACGCCCTTCGACATGCTGCGCCTGAATAACATGGACCGCTGGGCCCTGGCCGCCGACGTGCTGCGCATGGTCGACGCCGATAAGTTTGCCGAGCAGATTGATGAGTGGGAGGCTTTTCGCACCGAGGCCTTTGAGTTCGCGTGCGACGAGGGCTTCGATCACCCGGCCTTTACCGACTGGGTTTGGCCCGACGCCGCAGCCGCAACTGCTGCCGACGGCGCGCTCTCCGCAACGCAGCTAACTGCCGGCGACAACGAGTAGGTAGGCATCCGGGACGGTCTCGCGCTGGGGCCTGCTCCGGGCGGGTTGCCTTGCTCCGGGAAGTGGGCTTCGCGAACTTCCCGGAGCAAGG
>NZ_QSFY01000019.1:0-28679 GCF_003467965.1 Collinsella sp. AM42-18AC
GGACATGCCGTCCTCCGATCTCCCGGGGCCGGCCGATCCGGCCCTCAGGGTATCGGGTTCCCATATTCATCCGTACATGTGCGGATGAATGTGGGAGGTGTTCGGATAAAGTTGATAATCAAGGGTTCGCGTCGAAGTGCCAAAGAAGTAAAAATTTCTCTAGCACACGACGGAAATCTTTGTTACTATAGTCGAGCTAACGGGTTGTGGCTCAGTTTGGTAGAGCACTGCGTTCGGGACGCAGGGGTCGCTGGTTCAAATCCAGTCAACCCGACCAGAGCATGAGGAGGGACCGCTTCTTGCGGTCCCTTTTTTTAGCTATTGTTGTGATACCGCGATACCCGCGGTATACTCATTCGAGCTTGTCTCGCTGTATTGTGGAGGTCTACATGTTTGGACTGAGGGCTCCTGAGCTCATCATTATTCTCGTCGTTGTCCTGATTATCTTCGGGCCCAAGAACCTGCCGAAGCTCGGCAAGTCCCTCGGCTCTACCGTCAAGAATATCCGCGAGGGTATGGAGGGCGACGATAAGGCCGAGACCAAACAGGCCGAGGAGGTCGTGGTCGAGCAGTCCGAGGAGGACAAGGAGATCGCTGAGCTCGAGGCCAAGCTCGCTGCTGCCAAGAAGAAGCAGGCAGAGGACAGCGACGCGGACGCAGAGTAGTCCCATCCCTTTGGGGTGAGCACCTGACCGGCTTGCCCGCAGGCTAGCCGGTCTTTTTCGTTTTGTTGACAGTTGATTGTTTGATCAGAGTTGGGGAGATATCCGTATGGACGCAAGCCAGATCGTACTGACCGCTGAGGGCCGCCAGAAGCTCGTCGAGGAGCTCGCTTGGCGTGAGGGCGATTACGCCAAGGAGATCGTCGAGGACATCAAGGAAGCCCGCGCGTTCGGCGACCTTTCGGAGAACTCCGAGTATGACGCCGCCAAGGACAAGCAGGCCCAGAACGCCGCTCGTATTGCCGAGATCCAGGCCATCCTCGCCAACGCTCAGGTTGCTGCCACCGCGGGCGATCTGACCGTCTCCATCGGTTCCACCGTTTCTCTGATTGATCCCAACGGTGAGGTCATGGAAGTCACGCTCGTCGGTACCACCGAGACCAACTCGCTCGAGCACAAGATTTCCAACGAGTCTCCGGTCGGTCACGCCATCATCGGTCACGGCGAGGGCGACTCCGTCGAGGTCGTTACGCCTTCCGGCAAGACTCGCGTCTACACCATCGCCAAGATCGCACGCTAGACCACGGTCCCGCGTAAAGGTATGTTTTCGCTCCCTGGGACCGAATCCTGGGGAGCGTTTTAGTTTGAGGAGCTAACTTATGGCAGAGAACCAGAACGCCGCCGATCAGGCATCGACGCTCAACGACGAGCGCGCCACCCGCCTGGCCAAGCGCGCCGCCCTGTTCGAGGCGGGCCAGAACCCCTATCCCGAGCACTCTGAGCTTGAGGACTACGTCGCCGATATCGAGACTAAGTACGCCGAGCTTGCCGATGGCGAGGACACCGAGGACGTCGTGAAGATCGCCGGCCGCGTGGTCGCCAAGCGCGGTCAGGGCAAGATCATGTTCATCGTCGTGCGCGATGCGACTGCCGAGATTCAGCTGTTCTGCCGCATCAACGACATGGACGAGGCTGCCTGGAGTACGCTCAAGGCCCTCGACCTGGGCGACATCCTGGGTGTGACCGGCGTGGTCGTGCGCACCCAGCGTGGCCAGCTTTCCGTTGCCCCTAAGAGCGCGACCCTGCTTGCCAAGGCCGTTCGTCCGCTGCCCGAGAAGTTCCACGGTCTTTCCGACAAGGAGACCCGCTATCGCCAGCGCTATGTCGACCTGATCGCCAACGACGACGTTCGCGAGACCTTCCGTAAGCGTTCGCAGATTCTCTCCACCTTCCGCCGCTTTATGGAGTCCGACGGCTACATGGAGGTTGAGACCCCTATCCTGCAGACCATCCAGGGTGGTGCCACGGCCAAGCCGTTCATCACGCACTTTAACGCGCTCGATCAGGAGTGCTACCTGCGTATTGCCACCGAGCTTCACCTCAAGCGCTGCATCGTCGGTGGTTTTGAGCGCGTGTTCGAGATCGGCCGCATCTTCCGTAACGAGGGCATGGACCTTACCCACAACCCCGAGTTCACCACGATGGAGGCCTACCGTGCCTTCTCCGACCTCGAGGGCATGAAGGCGCTCGCCCAGGGCGTCATCAAGGCTGCGAACAAGGCCATCGGCAACCCCGAGGTCATCGAGTACCAGGGCCAGACCATCGACCTTTCTGGTGAGTGGGCCAGCCGTCCCATGACCGACATCGTCTCCGACGTGCTCGGCAAGCAGGTCACCATCGATACGCCGGTCGAGGAGCTTGCTGCCGCTGCGCGCGAGAAGGGCCTGGAGATTAAGCCCGAGTGGACCGCCGGCAAGATTATCGCCGAGATCTACGATGAGCTGGGCGAGGACACCATCGTCAACCCCACGTTCGTGTGCGATTACCCCATCGAGGTCAGCCCGCTTGCCAAGCGCTTTGAGGACGACCCGCGCCTGACGCACCGCTTTGAGCTGGTTATTGCCGGTCACGAGTACGCCAACGCGTTCTCCGAGCTCAACGACCCGGTCGACCAGGCTGAGCGCTTTGCTGCCCAGATGGCCGAGAAGGCCGGCGGCGACGATGAGGCCATGGAGTATGACGAAGACTACGTGCGCGCCCTCGAGTACGGTATGCCTCCCGCGGGCGGCATCGGCATCGGTATCGACCGCGTGGTCATGCTGCTCACCAACCAGGCTTCCATCCGCGACGTGCTGCTGTTCCCGCACATGAAGCCCGAGAAGGGTTTCCAGTCCGGTGCCGCTGCTGCCAAGGCTGCCGAGGCCGGCAACGCCGCGAGCCCGTTCGTTAAGTCGCTCAAGCCCACGGTTGATTATTCCAAGATTGCCGTTGAGCCGCTGTTTGAGGAGTTCGTCGACTTTGATACCTTCTCCAAGAGCGACTTCCGCGCCGTGAAGGTCAAGGCATGCGAGGCCGTCAAGAAGTCCAAGAAGCTGCTGAACTTTACGCTCGACGACGGCACCGGCACCGACCGTACCATCCTCTCCGGCATTCATGGCTACTATGAGCCCGAGGACCTGGTCGGTAAGACGCTGCTCGCCATCACCAACCTGCCTCCGCGCAAGATGATGGGTATTCCCAGCTGCGGCATGCTGATCAGCGCTGTCCACGAGGAGGAGGGCGAGGAGCGCCTCAACCTGATCCAGCTCGACGCTTCCATCCCCGCCGGCGCAAAGATGTACTAACTAGTTACGCGGTTCTACGAACCGCGTAACGGCTCGACGCTGCGCGGGCCGCATTTGGACAATCTGACGTTCAACTTCAAGGGCGCGACCAGAAGGTCAGCGCCCTTTCGTTTCACGTCACCTTGTCTCAAATGCGACCCGCTCGCTGACTTATGCTCAACCTATGGTGGCATCTCGTTTCAAAGCACCTTGCTCGCTCTGGCGGGCTTTCGCTGTCGTTGCCAGGGCATCGACGTTGCCTTGGCTGTCAATAGTCATTGGGGACGTTCTTAAACGACTACCCAACGGCTATTGCGCGCATGGCTCGCATGACAGTCGTCTCTTTTATGTTTCCTTTAGCCGTCGCTGCCTAGGATGGGGGTTAGTCGGTAGGAAGGGAGCGTCTATATGGACGACGCGAGCGAGCGTGCAATCGAAGAGGACATGCTCGATCAGTTCAATTACTTTGACGATGAGGATGAGGAGCTAATCGATCGTCGCGAGCCGGCATCGCTTGACTCATTTGATCTGGTCGATGAAGAGACTGATGAGGTTGAGGACGAATCAATGGAGTCCCCACAGTCTTCGCGCCTTGACTCGCTGCTTTCGAGAGCCCCCATGCACCACGGTGTTCGTGCCGGCGCACTCCATATGAAAACTGACTGGCACCAGATCGTGACGGCAGGCGATGAGCTTGCCGTCGATGCGCCGCTCACCGATAAGTCATCCATCATCTGCCGCACCGGTATGCTTATGCTCGCGAGCGGAACGGGTGCCTGGCGTGTACGCGATACCATGAATCGCGTCGCCGCCGTACTCGGTGTCACCGTCCACGTTGACTTAAGTCTTCTGTCGTTTGAGTGCACCTGCATCGAAGATGGCCACTGCTTTAACGAGGTTGTCAGCCTGCCCACAACGGGAGTCAATACCCATCGCATTTGGATGATGGAGAGCTTCCTAAAGGAAATCGAGACGTATGGGCGCCGGTTTACCGTGCACGAATACCACGAGATGCTCAAGACCGTTGAGAGTTCAAAACCCGATTACTCTCCCTGGCAACAGGGCCTTGCGGCAGCTTGTGCTTGCGGCGCCTTCGTCTTTTTGCTCGGCGGCGGCCCTATCGAGATGGCCTGCGCATTCGTAGGCGCTGGTGTTGGCAACTTTGCTCGCTCTCATATTCTCAAGCAGGGTCTTGGCCAGTTTAGCGCGCTGACGATTGGCGTTGCGCTCGCTTGCGTTTCGTATCTGCTGGCATTGCTCGGCCTTGGCCAGGTCGTACCGGGGGCAATGTCGCACCAAGAAGGCTATATCGGCGCGATGCTCTTTGTCATCCCCGGCTTCCCCCTCATTACGGCAGGCCTCGACATCGCAAAGCTCGATATGCGAAGCGGCATCGAGCGTCTATCGTATGCTGTGTCAATTATTGTGATGGCGACCCTCGTAGGCTGGATGGTTGCCGAATGTGTGGGGCTGGCGCCGGATGACTTCGCCCCGCTCGGCCTCTCACCGTTGGCTCTTACGCTCTTGCGCATACTGATGAGCTTTATCGGTGTATTTGGCTTCTCGGTGATGTTCAACAGCCCGGTAAAGATGGCCGCGGCAGCTGGGCTGATCGGCGCCGTGTCCAATACCTTGCGTCTGACCCTTGTCGATGCGCCGGCGCTGTTTCCCTTCCTGGGCCTGAGCTTAGGTATGCCTCCCGAGGCAGCAGCGTTTATCGGTGCGCTGGTATCGGGCCTGCTCGCGAGCTTAGCCGAAATCAAGCTCACCTACCCACGTATCGCCCTCACGGTGCCATCGATTGTCATTATGGTGCCGGGCTTGTATCTGTATCGCTCGATGTATTACATGTGCACCTTCGACACGGTCAATATGCTCGGCTGGTTTGTGCGTGCAGTGCTCATCGTGGCGTTTTTGCCCGTTGGCCTGGGTGTGGCGCGTACGCTCACCGACCCTCGCTGGCGCCACACCAGCTAATTGGTGCAAATGAAACTGATCCGCAAAACATGAACGTGGATAATCTCCCGTTTTTGGCCTGTTTACGGGCTCAAAACGGGAGATTATCCACGCTCGTGGAATGGGTGTCCGAAAATCCACGCTCGTTGGGCCGATGCAGACGCACCTGGCAATTCCTTTTTTGTAGACGTTGCCGTATGGCTGCATGCGGGAAAGGTCCCAACGGTTAACATATACTCCATATGGGTAAAGAGACCAAAGCGCTGCCGCGGGGCGGCGCTTTGCGTTTGAAAAAACTAGCTCGTCTAAGAGGAACTAGCATGTTAGACCGTTTTACCGATCGCGCGCGCAAGGTCATGTCCATGGCCAAGCAAGAGGCGCTCGATCTTCATTCAAATAAGGTGGGTACCGAGCACCTGCTGCTCGCGCTTGCCAAGGAGGACGAGGGCATTGCCGCCGAGGCACTGCGTTCGCTCGACATCTCCTACGATGACATCATGGATACTCTCAAAGAGGTCCAGACCACGGTTCCCGAGCCCAGTGAGGAGACCGAGGCGGCCAAGCTCGCCTTTACGCCGCTCGTCATTAGCGTGATGGAGCGTTCATTCCGCGTGGCGCGTGAGAACAACCAGACCTACGTGTCGACCGAGCACTTGCTGATCGGCATCGTCGAAGAGGGCAACGGCATGGCCATGGACATCCTCATGCGCTTGGGTGTGTCGTCCGCCTCCATCAAAAAGGCTATCGAGAAACTCACCGCCAAGGACCAGGACAAGAAGCGTCCGCTCGCCGGCGCCGGTGCTGGTCGTCCCGGTGCGGGCCTGCCGTTCTTTAGCGGCTCGGATGCCTCTCAGCAAAAGGGGAGTGGCACCGATACGCTTAAGCAGTTCGCGACCAACCTCACGCAGAAGGCGCGCGACGGCGAGCTCGACCCTGTAATTGGTCGCGAAAAGGAAGTCCAGCGTATGATGGAAATTCTTTCGCGCCGCACCAAGAACAACCCACTTATCCTGGGCGACCCCGGCGTGGGCAAGACGGCCATCGTCGAGGGCCTGGCACGGCAGATCGCTGCCGGCAATGTGCCCGAGAACCTTATGAACCAGAACATCTGGACGCTTGACCTGCCGGGTCTTGTCGCGGGCGCCAAGTATCGCGGTGAGTTTGAGGAGCGCCTCAAGAACGTGATCCAGGAGGCGACCGAGGCCGACGACGTCATTCTGTTTATCGACGAGATGCACACCATCATCGGTGCCGGTTCTGCCGAGGGATCCATCGATGCAAGCTCCATGCTCAAGCCCGTGCTCGCGCGTGGTGCCTTCCAGATTATCGGCGCCACCACGGCCGAGGAATTCCGCAAGTACCTCACCAAGGACCCAGCCTTCGAGCGTCGCTTCCAGACCATCGATGTCGAGGAGCCGAGCGTCGAGGACACGGTCAAGATCCTGACTGCGCTCAAGCCGCGCTACGAGGAGCACCACCACGTGCGTTACACGCAGGGTGCCATCGAGGCCGCTGCGAACCTCTCCAACCGCTACATTCAGGATCGCTTCCTGCCCGATAAGGCCATCGACCTCATTGACGAGGCCGGTGCCCGTGCTCGCATCGCCGCGAATCGCGCACCCGAGCCGGTGCGCGAGGCCGAGCATCGCATCGAGGAACTCAAGGCTGCCGCACAGGAGGCTACCGAGAGCGACGACATGAACAAGGCCGCCGAGATCACCGAGCAGCAGAAGGCCGCCGAGATTGAACTCGCCGAAGCCAAGGCCGCCTGGACCGCCGAGCTCGACGCCAGCCCGCTCACCATCGACGTGAGTCAGATTGCCGACATCGTGTCCGTGACCTCGGGCGTGCCGGTTTCCTCGCTCACCGAGAGCGAGAGCCGTCGCCTGCTGCAGACCGAAAGCGTGCTCAAGACCCGCATTATCGGCCAGGACGAGGCTGTCGAGGCCGTCGCCAAGGCCGTGCGCCGCAGCCGCTCGCCGCTCAAGGACCCGCGTCGCCCCGGCGGCAGCTTTATCTTCCTGGGTCCCACCGGCACAGGCAAGACCGAGCTCGCCAAGACGCTCGCTGAGTACCTCTTTGGCAGCAAGGACGCGCTCATCAGCTTCGACATGTCGGAGTTCGGCAGCGAGTTCGAGGTCTCCAAGCTTATCGGTAGCCCTCCGGGTTACGTGGGTCACGACGAGGGCGGTCAGCTTACCAAGGCCGTTCGTCGTCACCCGTATTCGGTCGTGCTGTTCGACGAGATCGAGAAGGCGCACCCCGACATCTTCAACATCCTGCTGCAGGTGCTGGAGGAGGGCCGCCTGACTGATAGCCAGGGCAAGACGGTCGACTTCCGCAATACCGTGATCATCATGACGTCCAACGTGGGCGCCCGCGAGATTGCGCAGGATGCGAGCGTGGGCTTTGGCACCACCGGCGAGCAGGGTCTCACGTCGAGTGAGATCCGCGGCCGCGCGATGGGCGAGCTCAAGCGCCTGTTCCGCCCCGAGCTGCTCAACCGCATCGACGACATCGTGGTGTTCCAGAAGCTCTCGGGCGAGAACCTGACCAAGATCGCTCACCTGCTGGTGGACGATCTGCGCCAGCGCCTGATTGCCAACGGCATGAACATCAAGCTCACCGATGCGGCCTATGACAAGATCGTGGCCGAGGGCACCGACCTCACCAACGGTGCGCGTCCGCTGCGCCGTGCTATTCAAAAGCTCATCGAGGACCCGCTGTCCGAGGAGCTTCTGGCCGGCGAGTGGGGTGAGGGCGATACCGTCCTGTGCGACGTGGCCGATGGCAAGTTTGTCTTTAGCCATGGCACGGGCGAGATCCCGGCACCGCGTCCGGCGGGCACGCTCGGTGGCGATACCGCCCCGGCGGCACCGCACACCGGCAACGCCGCGCCCGTGAGCGGCGGCGTGACCTCGGGCCCCGGCGGTATGATGCAAGCCGGCTCTGGTGCGCTGTAGGGATTAAACATACCTTGTATAACGGGGGCGTTTCCGATAAGGAAGCGCCCCCATTTCTATTGAAATGCGCTTCAATCTGCCGTGCTATACTAAAATCGAGATATAGTATAGCAAAGGAGCCGATATGCCTACGTCAATACTCGACACGCGGCCAGTTCAGATGAACGTGCGTATAGATCGCCAGCTCAAAGAGGCGGGAGACGCCGTCCTGACTCATATTGGCATGACGCCGTCACAAGCCGTTCGGACACTTTGGGAGTATCTGGTCGTTAACGGACGCATGCCCTCGAAGGGAGACGCGGCGGCTCCGGTTTCTGACGGAGTGGAGCCCCAGCGCATGGAGTCAAGGGCCGCGCAAGGCAGCCATATCGTTCGCGATTCGTGCCTCAAATACGGCATCCCCATCCCTGAGTTCTCGGGAGACTATGACGACCTCTATGAGGAGGCCATGGCGGAGCGCTATCCCGAATGGGTGGAACTATGAGCACAGAAGGCGTCCTCAAGCTGTTAATCGATACCAACGTATGGATGGATTATTTTTCTGGCAGGTCCGACCGTACGGCAAATGTCGTCCATCTGATCGAGATTGCCGACGCCTCGGAGCGGATTGCCCTGTTTGCCTCGTCGCTTTCGGTCAAAGACGTTTCATATCTTGTCTCGGCGGCAATCAAGCAGGAGTGCCGAAGAAAGACTGGCTCACTGAGCGATAACGCCATTGCGGCGGCAGGCGAAACGGCTTGGGCATGCGTTCGACAGATGCGCGAGCTAGCCCTCATCGCCCCGGTCGGTGCAGACGAGGTCTTCGACTCCTTTGTGTTCAAGTACCACCACAATGACTTTGAGGACGACCTGATGCTGGGCGTCGCCAATCGCATTGATGCCGATTACGTCGTGACGGGGGATAAAGACCTTATCAAACATACCAATGGCGTATGCATTGACGTTTACCAAGCTCTGAAATTGGTCGGAGAGGGCAAAGGATCCTCGGCATGATACATCTGACCTGCTTTATCTTGATAAAGTGGCGTTTCCCCGCCGTTAGCCGATGATGCAAGGGCGCTCGGCGTTTTCGACTGGTTTATGCACGCAAAGTCTGGGAATATACAAGTCGCATGTCTTACTGTCTAACCAGTTGCGCCAAGGAGGCACCATGGATTACAAGATCACCGGCTACGAGCCCGCCCAACTGTTCCATTTCTTTGAGGAGGTCAGCGCGATCCCCCGTGGGTCTGGCAACGAGAAGGGCATCAGCGATTTCCTGGTTGCGTTTGCTAAGGAGCGCGGCCTCGATGTGTACCAGGACGAGGTCTACAACGTCATCATTCGCAAGCCCGCTTCTGCCGGCGCCGAGAATGCTCCGACCGTGATGCTGCAGGGCCACATCGATATGGTGTGCGACAAGTTGGGCTCTGTTGAGCACGACTTTACGACCGACGGTATCGACCTGGTCGTCAAGGACGGCGTCCTCACCGCTAACGGCACCACTCTGGGCGCCGACAACGGTATCGCCGTCGCGCTTATGCTCACTGTTCTCGATGACGATTCGATCGTTCACCCCGCCCTCGAGTGCGTATTCACCACCGACGAGGAGACTGGCCTGGTCGGCGCCGAGACGCTCGACAAGTCCCAGATTAGCGCCCGCACCATGATTAACCTTGACTCCGAGGAAGAGGGCGTTGCCACCGTCAGCTGCGCCGGCGGCGTCGTCGTTACCTACACCTGCCCCATCGCGCGCGAGCACAAGACCGGTAGCACCCTCACGCTCGACATCTCCGGCCTGCTGGGCGGCCACTCCGGCAGCGATATCCACCTGGAGCGCGGCAACGGCAACCTCATCATGGCCCGCATCATCGACCGCCTGATGGTTGCCGGCGAGCCCGCCATCGTGAGCTTTAACGGCGGCACCAAGGACAACGCCATCAACCGTGAGTGCAAGGCTGTTCTGGTCTATGCCGACCACGCTGCCGCCGAGGCCGCGGCCCAGATCGCAAAGGACATCATCGCCGACGTCACTGCCGAGCTCGAGGTCTTCGACCCCGGCTTTACCTGCACCGTCGAGATTGCCGACGACGCCGAGGTCGAGGCCATGGACCAGAAGTCCGCGCTTGCCCTCATCCGCGCCCTGCGTCTTGCCCCTAACGGCGTGATTCGCCGCAACGTCGCCACCGACGGCTCCGTCGAGGTTTCCTCCAACATCGGTGTGGTTGCCACCTCTGACGACGAGGTTAAGATCATGCTTTCCCCGCGCTCCTCGATCACCTCGCTGCAGAACGAGTTCAAGGATCGTTTGCAGACGCTTGCCGATGTCCTGGGCTTCGACGCCAAGTTTGAGTTCGAGTATCCCGGCTGGAGCTATGCCGAGCATTCGCCGGTCCGCGACGTCTTTGTCGAGAGCTATCGCGAGCTCTTTGGCTCCGAGCTGCGCATCGAGTCCATTCACGCCGGCCTTGAGTGCGGCCTGTTTGCCGAGGCCCTGCACGGCCTGGATGCCATCGCCGTGGGCCCGACGCTCTCCGATGTCCACACCCCGGACGAGAGCATGGAGCTCGCTTCTGCCGAGCGCTTCTACGAGCTGCTCATCGACGTGCTCAAGCGCCTCGCCGCGTAAAGGTTGCGCTAGCAGCAGTCCGAGCCACGTGCTAGCGGATTGCAAATGACATTACGAGAGGGGGTACCCGGTCTTTTGCGACAGGTGTCCCCTCTCTTCTTTTAAGAAATGGGAAATTGATTGGCGTCTAGCCCATATCCGCCCTGATGAGGTCGAGGGTTCGCTGGCAGTTTTCGCGGACGGGGCCGAGCATATGATCGCGCAGGTCCGCCATGCCGGGCAGGTCGGCGTATTCGTCCATGACCTCTTCCATGCAAATGGGTACCTCGTAGGCGAGGTCCATCATGGTCGCAAAGCAAAACTTCTCGGATAGCCCGGCATCGGTGAGCGCCGTCTCCAGCGCGGGGTCGCCCATACCGTGGTATCGGCGGATAGCACCTGGACCGATGCGCCCCACACGATTTTCGCCGCCAACGCTCATAGCAAGGCGTGCCCGACGTCGCATGCTCTCATACGCCAAGCCCGATGCGACATCGTACATGGGTGCGAGTGCCGCGTTTGTGCCTTTGCCTAGGATGAGCGAGTAGTTTTTAGCGTGTGCGTCAGGCGCTCCGATAATGGCGTTATAGAACAACATATAGGTAAAAAGCACAAGATTCATGTGGTGGGGGACTGTGTTAATCAGTCGTTCTTGGATGTCTCGTGTAGTCGGTCCTCCGTCGGCGGTGTATTTCTGGCTTGGCAATACACCGAGCGCCTGGCAAAAGTCCTCCTGATGCAGCCTTTCGATACTTCCGCTGTTATTGACCATTCTGTCGTACCGTTCAATGACGAGTGCGGCTTCGTCTTCAAATGTGCAATAGGAGACGTTGGCAGTTGGAATGCCAACACGCTGAGCCGTTTTCATGCAGACGAATTCGTTTAAGGCCTGATGTTTGAACCCAACGACACCATTTTTGAAGATATGGGTAGTGGGGGACGACCCTAGACATTCGCACCATTGGCCGTCATGCCAGGCTAGTGCAAATTTGCCTTGGTTGCCGCCCAGGGACCAGCTTTCGTTGGAGCCCATCCATGTTTCACTTTCGTCATCGCGAATTGCTTTGAGTCTGCGAGCAATTTGAGAATTGGTAAGCGGGCGGTATGTCGAGATTCTGCTGTAGGCAGCATCTAATTGATCGATTTGACAAAACTGAACGGCGCCCGCGCAGTCAAGACCGATATGACGCAAGAGGGCGACAGGGTTATTGGAAGCAACGTCATACTCGGCGGCAATAGCGCGCCGCTGCTCTTGACTGTCAGGCAAAAGGCCAAATAAGAACGGGCGGACGATGCTATGACTATACGTGCGATTGGAAAGCGGCATTGTAAGCGATAGCGGTGCCCCGCAATAGGTTGGAGCGTACGCAAAGCTGCAGAGTCCTTGCTTGTCTTGTCGGAGTGTGCCGGCGATTTCGCCACAAATGAGGGTCGTAAGTTCCATCACTGCCATTTATTTCACAACCTTACACCCAAAGGAGAGATTCGAAGTGCTGGAAAGGCCTTGCTCGGCTGCGATTTGGGCCAGCAAGGCACCGTAGGAGGATGGCGTTCCTTGTCGAGGAGGCCGTCTGCCTACGTTTGGCTTTGGCAGGGTATTTGAGCTTGCGATAGGGAGGTCTGCTGCCGTCGTTGGTTGTTCGGTGTGTGATGCGATGGAGTCGTTATTGATTTGCACAAAGAGACCTATGCCGAGTGCGTTAAAGACGGTCAGCAACTTGTCGAGTCGAATGCCGGTGGCGTCTCCTAGCTCGAGCGATGCGAGCAGACGCTCCGAAACACCGGCCTTTTTGGCGAGGGCGGCACGGGTGAGACCCTGAGCCTCGCGTGCCTGGCGCACGTAGATGCCAGCTTGGCGGGGTGTGGTGATGGGGAAGGTATCCACGGCGATCTCCGAACGTGCAGACTTTTGCATATCAGTATGACATGCAAAAGTCTGCATGAAAAGGACTCATGCAAAACTCTGCATGAGGCCTTGTGCTGGCGTTGAGTTTTGAGCGATTGTGTTTGGCACTACAGCGCCAAAATCCCCAGATGCTCAAGCAAGATCTTAAGCCCGATGAGGGTGAGCGCAACGCCGCCGACGATGGTGGCGGGTTTTTCGTAGCGCGCGCCAAAGGTGTGGCCGATCGCTACGCCGGCGACGGAGAAGATAAACGTTGTGACGCCGATAAGCGATACAGCGGGAACGATATCGACCGAGAGCGCCGCAAACGAGATGCCTACGGCTAGGGCGTCGATTGAGGTGGCGATGGCGAGGATCAGGTACTCGCCCAGGTCAACCGTCTCGGCATTCTTGTTGTCGCCCTCATCCTCGTCTTCGGTAAAGGCTTCCCACAGCATCTTGCCGCCGATGGAGGCCAACAGAATAAAGGCAATCCAATGGTCGATGGGGCCGATGATGCCCATAAACTGACTGCCGAGCGCCCATCCGATTACGGGCATGCCGGCCTGAAAGCCGCCAAAGAACAGGCCGAGCACAACGGCGACTTTAAGGTTGATCTTTTTCATGCCAAGGCCCTTGCAGATGGAAACGGCAAAGGCGTCCATCGAAAGGCCAACGGCGAGCAACACGAGCTCTGCGAGTCCCATAGTCTGGCTCCCTCTCTGCGGGCGAACCCGATTACACGACTACTCCCTCATTTATATGAGACCCGATGCTACCACATGAGCAGTCAAAAGAGCCCCGTCCCAAATGAGCTGCCTAAGCGGTGTTCGCTCATTCTGTAAGCATCGGATTTCGCGAGCGCCGCGGGGACAAACCGTGAGAAACTATTTAGCGTTTATGGAGCGTATGCGATGGGAGCGATGCCTTGGATAAGAACGAGCTGCAAAAGCGTATGGAACAGGCCATCCGCCTGACGGCACCTGGTCAGCCGATCCGCACCGCCCTCGACATGATCATCGCCGGTCATCTGGGTGCCCTTATCTGCGTCGGCGACACCGAAAACGTGCTCGCTGCCGGTAACGACGGCTTCCCACTCAACATTTCGTTCACCTCGAACCGCCTGTTCGAGCTCTCCAAGATGGACGGTGCCATCGTTATCGATGGCGACCTCACCCAGATTCTGCGCGCCAACTTCCACCTCAATCCCGATCCCTCGCTCGCCACGAGTGAGACGGGCATGCGTCACCGTACTGCCGCTCGCATGTCGGTGCTCACCGATGCCATCGTGATCTCGGTCTCGGCCCGTCGTGCCGTCGTCAACGTGTACGTCCACGGCAAGAGTTACGAGATCCAGCCCGTCACCACCATCATGAGCTCGGTCAACCAGCTCGTCGCCACGCTTCAGACCACCCGTCAGTCGCTCGACCGCTCCTTGCTGCGCCTGACGGCCCTTGAGCTCGACGACTACGTCACGCTCGCCGACATCACCGGCATCTTCTCGAGCTTCGAGATCATGCAGCAGGCAAAAACCGAGCTTAAGGATTGCATCGTCAAGCTGGGTAATCAGGGCAAGCTCGTGCAGATGCAGCTCGAGCAGCTCGCGGGCTCCAGCATGGATACCGAATACGACCTGATGATCCGTGACTACGCAAGCGATTCCTCTGAGGCCAACGCCGAGAAGATCCGCGCCAACCTAAGCCGTATGACACCTAAGGACCTGTCCGACCCACAGCATGTGGCGGCGGTTCTGGGCTACGACGACCTGGACGAGGACTCCGTCATGACGCCGCTGGGCCTGCGCACGCTTTCGCGCGTGTCCGTCGTGCGCGACGGCGTGGCCGAGAAGATCGTCGACGAGTATGGATCGCTGCAGGAGCTCATGGATGACATCAGCGAGGATCCGGAGCGCTTGGGCGACTTTGGCGTCAACAACCCTGCCATTCTTGCGGACTCGCTGTACCGCATGAAGGGCACCAAACAGGGGAACGCATAATGGCGCCCGTATGCGCCGTGGTCGTTGCCGGTGGCAGCGGCCAGCGCTTTGGTAACCCCGGTGGCAAGCAGCTCGTCAATGTAGCGGGTCGTCCGCTTATGAGCTGGTCCATCCGCGCATTTGACCGTAGCAATAAGGTCGGCCACATCGTCGTGGTTTGCCCTGCCGAGCGTCGTGCCGAGATGCGCCGCCTGGCCATCAGCCCGTATTCGTATAGCACGCCCATCAGCTTTGCCGATGCCGGCGAGACCCGCCAGGATTCCACCCGCGCCGGCGTGCACGCGGTGCCGGCGGGCTTTGAATACGTCGCCATCCACGACGGCGCCCGTCCGCTCATCACGACCGAGGCCATCGATCATGCGATCGACGTGCTCGTGAGCGACCGCGCCCTCGACGGTGTCGTGTGCGGCCAGCCTGCCATCGACACACTCAAGATTGTCGACGGCGACAACATCGTCGAGACGCCGCCGCGCGAGCTTTACTGGGCCGCGCAGACGCCGCAGATCTTTAGCGTCGACGCCATGAGGCGTGCCCATGCCACGGCGATTGCCGAGGGCTTTATCGGTACGGACGATTCGTCGCTGGTCGAGCGCATGGGTGGGCGCGTCCGCTGCGTCCAGAGCCCGCGCGATAACCTTAAGGTGACGGTGCCCGAGGACCTGCGTCCCGTAACCGCGATTCTGCTCGGTCGCATGGCCGAGGGAGAGGACCTTCCCCATGTTCAGTAACCTGCGCATTGGACACGGCTACGACGTTCACCGTCTGGTGGAGGGGCGTCGATGTATCATCGGCGGTGTCGACATTCCCTACGAGCGCGGCCTGCTGGGCCACTCGGATGCCGATGTGCTCGCGCACGCCTTGGCCGACGCCATTCTGGGCGCCTGCCGCGGGGGAGACATTGGCAAGCTATTCCCCGACACCGATCCCGCCTATGAGGGCGCCGACTCGATGGTGCTGCTCGCTCGCGTGATGGACTATGCACGCGAGCTGGGCTTTGAGTTTGTCGATGCCGACTGCACCATTGCCTGCCAGCAGCCCAAGATCACCCCGCATCGCGATGCCATGCGCGCCAACCTGGCCCATGCCCTGGGCGTCGACGTCGAAAACGTGGGCGTCGCCGCCACTACGACCGAAAAGCTCGGTTGGGAAGGTCAAGGCGAGGGAATTGGCGCCTGGGCCGTCTGCCTGTTACAGAAAACCGTTAAGGAGTAACGAATGCGTATCTACAACAGCGCTACCCATAAAAAGGAAGAGTTCCAGCCCATCGAGTCCGGCAAGGTCCGCATGTACGTGTGCGGCCCCACGGTCTACGACAACATCCACATCGGCAATGCCCGCACGTTCATCAGCTTTGACGTGATTCGTCGTTGGCTCATCGCGAGCGGCTACGAGGTCACGTTCGCCCAGAACCTCACCGATGTCGACGACAAGATCATCAAGCGCGCCAACGAGCAGGGCCGTACGGCTGCCGAGGTCGCGACGGAGTTCTCCGACAAGTTCATCGGCGTCATGCGTGCCGCCAACGTGCTCGATCCCGATGTGCGCCCCCGCGCCACCAAAGAGATCGGCCCCATGATCGCCATGATCAAGACGCTCATCGAGCAGGGCCACGCCTACGCCGCCGATAACGGCGACGTGTACTTTGCCGTGCGCAGCGATTCCAACTATGGTCAGGTCTCGGGCCGCAACATCGACGACCTTATGGTTGGCGCGCGCATCGAGGAGAACGAGGACAAGAACGACCCGCTCGACTTTGCCCTGTGGAAGGCCGCTAAGCCCGGCGAGCCCAGCTGGCCGAGCCCCTGGGGCGAGGGCCGTCCCGGTTGGCACACCGAGTGCGCCGCCATGGTGCATCGCTACCTGGGCACCCCGATCGACATCCACGGCGGCGGCTCCGACCTTGCCTTCCCGCATCACGAGAACGAGTGCGCCCAGGCCACCTGCGCCTGGCACCAGGGCTTCTCCAACACCTGGATGCACACGGGCATGCTGCTGGTAGACGGCGAGAAAATGTCCAAGTCGCTCGGCAACTTCTTTACGCTGGCCGAGGTCCTCGAGCAGCACTCTGCCGCGGCCCTGCGCCTGCTGATGCTGCAGACGAGCTATCGCTCGCCGCTCGACTTTTCGTGGGAGCGCCTGGAGGGTGCCGAGAACTCGCTCACGCGTATCGCCGGTACGGTCGAGAACCTGCGCTGGGCCGCGAACCATGCGACGGCCGAGGCCGATGAGGCAGCATCCGAGGCGTTTGCCGCCAAGGCCGCCGAGACCCGTGCCACCTTTAAGGAGTGCATGGACGACGACTTTAACACCGCCGGTGCCATGGGTGCCGTCTTTGGCTTTGTGACCGAGTGCAACCAGTACCTGGAGCAGGCGGGCGACGCTGCCGACAAGGCCGCCGCGCTTGCCGCCGCCGATACGCTGGTCGAGCTGCTCGATACGTTTGGCGTTGAGCTTCCCGAGCCCAAAGTCGAGCTGCCGCTTGGCCTGCTGGGCGTTGCCGCCGGTTTGGTTGCCTACATTGGTGACGACGTGGATGAGGCCGCTGCCAAGATTCTCGAGGCTCGCGCCGATGCCCGTGCCGCCAAGAACTGGGATCTGGCAGACGCCATCCGCGACCAGCTCAAGGACTTGGGTCTGACGATTGAAGATACGGCCGCCGGCACTCGTATTAAGACTCTCTAATCCCTGCGGGTTTTCCAAGCACCCGACCGCCCGAGCCACGGCACCTTGCCTTTCAATCGTCGGGCATGACCTCAAGGTCTATGCCCTTCTCTTTCAAGGCAATCTGCCGCACCTCGGGCGGTCGGTCTATTTGTTTCGTTTGATAGTTGTATTTAGGAGGTCGCTTTATGGCCGACAATCGCAAGTGTGCGCCTCGTGGTGGCAAACAGGCTGCTTCTGGCTCGCGCCCGATTCGCCGCAATGACCGCGCTGCCGCTTCCAAGGACCAGCGCGAGCGCTCCCAAGCCCAGGCTGCGCGTTCGCAGCGAGATCGCAACCGCGACAACATTCAGGTCCCCAAGGGCGAGTTTATCGAAGGTCGTCGTGCTGCCGCCGAGGCGCTGCGCACTGGTTTTCCCATCAAGTGCGCGCTCATCGCCGAGGGCGGGGAGCGCGATGCCGCCTTGTCGCGCCTGGTCGATGACCTCAACGCCGCGGGTGCCCGCATTAAGTATGTGCCGCGCGCGCAGCTCGATGCGCTGTCGAGCCATGGCGCTCACCAGGGCATTGCGCTCGAGGTGGGCAACTTCCCTTACGCCGATGTCGCCGACATCCTCGACCGCGCAGGCGAGGGCCCGGCGCTTGTCGTGGTGCTCGACCATGTGACCGACGACGGTAACTTTGGCGCCATCGTGCGCTCTGCCGAGGTTGTGGGCGCAGCGGGCGTCATCATCGCCAACAAGCGTGCCGCCGGCGTGACCGTGGGCAGCTACAAGACCTCCGCCGGCGCCGTCATGCATCTGCCTATCGCGCAGGTGCCCAATATCGCCCGTGCGCTCGATGTCCTCAAGGCCGCCGGCTTTTGGGTGGGTGGCGCTTCCGAGCATGCCGAGGGCAGCTGCTGGGATGCTCCCTTCGAGGGCCGCGTGGCGCTCGTCATGGGCTCCGAGGGCGACGGCATCTCGCGTCTGGTGCTCGAGAAATGTGACTTTTTGACCAAGCTTCCCCAGCGCGGCATGACCGAGAGTCTCAACGTGGCCCAGGCGACCACCGCGCTGTGCTTTGAGTGGCTGCGCCGCAATGCCGGCGAGCTCATGGGGGAGGAGTAGCGCATGTCCAAGAAGAACCGCGCCAAGTCCAAGGCCAAGCGCTTTGGCGAAGGCTCGGCCAAGCCGATTGTTTCGGCCGCGACCTATGGCGTGGGCGGCAATGCGTTTGCGCAGGCCATCGCCGACCCGGTCTCGACGGTGCACTCCAATAAGCCCGAGCTGCTGGTGGTCGACGGCTACAACGTGATCCACTGCACGCCGCGCTACGAAAAGCTCGTCTACGACCATTCCGATGATCCGTATTCCAGCGACGTTCACGATATGGCGCGCACGGCACTCATCAACGATGTTGCCGCGTTTGCCCAGGGCCGCTACGAGGCCGTAATCGTGTTTGACGGCGCGGGCAATATCTCCAGCGAGCGCCCCAACCTGCCCGCCCGCGGCGTGCGCATCGAGTTTTCGCCGACGGGCGTGTCGGCCGACACCGTGGTGCAGAAGCTCTGCATCGAGGCGCGCGAGGAAGGCCGCGCGTGCTCCGTGGTGTCGAGCGACGGCACGATCCAGGCCGTCGTCATGGGTAAGGGCGTTACGCGCATCTCGAGCCGCATGCTGGTGGACGAGATCAAACAGATCGACAACGACGTGCACGAGGCCGAGGAAGCCCCGCAGATCAAGATGACCCTGGGCAGCCGCCTGAGCCCCGATGCCCTGGCCAAGCTCAAGGCCCTTCGCGGGAGGTAGGGGATTATCCATAGAGACCCGTTTCCCAATTGGCCGGTCCGTTGCCGTCGCCAAAACGAATAGTTTTTGGTTTTGGCGAACAGATAAAATTATTCGTTCTGGCGAATAGTTTTGAGATGTGGTCGGTCGAAGGGTCTGTTGCGCCTCGTCCGCAATTCCTTTATTCTTAACTGGCTTCGCGCGAAAGCGCCAAGTGTGCCAGTGTGGCGCAACGGTAGCGCAACTGATTTGTAATCAGTGGGTTGCGGGTTCGATTCCTGTCACTGGCTCCATGAGAGTTTCGGGCTCTGTCTCTATATGGGACAGAGCCCGTTTCTATTTAGGTGGTGCGCCATCGGGTTAGCGCCCATCCCGTTTTTGGTTTGTCTCGTCTTCCAGTTTGTCTAAATCTGTAACACCAAGACCGATATTCGGCATCTAACTGTTACAGATTGAGATGAAACTTAGGGTGTTTTAGGAATATCTTGATCTGTAACATGTAGAAGCGGAATAGGCCTCTTGCTGTTACAGATCGAGACAAGGGCGGGCGCGGATCTGGATGTCCTGCTCGAGCGTGGATTTCTGGATACGCGAGCGAAGAAAATCTCCCGACCGGAGAACGAGCGTGGATAATTAACTTGGATAGGGAGCTAAGGTAAACACCGATTGTCTATCGGCGGCTTTAGAAACAACGACCCCGATTTCATTGTGGAATCGGGGTCGTTTGTGCCTCAGGAATCCGAATGGATTAATCGAGCTCCTAAGGAACTTCTTGGGTTCTTGCTAATGGTCTGCCGAGGATGTCCCCAATGCAAACAGCGGGCATCTACTCAATATAGCTGGGGTTCTTCTTGATGATCACGCGTGCAGCGATGAAGGAGACGACGATGGCGATGATGGCGACAACGCATGCCAGCACGAAGTTACCCATGGACCCATCGGGAGCGATAAAGATGAGTGCCGAAAGAAGGCCGGGGCATGCTCCCGCAACATACTCTTTCAGAACAAAGATGCCTGCAGGGAGTCCAGCGCAGAGCGCGCCGATTGCCGTGCCGACAAGCAGGCGGGGACGCTCGATGAGGCAACCGTAGAACGCGGGCTCGGTTACGCCACAGAGTGCGGTGACGGCAACCGTGGTGACCATACCCCTCTTCTCTTTGTTTCCCTTCATGGCAGTTGCCAGGGCGAGGCTCGTGCCGCCAATGCAGAGGTTCGAGATGAATCCAAAGATAATGGGTGCCCAACCGAGCTGCGCCAGGCTCGTAACTTCGATTGCGATGTAAGCCTTATCGAGACCGAGCATGACGAAATAGGGGTTAAGGGCTGCCAGGATCGGAGTAGCGATAAATGCCACGTTGTCCATAAGCCACGTGACGGCATCGCTCAGCGCGTAGCCCATCATGCTGCCGGCGGGGCCAAGGATAATAAGCTCGACGGGCACGACGATGATCATGGTGAGCAGCGGCTTCAAGAACAGTTTGGTAACGTCGGGAATGATCTTCTGAAGGCCGCGGTCGACAAAGTACATGAATACAACGCCCAGTACGATGGGCACTACCGTACTCGAATAGTCGTTCGTCGGGATGGGAATACCAAGAAAGTCGAGACCCTCGGCACCGCTAATGGACGAGCTGATCATGATCGCGCCCAGCAATGCGCCCATGATGGGCTGCATCTTCATGACGGCCGCGAGCTGATAACCAAGATAAACGGGTAAGAAGCTAAACGAAGCGCTAAAGATCGCCAACAGGACCTGGGCGGTTCCGCTATCGGTGCTCAATCCGCAATAATTGACCAGGAGATTCTTGATCGAAAGAATGAGTCCGCCAACGATGAGCGCCGGGACGATGGGCATGAATACCTGTGCAGAGACGTTCCCGAATTTCTCAATCAAGCCCATGGCGGTGTTACCGCTTTTAATGCCTTCTGCAAGGTCTTTGGCGGTTTGGGCATCGTCGGCAACCGTGCCACCGCCGACTTCGATTCCCGCGAAGTCGAGGAAGTCGTTGTAAGCCTCGGTGACGTTGGGGCCGATGATCACCTGAAGCTGGCCACCGCTGACTACTGCCCCGAGCGCCTGATCGGCCGATTTGGCGAGCTGGAGATCGATGATCGAGGTGTCTCGTGCGTCGATGCGAAGACGCGTCGCACAATGAGTTACCGATGTAATGTTCTCTTTGCCGCCAACAGCCTTTAGGACTGTTTCGGACATTGCCTGATATTTCATCTCTTTCTCCTAACCTTCCTGCTCCTGATACTTCGAGATAAGGTCTCGGTACCAATACCAGCTCTTTTTGGGGGTGCGCTCCAGATTGTTCTCGAAGTCGATATGGACAAGTCCGTATCGTTTTTCGTAGCCGTTGATCCAGCTATACAGATCCATCGTCGACCAGAGGTAGTAGCCCTCAACGCGCGCGCCGTCGCGCTTAGCCCTCATCATGTGCTCGATGAACTGGCCCAGAAGCTCGATGCGGTCATCATCGTGGATCATTCCGTCTGCGTCTGGTTGCTCATAGGCGCCATGTCCGTTTTCCGTAATAAAGATGCGGGGCGCGTCATAGCGCTCGTGGACATCCATGATGGTTGAATACATGCAACCTGGGAGTATTTCGCGGCCCCATTTATTGCGGGGAACATTGCTGTCGCGGGCGCTTTCAAACAAGGGCGCAATGCATTTTCCTTCGACCTTTTTGCTCGAACCGCCCTTATTGTTCGCCGAAACGGCAAGCTCTCCACCGTGCCAGTCGGTTACATACTCTCGGCAATACACGTTGAGTCCAATAAAATCGACTTTACCGTCTCTGAATTCTTCTACGTCATTTGGGGATCGATAGAGCGAGACGCCAAGTTTTTCAAGGATTTCGTCCATTTCTGGCGGCAGTTGACCCTGAAGCGCTGGTGCCAGAATCATGCGATTGGCGAAAAAGTCTGCGTATCGAAATACGTCATCAGGGTGCTCGGTTGCCGGGTCGAGTTCGACAACGCCGCCATCGTGGACGGCGCCGATGATGCCGTCGTAGCCCATTTGACGATATGTTCGGACTGCGAGTGCGCTCGCGCGCATCAGGTTGTACTGAAACTGCATGTACGACTGAACGTCGAGCGATCGATTGGGGGGATAGTTGCCCAACATGTTTACGCAGTAGCTGTAGAAATGCGGCTCGTTAACGGTAGCCCAGATTTTGACGCGGTCTCCAAAGCGCTCAAAGCAAATCTTGGCGTATTTGCAGAACCACTCTGCCATGTCGTTGTTCAGCCATCCGCCTTTGCAAGCAAGCGTGAATGGTAGATCGTAATGGAACAGCGTAACGTTGGGCTCTATGCCATTTTCGAGGCAACAATCAATGACCCGATTATAAAAATCGATACCCTCTTCATTCACTTCGCCGATACCCGTGGGGATGATTCGACTCCATGAAAGAGAGAAGCGATAAGTGTTTTGTCCGCCTTCTTTCATCATGCGGATATCTTCTTCATAGCGATGGTAGAAGTCGCAAGATACATCACCGTCAACATGGTTGATGTTCTTATTGCTTGTGTGGCTAAAGAAATCCCACTCGCCAAGGCCTTTGCCGTCTTCGTTCCAGGCACCCTCGCACTGATAAGACGCCGTGGCGGAACCCCAGAGAAACGGCATGTTGTTCACGTTGTCCATGAATCCCCTTTCCATCATTCAACACGGTGGATACGTGTGGCGGAATTACGATTAAGATGACGTCAACTGATTTGAATCATAGGAGAACGACCAAAGCTGTTTGATTCAATAAATGAACCATGATTTCGAGGAGAGCGGAAAGAGGGATCACGTGAATATCAATGACTTCGATGTGCTCAATCGCATTAGCTCAATCATCAACAGCGAGTTTGGGTCAAACGATGCCGCCATCGCTCGATATCTCATCGCTCACATTAGGCGTTCGAGCGAAATCAATGTTGCCGCAATAACCCGCGATGCATTCGTGACCCGTTCCGCTGTTCGTCGTTTCTGCAATCGATTGGGCTACCAGTCTCTTAGCGATTTGAAAGAATCATTTACTCAATCAGTCTTTCCAAGCGACTTAAGCCATCGAGAGGAGGAATTTGGCTACGAGGAGTACAGGGCAGAGCTCGACGTTCGCATGATCGAGATGTTCGCTGAGGTTGAAAGCGGCGTGTCCGATATCGCTATTAAGCACCTTGCCGACGAAATTGATGGCCATAAAAACGTTGAAATCTGGTGCACCAATAATGTGAGCGCCAATCTCGTACGATTTCAGCAGGAAATGTTTTATGCGGGCAAGATAGTTCGCATAGTTGCTGGGGCTAACGTCGCGGAATTGAAAAACATGGGAGACGTTTCGCAGTCATTGATAATTCTCGTATCGGTCTCCGGGCTATTTGCGTCACAGGCACGTGAGTATCTTGATTGCCGTTCGGGCAGGAAGATTCTAATTACTGCGTTTAGCAACGATGACAAATCGAGGTCTTTTGACCGTGTATATCGTCTTGGTAATGCGGGAAACGGAATTGACCGACTCGGCGTTTATTCGAAATATGCCATGACTTATTTCTTCGACTTGCTATCGTCGTGTTACTTGAGTCGCTACCCCTGCACCAAGGGGGAGCCGCTCTATGGGTCTACTTTGGCCTGGCCCGAGTAGTTCGGCTCTATAGTTCTCCCGCCTGGAGAATGAGCGTGGATAATCTTCCACTTTGGGCCCAGTGGCACGCCAAAAGTGGGAGATTGTCCACGCTCGATTTCAAACGGGAGAATATCCACGCTCGAATTTGCCAAGGAAGCCCGATCTCAACCTATATATAGGTACAAATGAGTTGTTATCGAAGGGATGTTCTGCAGGCTCACTCCACCGTGCCAAAGTGTTCCCTCGGGAAATGTCACCGCTGTATCCAAAACCACCGTCCTTCACATCCAAACTCAACAAAACCGCAGGTCACGGCTATATAGATACGCCCGGAACCGTGTATCTAGAGGTTTTCGTTGACAGCCCCCAAGGTTGCATCGTATTATCTTTTTCGTTCGCGGGGGCGGCGGTCCAAAAGACCAAAGGACCTGCGGATACTTGAACGATTGGGAGTTTGCCCGAGTGGTTAATGGGGACGGGCTGTAAACCCGTTGGCTCTGCCTACATAGGTTCGAATCCTATAGCTCCCACCCGTCAAGTGCCTGTATAGCTCAGTCGGTAGAGCACTTCGTTGGTAACGAAGAGGTCACCAGTTCAAGTCTGGTTGCAGGCTCCATCCGGCGGTGTAGCTCAGTTGGTTAGAGCACACGGTTCATACCCGTGGCGTCACTGGTTCGAATCCAGTCACCGCTACCATAGGTAACACGGTGGCTTCTCAATAGTATGTTGAGAGGCCACTATGGTATAAAGGCAAAGTCCCGTCCGGGGACGACCTGTTTAGAGGAGGGCTTTATGGCCAAAGAGAAGTTTGAGCGCACTAAGCCGCATGTTAACATCGGCACCATTGGTCACGTCGACCACGGCAAGACCACGCTGACCGCTGCCATCACCAAGGTTCTCTCCGAGACCGAGGGCTGCAAGGCTGACTTCACTGCGTTCGAGAACATCGACAAGGCTCCCGAGGAGCGCGAGCGCGGCATTACGATCTCCGTCTCCCACGTCGAGTACGAGACCGCTTCCCGTCACTACGCTCACGTTGACTGCCCGGGCCACGCTGACTACGTCAAGAACATGATCTCCGGTGCTGCTCAGATGGACGGCGCTATCCTGGTCATCGCCGCTACCGACGGCCCCATGGCTCAGACCCGCGAGCACATCCTGCTCGCCCGTCAGGTCGGCGTTCCCTACATCGTCGTCTTCCTGAACAAGTGCGACATGGTCGACGATGACGAGCTCATCGACCTCGTCGAGATGGAGACCCGTGAGCTCCTCTCCGAGTACGATTTCCCCGGCGACGACATCCCCGTCATCCGTGGTTCCGCTCTGGGCGCTCTCGAGGGCGACGCCAAGTGGATGGACGCCATTCGCGAGCTCATGAACGCTGTCGACGAGTACATCCCGACGCCTGCTCGTAACAACGACCTCCCGTTCCTGATGGCCGTTGAGGACGTTATGACCATCTCCGGCCGTGGTACCGTTGCTACCGGCCGTGTCGAGCGCGGTGAGCTCAAGCTCAACGAGCCCGTCGAGATCGTCGGCATCAAGGATACCCAGAACACCGTTGTTACCGGTATCGAGATGTTCCGTAAGTCCATGGACTTCTGTGAGGCTGGCGACAACGTCGGTCTGCTACTCCGTGGCATCAAGCGTGAGGACATCGAGCGCGGCCAGGTTCTCTGCAAGCCCGGTTCGGTTACCCCGCACACCAAGTTCACCGGCGAGATCTACGTTCTGACCAAGGAGGAGGGCGGCCGTCACACCCCGTTCTTCGATGGTTATCGTCCTCAGTTCTACTTCCGTACCACCGACGTTACCGGTACGGTCAAGCTCCCCGAGGGCACCGAGATGGCTATGCCTGGTGACCACATCACCATCGAGGGCGACCTCATCCACCCGATCGCCATGGAGGAGGGCCTGCGCTTCGCTATCCGCGAGGGTGGCCACACCGTCGGTTCGGGCATCGTCTCCACGATCATTGAGTAAATTAGCTCTTTGATATAGCTGACTTAGAGAACCCGGCACTTATTTGGGTGCCGGGTTCTTTTCTGCAATGGATATTGAGCCGTTGCTGGTGTCGAGAGGATCGATAATGGTTCTGGGTACACCGTCGATTAGATCTCGCTGGCCCCATTGATGTGTTCCAAATATGAATGGATCCACCGAGAACCAATTGATTCGAGGTTTTCATTGACAGCACTTACATAGAGCTGATAAAGTACCATCTCGTGCCCGTACGGGGCGGATATGAAAGGTTCAGGATACATGCGTACTCTAGTTACTCTTGCGTGCACTGAGTGCAAGCGCCGCAACTATACGACCACTAAGAACAAGGCGAACATGCCTGATCGTATGGAGATCAAGAAGTATTGCCCCTGGTGCCGTCACCATACGCTGCACAAAGAGACTCGCTAGTCTCTAGTCACATACGCCAGTAGTTCAATTGGTAGAGCATCGGTCTCCAAAACCGAGTGTTGAGGGTTCGAGTCCTTCCTGGCGTGCCAGTCATTATTCCGTAAGCTCCCAATTGGGGGCTTACGGTTTACTCATGTATAAGCGCATTGCGCGGAGGTAACCCAAATGGCCAACAAGAAGAACAAGAAGAAGGCTCAGCAGCCGGCACCTGCCAACAACGCTGCCGCCAACTCCAAGGTTGAGGCCAAGAAGGCCGTTGCCAAGAAGAACGAGAAGGCTGCGAAGTCCAAGAAGAACGAGAAGCCTGGTTTCTTCGCCCGCACCAGGAAGTATTTCGCTTCGGTGAAGTCCGAGATGAAGCGTGTCACGTGGCCCGATAAGAAGGAGCTCGTGAACTACTCGGTCGTCGTTTGCGCTTCTCTGATCGTCGTCGGCGTCGTCATCGCTCTGCTCGATGCTGGCTTTGGCGAGGCTCTTGCTCTGTTCTCTGGATTGAGGGGCTAAACCATGTCTAAGCGTTGGTACGTCGTTCACACTTACTCTGGATACGAGAACCGCGTTAAGTCCGATCTCGAGCATCGCATCGAGACTATGGGCATGCAGGACCGTATCTTTGATATCGAGATTCCTATGGAGCGCGTCACCGAGATTAAAGAGGGTGGCAAGCGTGAGACCAAGGATTCTAAGATCTTCCCGGGTTATGTCCTGGTTCGCATGGAAATGGATGACGACGCTTGGACGTGCGTTCGTAACACGCCTGGCGTCACCGGTTTCCTGGGCGGCAACGGCAAGCCCGCTCCGCTTTCCCGTGACGAGTACAATAAGATGACTCGTCGTCCCGGTAAGGGCGATTCGCCCAAGCGCACCTCGGTTGATATTCAGGTCGGCACGTCCGTCCGCGTCACCGATGGCCCGCTTACCGACTTTGATGGCAAGGTCTCCGAGGTTAACACCGAGGCTGGCAAGCTCAAGGTCACGCTGATGATCTTTGGCCGCGAGACGCCGGTCGAGCTCGACTTTAACCAGGTCGCTGTCATCGCTTAAGTTTTTGTCCGTTCGCGCGAGCGTGCTTCTTCTGTGACTGCTCATCTCAGGAGTGCTTCTAACACGTGCGTGCTTACGATATAGCAAGTACTTCACACTCGTGATTCGAAAGGAATGACCATGGCTGAGAAGAAGGTTGCCAACGTCATTAAGCTCCAGATTCCTGCTGGTGCAGCTAACCCCGCTCCTCCCGTCGGCCCCGCCCTGGGCGCTGCTGGCGTGAACATCATGCAGTTCTGCCAGGCCTTTAACGCCGAGACGCAGGACAAGAAGGGTGACATCATCCCCGTTGAGATCTCTGTCTACGAGGACAAGTCCTTCTCCTTCATCACCAAGACCCCGCCGGCGGCTCACCTCATCAAGAAGGAGCTGAACCTCAAGTCTGGTTCCGCTAAGCCCCAGGCCGACAAGGTTGGTCAGCTCTCCCAGGAGCAGCTCACCAAGATCGCCGAGATCAAGATGCCGGACCTCAATGCCAACGACATTGACGCCGCCAAGAAGATCATCGCCGGTACCGCCCGTTCCATGGGCGTCACCATCGCTGAGTAGCGATTTCTTATGGTAACGACGGGTGCTCCGACCTGGGCGCCCGTTAAATGTGTGCAATAGGGCACACGATACGATGTGGGAGGGCTCACGCCCGTTTAACCACAGGAGGTAATGCACATGGCTAAGCATGGTAAGAGCTATAACGCCGCTGCCGAGAAGATCGATCGCGCCACGCTCTACACCCCCCTTCAGGCTGCCAAGCTCATTAAGGAGCTCGACACCGCCAAGTTCGACGAGACCGTCGAGGCCCACTTCCGTCTGGGCATCGATACTCGTAAGGCTGACCAGAACATCCGTGGTTCCATCTCCCTGCCCCACGGCACCGGCAAGACCGTTCGTGTTGCCGTCTTCGCCGAGGGCGAGAAGGCCCGCGAGGCTGAGGCTGCCGGCGCCGACATCATCGGTTCCGACGAGCTTGTCGCCCAGATTCAGAAGGGCGAGATCAACTTCGACGCCGCTATCGCTACGCCGAACATGATGGCCAAGGTTGGCCGCATCGGTAAGATCCTTGGTCCCCGTGGCCTCATGCCGAACCCCAAGCTCGGCACCGTGACCATGGACGTCGCCAAGATGGTCTCCGAGCTCAAGGCTGGCCGCGTTGAGTACCGCGCCGACCGCTACGGCATCTGCCACGTGCCCCTGGGCAAGAAGTCCTTCTCTGAGCAGCAGCTCGTCGAGAACTACGCTGCCCTGTACACCGAGATCCTGCGCGTCAAGCCCTCTTCTGCTAAGGGCAAGTACGTCAAGTCCATCTCCGTGTCTTCCACCATGGGCCCTGGCGTCAAGGTCGATCCCGCTATCCAGCGCGACTTCCTGGCTGAGTAACTAACAGTTACTGCCTGAGCAAAGCAAGCATTGCTAAAGAGACCCGGTTCTGCCTCGTGCAGGACCGGGTCTCTTGCTTTTGAGTCAACGAAACCACCACGAAGGGGACAGTGAACTGCCTCCCATTTCTTGGACATCGGGAAAT
>NZ_QSFY01000002.1:0-193040 GCF_003467965.1 Collinsella sp. AM42-18AC
TTTATTCAGTCCAAGTTTCGGGGCGCAGTTCACAGGCACCCTTGTGGTGGTTTTACTTGTGTTGTACTTTAGCGCGATGTAGTACTACCCGAGGCCGAAGGGAGCCCAACATGTTTAAGAACACGCAACAGCTCCTAGGCCTAGCGCTACTAGATTGGATAGCGCGCTAGGGTTGTAATCTCGCTATAACGATTTGTTGTACCCGGGTGCGCTATCGTCTGCCGCTTTCAGGCGTGATGAGCGACACGGGTATTTTTCTATCTCTAGGCCTTCTCTCTCTCCTGAAAGCCATCTGTCATAAAACGGTCAATCAGGAGGAACATATAAGCCACAAAATCACAATCTTTGACGCCACCCTGTGCGACGGTGAGCAGTCGCCGGGCGCCAGCATGAATACCGAGGAAAAGCTCTTCATCGCCCGCCAGCTGGTGCGCATGAACGTGGACGTTATCGAGGCGGGCTTTCCCATCTCGAGTCCTGGTGACTTTCGCTCCGTACAGGAGATTGGCAAGATTGCGGGCGACCGATGCACGGTATGCGGCCTGACGCGCGCTGTCGACAGGGGTATCGAAGTGGCTGCAGAGGCGCTCAAAACGGCCCAGAGGCCCCGTATCCATACAGGGCTGGGTGTGAGCACCAGTCACCTGCGCGACAAGCTCCATATGACTGAGGAAAGGGCAATTGAGTGAGCGATCCATGCCGTCAAACATGCTCGCAAGTTCGTTGACGATGTTGAGTTTTATGCCGAGGATGCCGGCCGCTCCGATCAGGAGTTTCTGGTGCGCATTATCGAGGCGGCCGTAAAGGCCGGTGCCACGGTCGTGAACATCCCCGATACGATGGGCTACAACATGCCGTGGGACTTTGGCGCCCGCATCCGTGACCTGCGCGGGCGCTGCGGGTGCGGCCGGTCAGCGTGCGGTCGACGTGATGGAGTATCGCGAGTACGAGATTGAGCGCATTGCGCGCCAGGCATTTGAGGCGGCGCGCAAACGTCGCGGCAAGGTGACGAGCGTTGATAAGCGCAACGTGCTGGAGACGAGCCGCATGTGGCGCGAGATCGTGCATCGCGTGCAAGACGAGGAGTACTCCGACGTGGAGCTTGAGGACCTGCTCGTCGACAACGCCGCCATGCAGCTCATCAGTCGACCGGCAGACTTTGACGTCGTGGTGACGGAGAACATGTTCGGCGACATCCTGTCCGATGAGGCGGCTCAGATTACCGGATCGCTCGGTATGCTTGCCTCTGCCTCGCTGGATGATGGCGTATCGCTGTTTGGGCCGAGCGCTGGCAGCGCTCCTGACATCGCGGGGCTCGGCGTGGCCAATCCGCTGGCTCAAATCTTGTCGGTGGCGATGCTGCTGACCTACGCGCTCGACATGGGCGAGCAAGCCGCGTGGATCGAGAGCGCCGTGGCGCGCGTGCTCGACGAGGGCTGGCGCACCCGTGACATCGCCGATGTCAACACCCCGGCAGATAAGATCCTCGGCACCACGACGATGGGCGACAAGGTCGTCGCCGCGCTGTAGGCGATGCCGATTCAAGCTGTCAAATATCTCAATCTGTAACATCTAAGGGGCAAAATCGTTCCTACCTGTTACAGATTGAGATTTTCGGCTGAGCATCCGTGGTCTGTCTCGATCTGTAACAGCTAACCGATTATTTGGGCCCTACCTGTTACAGATTGAGACAAACCGTTGGGACAGGTCGGACGAGTCAGCAAAACCACCACAAAGGTGCCGGTCCCCTTCGTGGTGGTTTTTAGCGCAACGAGGTGTTCCCAGCCGACCATACGGGCGGCCTTGCGCTCACGCTGCTCGATGACAGCGCATCTTTAGACGCGAAGCGCGGAACCGGGTGCATATACGAGCCGCGTAGCGTTACGAATTCATGGGAATGACCGTATCGCCAATTTGTACGCTTGCAATCTTGTCTGTGTCACAAACTTGCGAGAACGGCCAGGTCTTGTGGACATCAGTGGTGCCGTTATCCAGTTTATTTGCGAAATAGCCGCTGTGGCTGGTTGCGTCCTCAACATGACCGTCTTTGAACGTCACGATGAGGGGTATGTTGCCAACGGCATCCATAGACTCCTCCATGTTTTGAGACATCTTGCCGCTGTTGTTGTCGTGTTCGATGGAACGATCTATGTTGTAGCGGACTGAAACGCCAACGCAGGATACGGTGGCCTCTTGAATCGTCGCCTTGGTGCCGTTAAAGTTGACCGATTTGGGCGCGGGAATCGTAACGGATGTATCTTCGTAATTCAGCTGGAACTTAAGATCCCATGGGCCCGTAAGTATTTTCTTATACTCGGGAAGCTCTTTGCCAGCACGTGGCACAACGAGAGAGTTGATATGCGTGCGGACGGTCCTGCCCATAAGGCCGGGTGATTCAACGCTGAACTGTGTAAAGTATTGAATGCTGGAGTCATTGGGGTTCTTGTCAATGAGCCATGATTGGCCTTGGCCGCCATGCTCGCCATCAACGTATACGTTTCCATCGACACTTCCGGCGATAGTTCCGTTCTCGCCCGGCTCGGAAAGCTTTTTCAGGGCAGCGGGATCGTCGAACGTAAGCGTATAGGCGATGGTAACCATATCCTTGTCGCCCATGATGGCGTCGGCGGTCACGGTGACTCCGTTGTTGGAGCAGCTAGCACCGACGGGCCGGCCAATACGGTCGATGATCTCGGTTTGAGAAGCAGGTCCGTCAAAGATGTCGGAAAGCATGTCAGAAGGAAGCGGCAGGACGCCTGTTGCCATAGCCGTGCCAGCGCCTCCAATGACGATAGCGAGGACTGCCGTTACAGCGGCAATGCGAGCGACTGTTCTTACGGGATGGCGGGCGATGCGCGGCTTGCGTCGCGTGCCATTAAAGTTGCTTTGAGCGGTCGCCGCATCGCTCGAGGCGACGGACTGAGCAATCGAGTTTGCCATGTGCTGCTTCGCATTATCGGTAAACGAAATGTGCTCCAGGGCGTGGCGATAGTCATTCGAATTCGTAGTCATTGTGGTCTCCTTTCAAGGAAAGCCGAAGTGACGCACGTCCGCGGCTAAGGTGCTGGGCGGTTGCAGCTGGCGTCGCGTGAACGGCGTCTGCGATTTCCCTGATGCTCATGCCTGCGTAGTAGTGCAAAAAGATGGCGATGCGCTGTGCTTGAGGCAGGGCCGTGACAGCGGAAAGAATGGCGCAGTCGCGTTGCGCGAATTCTTGCTCGGTATGTGTTACGGGTGCGCAGAAATCGGGGAGCGAATCGAGGTCGACAACCGGGTGATTCGCGTGCGTACGGCCGATATCGCGACATGCGTTCAGTGCGACTCGGATCACCCAAGCACGTTCGTGTTCGAGCGAGTCGAACGGTTGAGTGCGTTGGAGAATCTTGATCAGCGTGTCTTGGCAGATGTCTTGAGCGTCGTCAGCGGATCCAAGGGCCGAATAGCACAATCGAAGGATGAGGTCGGAATACGTGTCGACCAAGCGCTTTGCTTCCCGCTCGATCTGATCGGCATCGCATCGGAGCGTGCTATTGCGGTTACGGCGTGCAGGCATAGTGTCACCTCCAATTGGTCGTGGTGGATATAGGGAAGGCGTCTCGCGAGGTCCCTCTACATACAACACGGTCGAGACTGCATAAGTTGACAAAAAAAGACGGCACGTGAGCGCCGTCCTTACAAAACAATGAGTGTTCTCGTTAATTACACAAGCACCGTGATGGACAGGTCGGACGAGTCAGCAAAACCACCATAAAGGTGCCTATCCCCTTCGTGGTGGTTGTTGGCAGTTACCAGGGGGTTCTGGCGGTTGAAGACTCGATTGCTTCGTGGCGTTTGAGCTCGCGGCGCATGGTTTGCGAGTTGAGCCAAGCGGCCTTCCAACCGCGCGTGGGGTAGCGCGCCTCGTCAATTTCGATCTTGGTATAGCCGCAGGCGTTGACAATCTTCGTTCCGCATGGGTGTTGGCGCTCGCGTTGAAAGTTGGGGCCGTAGCTTTGGTGCACATGCCCGTGAATCATATAGTCGGGACCCCAAGACTCAAGAGCCGCATTAAAGCACTCGAATCCTCGATGCGGCAGGTCGTCCAGGTCGCCCATGCCTGCGACGGGTGCATGGGTAAGTAGAATATCGCATCCGTCTACCAGTGCGATTTTTCGCGATAGCTTGCGCATGCGTTTTGCCATCTCGCGCTCGGTATACATGTTCGCGCCGTCGCGGTAGCGCATGGAACCGCCCAGACCCGCAATGCGAATACCTCGGTACACATATACGCTGTCCTCAACACAAATGCACCCGCCCGGTGCATGGCGCGCGTAGCGGTCGTCGTGGTTGCCACGAACGTACACAAGCGGTTTGTTGATGACAGTGACCAAAAACTCAAGATAGTCCGGATCCAGGTCGCCTGCGGATAGAATCAGGTCAACGTCCTCAAAGCGCTCCTTGCGAAAACATTCCCACAGGCAGCGCTCCTCTACATCGGCAATGGCTAGGATATTCATAGGGCACGGACCTCCGGCTCGTTATCGAGCTGCGGAATCGAGCCTATAACGTTGTCAGCCAGCCAGTTCATCTCGACAATCTGCGTACTCGGCAGGGGAGGGAAGCCCTCAATCTGAACCACGCCGTCCTGGCTGTGGAGCTCGCCGCCAAATGGGTTGATGGAGCCCTCGACAATGCCGTTGCGAAGCAGCTGCACAAGTTTACGCGTCTGATAGGGTAGGCCCGGAGCGTAGCGAATATCGATGACGCCGGAGCTCATACCGTACCAGTAGTTGACGGCGCGCACCTGCTGGTCATCGGCGGTCTCGTCCCATGTGCCGTGCAGTAGGCTGCGTACGATGAGTTCGTAGTAACGGCCCCAGTTCCATACCGGCATAGCAATACCGGTAACTTCCTTGCCGTTTACCAGACGGTGAAGCCCGTAGGCGGTGGGGTCCTCGAGAGACTTGGACATATCGGCGCCGGTCATGACGCTCACGCCCTCGCGACACATGGCTTCGGCAAGACCGCCGGCGGGTACATCGCCCCAGGTGAGGATTACCTGCGCACGAGGGTCGAGCAGCGAGGCGCCGATGGCAAAGGCGTTGATCTCGCTAAGCGCTCCCGACGCAAAGACCGACGCGTGGTAGCCAATGCGATGGTTGTCCGCCATGCTGGCCGCAAGGGCGCCCAGGAGAAACTTGGCCTCGTACATCTTGCCAAAGTACGAACGGACGCTTTGGTGGGGAAGGCCGATAGAGCAGTTGAGGAATCGCACCTGGGGATACTCAACGGCGGCTCTGAGCGTATATTCCATCAGGCGGTGTGAAGTCGAGAAGATGACGTTCACCCCGTGCTTGACGGCGGTCTCCACGGCGGCGTAGAACACGTCCGGATCGTGGCAGTCCTCGAACGCCTCGGTGCGCACGATGCCGCCAAAGTGCTCATCGAGATACTGACGCCCTTGGTCGTGAAGGCTGTCCCAGCTCGACGTCGCACAGGGGAACTCATGGATAAAGGCGATGCGCAGGGGATTGGCCGCCGAATAGACGGTCTTGCCCATAAAGAAGTTGAGCACACCGGAGGTGGACTTGGCGGGCGACTCCTCCTCATCGACACTCGGCGCTTCGACAAGATCGACCTTGTCCTCGTCACTTTTCCCGGCGATGACCAGCTCGCGCCAGATCTTGCACAGGCGGTTTACGACGATATCCGTTGGCGTATCCAGCAGGCGGTCCTGGTTGTACACATTGAGGTAGACGAGCATGGCGTCGGCGGGCGTAATGTCCAGGTGGTCGCCGCCCGCGCGAAGGTAGGCACGCTTAAAGAGCAGGAAGGTGTGGCGCAGGTAGTCGACCTTTTTCTGCGGCCATTTTTCGATAAGGTTCTGACCGAGCATCTTGGCGAGCGTTTCGTAGCTTCCCTCGCGAGAGAACTCGATCTCGTATAGGGGGCAGACGCGCCAAAACGCGCAGAACTCGCCGTACAGGCGGCTTTCGACGGAATCCCATGTGCCGGGGTAGAGACGGGTAATCTTGGCCGAAACCGTCGGGGCGTCCAGGAATTTGAGGACACTGACACGTTTGTTGCCTTCCTGGACATAGAACCGATGCATGAACTCGGTGACGATGATGGGGTCGCGATAGCCCTCGGTCACCTGGATGTCGTAGAGGTTGGACCATTTGCGGGCGAACTCGGTGCCAAACGGCAGCAAGGGCATAAAGTTGCATGAAAAGGCGGACTGACGGCCCTTGGTAACCGTGCCGACGACCATTTCGAGCGGAATGTCTCTCAGGCCGACATTCTCTCGCTGGCCTAAGGGGAGCTGAGCAACTAAGCTATCGAGGTCCGTGAGGTACGGATGCTCGCTTTGACTAATGGCGCGTCGACGTCCTTGCTCGCCGCGCTTGCGTGCTTGACGATAGGCCTCTTCCATAGTTTTGCTCCCTTAGTCGTTTAAACAACTATATGAATCATGGTACCACGAATGAAAACCACCACAAAGGTGCCTGTCCCCTTTGTGGTGGTTTAGGCGATGATGGGGGCGATGGCGCGGATGCAGGCGTCGGCTGCCGTGAAAGTAGTGCTGTCGTCGCTGACGATAAAGATGATCTTGCCCTTGATGCCAAAGTCGCCGATCTCGCTAAAGAGCACATAGGGCTCCTTGTCAAAGCCTGAGATGGGCGAGACAGCCGTTTTGGTGGCGCTGGCGAGCTCGCCTGCTAACGCATCGAGCGACGCCCATTTGGAGGGGTCTTTGACCGCGACGGGGACGGCCACGCGCCCAAAGGGCATCAAATGCACGAGCGTGTTCTTGGAGATGTTGGAGTTGGGGACGATGATGGTCTGCCCGCAGGCGTCCTCGATGGTCGTATGGCGCCAGGTGATATCTTGGACCACGCCCGACACGCCGCCGACCTCGATATTGTCGCCGGGTTTGATAATGCCCATAAACGTCACCTGCATGCCGCCGATGAGGTTTGAAAGTGTGTCCTGAAAGCCGAGTGAGATGGCGATGCCGCCGACGCCAAGAGCGGCGACGAGGGCGTTTGCGTTAACGCCAAAGCAGTTGTCGAGGATAAAACTGCCGCCGATCGTCCATATGACGGCGCGCGCGATGTTGATGAAGATGCTCGATGAAGGGAGTGGGTTATCGTCGCGGTTAAGCAGGTGGCGCAGGGTCTTGGACGCGACCTTGGCGGCAACGGCGGTGCCGATAGCCAAGATACCTGCCCAGATGATGTTGTGGACCCATCGTTGTGCAAAGAAATGAAGAATTGGCTCAAACAATTCCATGTAGGGAAACCTCCTCATGATCGTTCAACCATGATACCCAACAAGAAGCCCGTCCGATCAAATTCAGACGGGCTTCTTGTTGGGTATAAGGTTTGCACGGCGGGGAAGAGATCTTCTCAAGGCAGTTTCCTTAGTTCTTGACCAGTGGTCCCTGCTGACGCTGGATTATCGACATAATATGCGAAAACCGCCGCAAAGGTGCCTGTCCCTTTGCGGCGGTTTTGACGTTTGCGCAGATAAAACCTGCCAAAATAAACCTGTCCCTTTTTGGCAGGTTTTAGCTCAGCAGCATGCGGTCGTTGGCGAGCTCGCCGCCCGAGACCTCCTCGAACTTCTGCAGCAGGTCGGCCACGGTGAGTGACTTCTTCTCATCGCCCGCCACGTCGTAAATCACGTGACCTTCGTGCATCATGATCAGACGGTTGCCCAGACGGATGGCGTCGTTCATGTTGTGCGTGACCATGAGCGTGGTCAGGTGGTTCTCGTCGACGATCTCCTCGGTCAGGTTGAGCACCTTCGATGCCGTTTTGGGGTCGAGGGCCGCGGTGTGCTCGTCGAGCAGCAGCAGGCGCGGCTTGGTGAGCGTGGCCATCAGCAGGGTGAGTGCCTGGCGCTGGCCACCCGAGAGCAGGCCGACCTTGGCGTTGAGGCGTGTGTCCAGACCGAGGTCCAAGCGCTTGAGCAGCTCAACGTACTCGTCCTTCTCGGCCTTGGTGACGCCCCACGAAAGACCTCGACGCTGACCGCGACGCTTGGCGAGGGCTAGATTCTCGGCAATCTGCATGTCGGCTGCGGTGCCGCGCATGGGGTCCTGGAACACTCGGCCTAGGTACTTGGCGCGCTGCGACTCGCTCAGACGCGAGATGTCGGTGCCGTCGAGCTCGATAACGCCCGAATCGAGCGGATACACGCCGGCAATCATGTTGAGCAGCGTGGACTTGCCGGCGCCGTTGCCGCCGATCACGGTCACAAAGTCACCGTCGTTAAGGGTGAGGTCAACGCCGGTGAGTGCGCGCTTCTCGGTGACGGTGCCCTTGTTAAAGGTCTTTTTGACGTGCGAGAGCTTAAGCATCTGCCTCATCCCCTTTCGTGTAGGAGCTGCGGAGCTTATAGCGCTCCCAAACCACGGGCACGCACAGGGCCACGGCAACGATCACGGCGGAGAGCAGCTTCATGTCGTTGGCATCCATGCCCAGCTGCAGCACGATGGCGCGAATGAGGAAGTACACCACGGAGCCAAAGACGGCAGAGGCAAGACGGACGCTAAACTGCGTCAGACCGCCGGGCAGCAGGCGGCCGAGCACCTCGCCGATAACAATGGCGGCAAGACCGATAACGATGGCGCCTGTGCCCATGCCAATGTCAGCGTACTTCTGGCTCTGGCAGATGAGCGCACCCGAAAGGCCGATAAGGGCGTTGGAGAGCACGAGGGCGATCATCTTGGTGGAGTTGGTGTTGACGCCCAGGGCGCGGATCATGTACTCGTTGTTGCCGGTGGCACGCAGCGCCGAGCCGATCTCGGTGCCAAAGAACCAGTACAGGATGGCGACGATGGCCACGGCCAGCACAATGCCCAGGATGATGGCAACGGTGGACTGCGGCAGGCCCGTCATGTGGCTGACAGACGAGAAGATGGTGCCCTTGGCAAGGATGGGCGTGTTGGATTTGCCCATGATGCGCAGGTTGATGGACCACAGACTGATCTGCGTAAGGATTCCGGCGAGGATCGCGGGAATCTCAAAGACGGTGGTCAAGATGCCCGTGACAGCGCCGGCGATGGCACCGGCGCACATGCCGGCCAGCACGGCGAGCAAGGGGTCGACGTTGTTGTTGACGATGAGCACGGCGCAAACACAGCCGCCGAGGGCAAAGCTGCCGTCGCAGGTCATATCGGGGATGTCGAGCAGGCGGAACGTGATAAACACGCCAAGCACCATAATGCCCCAGAGGACGCCCTGCGAAACGGCGCCCTGCAATGCAATGAGCATGCTTCATACCTCCTAGGATAGGGTGGACACGTGATTTTCCATAATAGCGGTAACGCTGCATAAAAGAGTTGCGGACGGATGTTTTGTCTCATCCGAAACAAGCAGGGCGGACGCCGGTCTTTAGCGTTCGCCCCTGTGGCTCAGATATTGAATAACGCGGCTATGGCACGAGCGCGGGCTCTAGATGCATTGCCACGCATGACGCTACGCGTCCAGAGCGGAAAGGTCGATGCCCAGAGCCTCGGCCATCTCGTCGTTCTTGACGACGACCAGGTCCTTGCTCGAGAGGTGCTTGATCGGCATATCCTCGGGCTTAGCCTCGCCCTTCAGAATCTTAACGGCCATCTCGCCTGCGGCGTAGCCCAGGTCCTCATAGTTGATGGAGAGGGTGAACAGGCCGCCGGCCTTGCACATGCCCTCCTCGCCGGTAACGAAGGGGAGCTTGTTCTCCTTGCAGATCTGGCCGACCTGCGAAGCACCCGCGGCGATGGTGTTGTCGGTGGGGGAGTACAGCGCGTCGACCTTGCCCACGGCGGACTCGACGACGGACTGGATCTCGTTGGAGCTCGAGACGGTGAAGTCGGTGTACTCGAGGCCCAGTTTGTCGAGCTCCTTCTTGGCGGCCTTGATCTGGACGTCGGAGTTGGACTCGGCGGTGCAGTAGAGCAGGCCGACCTTCTTAACGTCGGGCAGGACCTTCTGCATCATCTCGAGCTGCTCGGCGACCGGGGTGAGGTCGGAAGCGCCCGTGACGTTGGTGCCGGGCTTGTCGTTGTCCTGGACCAGGCCGGAAGCGGCGTAGTCGGTGATGGCGCAGCCAACGATGGGGATATCGGCGGTGGCGCCGGCGGCAGCCTGCGCGGCAGGCGTAGCGATGGCATAGATCAGGTTGACGCCGTCGCCTACGAACTTGTCGGCAATGGACTTACACGTGGACTGGTCGTTCTGGGCGTTCTTCTGGTCGATCTTGACCTTGAGACCGCTCTTCTTGATGGCCTTGACGAAGCCGTCGTTGGCGGCATCGAGCGCGGAGTGCTCGGTGAGCTGCAGAACGCCGATGGTGTAGTCGGAACCGGCGGCAGCGGAGCCGGAACCAGAGTTGCCGCCGCATCCGGCGAGCGGAGCGAGCGCGAGCAGGCCAGCGGAGACAAGAAGGCTCCTGCGGCTGATGGTGATGTCCTTCATATCATTACCCCCAGTATAAAAATGGCTGGAAACACTGCACTAGGAAAAAGTGCAAGTGGGACTATAGTAACGCCGATGCCCATTTTTACAACATCCTGGCGCGTTTTTTAATACTGAACCGGATGGGCGGTGCTGAGGAACGACGGACGGTAACGGGGCTTACGCTGCGGGTGCGGTGCTGTCTTCTTCGTCTAGCGCGGCAAAGAGTTTCTTGCCGTCGAGCAAACGCGTGCTGACGTTTCTCATGCGGCTGACCTCAACGGTGCGCAGGGTGTCGTCGGCGCCTCGGGTGTCGTAGACCGTTCCCAGCAGATACGAGACGCCGTCGCGCTGCCTGATGGCAAAGGGCCGGACCGTCATCCGCACCACCTCGATTTCGCCTCGGGTCAGGACGTTTGTGATATCAAAGCTGACGGTTGTTCCATGGTCGATGGCCTGTTCGATGAGCTCGCACGTGTCGATACGCTTGGCGTGCGGACGCGTTGTCTTGACGGGTGCGTCGTTGGCGGCCGGTGCCGGTTCGGGCATATCGAGATAGTCGCGAACATCGGCGCTCGCCATGGCGACCAGGTGCTGCGCCATGCTCTTTCGAATGGCTATGGGCGTCGACCGGTTGCGCATGACCATGCCGTGGAGCCGTATGATCTCTTCGTCAGCAAGCGGGCGGGTAAGAAGTTTGTAGCCCACGCCGCGTTTGTACTCAATTTCGTATCCGGCATGGCGAAGCGCGGAGATGGCGGTGTAGATGCTGCGCCGCGCCGCCGAGATGGGCATGCGGGCGGGGTCGTCGGGATGGGCGAGGCGCCGGATCAACTCATCGGAAAGCATGGCCTTGTCCTCGCCGGTGTTTTCGCTTAATAGTTGCAGGATGCGAACGGCGCGATAGGCTGCCATCGAGGCGGCGCCCCTCGTCGTGGTGTCGTAGGTTTCAACAGCGGCTTCGGTCATGGTGCCCACGTCCTTTCCGTTTTGGGTGGCGACGGTATGGAGCCTAGGACGTGGGGCTTTCCCAGGGGCACAGGGCGCTCTGGGCGGTCGGTAGTCGTCGGCAAACGGCGGGTCGAGTTTTCAACAGCCCTGCTCAACTGACCAAAAACTTGCCAAAAGCTTGACGGATGCTGTTGAAAAAAGCGTCTCTCGACCGATGTCGAGAGACGCTTATGCGATGAGCGTTGGCGTGTGGCGACGCGAGCTAGCGTCCGACGATTAGAAGTCGGCGTTGCCCACGGTGCGCGGGTGCGGCAGGACGTCGCGGATGTTGCCCACGCCGGTCAGATACATGACCAAGCGCTCGAAGCCCAGACCGTAGCCGGCGTGCTTGCAGGAACCGTAGCGGCGCAGGTCAAGGTAGTACTTGTACTGCTCGGGATTCATGCCCAGGTCCTTGATGCGGGCCTCGAGCAGATCCAGGCGCTCCTCGCGCTGGGAGCCGCCGATAATCTCGCCGATACCGGGAACCAGGCAGTCGGCGGCGGCGACGGTCTTGCCGTCCTCGTTCATGCGCATGTAGAAGGCCTTGATCTCGGCCGGGTAGTCGGTTACGAAGGTCGGGCGCTTAAAGTGCTCTTCGGTCAGGAAACGCTCATGCTCGGTTTGTAGGTCGATGCCCCAGCTCACGGGATAGTCAAACTTGTGACCGGCGGCGACGGCCTGCTCCAGGATCTCGACGGCCTCGGTATAGGTGACGCGGGCAAAGTCGGAGTTGGCGACATGGTCCAGGCGCTCGAGCAGACCCTTGTCCACAAACTTGTTGAGCATGTTGAGCTCGTCGGGGCAGGTGGCCATAACGTCCTTAAGAACGTACTTGAGCATGGCCTCGGCGTTATCCATGTAGTCGTTGAGGTCGGCAAATGCCATCTCGGGCTCAATCATCCAAAACTCGGCGGCGTGGCGCGTGGTGTTGGAGTTTTCGGCGCGGAAGGTGGGGCCAAAGGTGTACACGTCGCCAAAGGCCATGGCAAAGTTCTCGGCATTGAGCTGGCCGGAAACGGTGAGGCTCGCATGCTTGCCAAAGAAGTCCTGACTCCAGTCGACCTCGCCGGACTCGGTGAGGGGCGGGTTTTTGGGGTCGAGCGTGGTCACGCGGAACATCTCGCCGGCGCCCTCGCAGTCACTCGTGGTGATGATGGGGGTGTTGACGTAGACAAAGCCCTGCTCCTGGAAGAAGCGGTGGATGGCGGCAGCCGCGACAGAGCGGATACGGAACACGGCGCGGAACAGGTTGGTGCGCGGGCGCAGGTGCTGCTGAGTGCGCAGGAACTCGACGGTGGCACGCTTCTTCTGCAGCGGGTAATCCGGAGCGCTGACGCCCTCGACCTCGATGGAGGTAGCAGAAAGCTCGAAGGGCTGGGGCGCATCGGGGGTCAGCTTGACGGTGCCGGTGCAAATGAGTGCGGCCGAGACGTTTTGATGGGCAATCTCGTCGTAGTTGTCGAGCGCCTCGCGGTTCATGACGACCTGCAGGTCGCGGAAGCAGCTGCCGTCGTTGAGCGTAACGAAGCCAAAGTTCTTCATGTCGCGGACGGACTTGACCCAGCCGGCAACGGTGACGGTCTGGCCACCGAGCGACTCGGCATCGGCATAGAGCTGCGCGATTTTGGTGCGGTTCACGTATCCTCCCATAACGGTTGAATGATAGCTATCCATACAGTTCGATATTCTAGCAGCTCGGCTCATTTGGGCTATACAGATAAGGCATTGGCGGGATGGTTTTTCAAACGAAAAGCGCCCGCGGCCAGATGGTCGCGGGCGCTTGACGAGGTGCCTTTTGGCTGTGTGGCGCGGGGCCTGGCTACTTGGTCTTGGCTACCAGCAGCGGGTCGCCAAGCTTGACGAGCGGGTTGCCGCCGATAAGCGTTCCAGACTCGCCGACATGGTCGATGCTCTTAAGACGATCGAGCTCGGAGACGATGACGGTCACGATGTCCTCGTGACCAGCGGCCTTAATGGCCTCGCGGTCGAAGCTGATGAGCGGCTGGCCTGCCTTGACCACATCGCCCATCTCGACAAAGCGGGCAAAACCCTTGCCGTTCATTTCCACGGTGCCCAGGCCAACATGGATGAACACGCGAAGACCGTCCTCGGTGATCATGCCAATGGAGTGGTTGGTGACAGTGGTGGCGCCGATGCGGCCGTTGGCGGGCGCATAGATGGTGCCGGTAATGGGCTCGATGCCATAGCCCTGGCCAAGCATGCCCGAGGCGATCGTCTCGTCGGGAACTTCGTCCAGGTTGACGAGCACGCCGTTGACGGGGGCATAGATGACGCCTTCGCGGGTGGCGAAGCTTGCTGCGGGCGGAACAGACGCCTCGCCGGTCGAGGTGAAGGTGGACTTAAGCGAATCGAGCAGACCCATAGTTGCCTCCAACTTAAATAGGCGCATATCGCGCGTTTGGTTTGCCGGAAACGTTTCATATGTGTTTCGCGGCTTGGTCAACGCCCCCTATTTTACGCTGCTCAGCGATACCTCTGAGCTGGGATTATGTGATATATCAGTTGAAGGGAAACTTATTGCTGGTGTGTTTCTGCGCCACGGGTTCAAGTGGGGTACGCTTGAAGGCAAAAACAAGGGCGCATAATTTGCGCGAAGGGAGCACATATGATTGTCGAGAACTATGCGCTGTGGGGCGAGGAGCCGACCGAGGATTATCCGGCGACCTTTACGTATCTGGGTGCCGAGCCGCTGCCCGACAAGCCCAATGGCCGCCGCCCCGCGGTGATCATCTGCGGCGGAGGCGGGTTTACGCATATCGCTCCGCACGAGCAGGACCCGGTGGCGTTTGCATTTTTGGACCGCGGCTACCAGGCCTTTGTGCTCAACTATGTCACGAGTTCTACGGGTGACGTGAGCTTTCCGCGCCCCCAGGCAGATCTTGCCAAGATGGTCGCCACGGTGCGCGCCAACGCCGACGAGTGGCATGTCGATCCTAAGCGCGTGTGCGTCGTGGGATTCTCGGCGGGCGGCATGATCTGTGCCTCGCTGGCAACGCAGTGGAAGACCGGCCCCTTCGCGGCACTTGCCGGGGCGCGTCCGGACGACATTCGCCCCGATGCCGTGGTGCTGGGCTATCCGCTGCTCGACTTTGCCTATGTGCGTGATATGCAGACGCGCGACCCGCGCATCGACCTGCGCGTGCCCAAGACGGGTGGCAAGACGGGGCGCGATTTACTCAACGACTATCTGTCGATGGTGACGGGCGGCGAGGCCACCGACGAGCACCTGGCCGATATCTGCCCCACCACGCATGTTTCGCGTCAGATGCCGCCGACCTTTGTGTGGGGCGTGTCCGACGACAAGACGGCGCCGATCGCGCAGGTCTATCCGTTTGCCCAACGCATGGTCGAGGAGGGCGTCGCTTGTGAGACGCACGTCTTTGACCAGGGCGGCCACGGCCTTTCGCTCGGCAACGCCAACACCGCAGTCGACAACGAGGACAAGCAGGTGGCGGTCCGTCCTTGGATTCGCCTAGCCTTCCGCTTCCTGGAGCGCCATATGTAAAAGTAGACTACTTGCCCGTTTCAAAAAGTCTGCTTAGAGGAGGAGCCATGCTTGAGGGTACGTATGTGGTTTCGGCCCAGACGCCGGTGGGGAGTAAACGCGGCGAGGTGACGTTTTCACATGGGGTGAACGGCGTGCTCAGGGCAGTACTAAACGTCAGGGGTCTCAATATCGCTCTCTCGAGCGCCCGCGCTGAAGGCGATTTCTTTGAACTCTCGGGTACTATCTCCCATGTCTTGATGGGCAAGGCGCCCTTTGCATGCACGGGGTCAGTCGAGGGTGATCGACTCACTGCTACCGCGCGGTCGGGTTCCGTTTCGATCTCGCTGAGCGGTATGCGCAAAGAGCTTTCGGGGCGCACCGCATAAAGTTTGCGCAGGTAAACATCGGTATTTGACTTTATAAAATAGTTCAGAGCGCTATCATTTGTCGTTACGAGTTGGTTAGCCCCGGTAAACGGTTAACCGCGTCTAACGAAAGGATGAGCGCGTGAAGCTCGATACACTCGAGATTGGAAAGGACGCCGTTGTCGCATCGGTGACATCCGACGATCAGGCGCTCCGACAGCATATTTTGGACATGGGTCTAACGCCGGGCACCGAAGTCACCATGATGAAGTACGCCCCCATGGGCGACCCGCTCGAGATTCGCCTGCGCGGCTACGAGTTGACGCTGCGCAAGGACGATGCCGCTCGCATCGAGCTCGTGGGCATTCATGACACCGATACGGGTCCGCGTGTGAACGCCGCAATCGGCACGACGGAGCACCCGGCACTCGGCGAGGGAACGTATTCGCCCCGCGCGGCAAAGACGGCCGTGCCCGAGGGCTCGCCGCTGCATTTTGCCCTCGCCGGCAACCAAAACTGCGGTAAGACCACGCTGTTCAACCAGCTGACGGGTTCCAACCAGCACGTCGGTAACTTTCCCGGCGTGACGGTCGACCGCAAAGACGGAACCATCCGCAATCACCCCGAGGCGAGCGTCACCGATCTGCCCGGCATCTATTCGCTGTCGCCGTACACAGGCGAGGAGATCGTCAGCCGCCAATTCATCCTCGACGAGCATCCCGATGCCATCATCGACATCATCGACGCCACCAACATCGAGCGCAACCTGTATTTGACGCTGCAACTCATGGAGCTCGACCGTCCCATGGTCATTGCGCTCAACATGATGGACGAGGTGACGGCCAACGGCGGCGCCATCGATGTCAACCTGCTCGAGAGCCTGCTGGGCGTGCCCGTTGTCCCCATTAGCGCTGCCCGCAACGAGGGCATCGGCGAGCTGGTGGAGCACGCTCTGCACGTGGCGCGGTTCCGCGAGCGTCCCGGCCGCCTGGACTTTTGCGCGCCCGACGGTCCGGACGGCGGTGCACTGCATCGCTGCATCCACGGCATTGCCAACCTTATCGAGGACCACGCCGCGACGGCGCATATCCCGGTGCGTTTTGCAGCGACCAAGCTGGTCGAGGGCGACGAGCTGGTGACAAAGGCGCTTCACCTGGACCGCAACGAACTCGACGCCATCGAGCACATCATTACCCAGATGGAGGGCGAGGCGGGCACCGACCGCCTGTCCGCGTTGGCCGACATGCGCTTTACCTTTATCGGCGACGTGTGCGGACGCTGCGTGGTGAAGCCCCACGAGAGCCGCGAGCACGTGCGCTCCGTCAAGATCGATCGCATCCTGACGGGTCGCTACACGGCCATTCCGGCGTTCCTGGTGATCATGGGCCTCGTCTTTTGGCTGACGTTCGGCGTGATCGGCGCGGCGTTGCAGGGCCTCATGGAGGACGGCATTGCTGCCATCATTGCTTCGGCCGACGCGGGCCTCAAGGCGTTTGGCACCAACGACGTGGTGCGTTCACTCGCGGTCGACGGCGTGCTCACGGGCGTGGGTAGCGTGCTGACCTTCCTGCCGATCATCGTCGTGCTCTTCTTGTTCCTCTCCATTCTGGAAGACTCCGGCTACATGGCGCGTGTGGCCTTTGTCATGGATAAGGTGCTGCGCCGCTTTGGTCTGTCGGGCCGCAGCTTCGTGCCCATGCTCGTTGGTTTTGGCTGCACCGTGCCGGCTATCATGTCGACCCGTACGCTCCCATCCGAGCACGACCGCAAGATGACGGTCATGCTCACGCCGTTCATGAGCTGCTCGGCCAAGTTGCCGGTCTACGGTCTGCTGTGCGGGGCGTTTTTCCCGCAGGCGACGGTTCCCGCCATGGTCTCGCTCTATCTGATTGGCATTGCGGTCGGTTGCATCGCGGCTTTGGTACTCAACCGCACGGCATTTAAGGGCGACCCGGTGCCGTTTATCATGGAGCTTCCCAACTACCGCCTGCCGAGCATCAAGACGACGGTGATGCTGGCATGGGATAAGGCCAAGGACTTTATTACCAAGGCCTTTACCATTATCTTTGCCGCTACGGTGGTCATCTGGTTCCTTCAGACGTTCGATATCCGCTTTAATGTGGTCGCCGACCAGTCGCAAAGCCTGCTTGCGGGCCTCGGCAGCATCATCGCGCCGGTGCTGGCGCCGCTCGGCTTTGGCGACTGGCGCGCCTCGACGGCGCTCGTCACCGGCCTTATCGCCAAGGAGAGCGTCATCTCGACGCTCACGGTGCTTTTGGGCGCAACGTCGCCCGCGGCGCTGTCGACCATGTTTTCGCCGTTTACCGCCTACGTGTTCTTGGTCTTTACGCTGCTGTACCCGCCTTGCGTGGCGTCCATCGGCGCCGTCAAGAGCGAGTTGGGCGCGCGCTATGCCGTGGCTGTATTCGCGTTTCAGGTGACGGTCGCCTGGATCGTGGCGTTTGTCGTGCATTCGGCGGGCATATTGCTGGGGTTGGCTTAGCTATTTATTGACGGCGCAACCTCTGTGTATTGAGTTGATTGCGGCCCTGCATCTGTACTGACGGATGCGGGGCCGTTGCTATATAATCGCCCACCGCCCAAGACAATCGGAGAGGTTTCCTACATGACTCAGGCAAGACAAGATGGCATCTCGCTCAAGCAGTGGTTCCCGCTTATCGGGCTCGCCTGCTGTTCGTTCGTGTTCAACACATCAGAGTTCATGCCCATTGGCCTTCTGACTGATATCGCCGCATCGTTCTCGCTCACCGAGGCCCAGGCAGGCATCATGATTTCGGTCTACGCCTGGGGTGTCATGCTGCTGTCGCTGCCACTCATGGTGTTTGCCTCGCGCTTTGAGTTCAAGCGGATGCTGTTGGGCGTTTTGGCCGTGTTTTCGCTCGGCCAGTTCCTGTCCGCTGTGGCGCCCACCTATCCTATTTTGGTTTGCGCGCGTCTGGTGGTCGCCTGCGCGCATGCCGTGTTCTGGTCAGTCGCTTCAATCATGGCCTCGCGCCTGGTCGACAGTCGCCACGGGGCGCTCGCCATCAGCATAATCGCCACGGGCTCGTCCATCGCGCAGATCTTTGGCCTGCCGATCGGCCGCGCCATCGGACTAGCTGTGGGCTGGCGCATGACGTTTGCCGTGGTCGGTGCCTTCTCTGCCGCCGCGGTGGTGTACCAGGCCGCGGTGTTCCCGGCCATGCCGGTGGGCGAGCGCTTTACCGTTAAGCAGCTGCCCGAGCTGCTCAAGAATCCATTCCTCATCGCGCTTTATGCGGTCACGGTGTTCATGGCAACCGGCTATTATGCGGGTTACAGCTATATCGAGCCGTTCCTGGCGCAGGTCGCGCACGTCGACGCAAGCGCTATTACCATGACGCTGACGGCGTTTGGCTGCTCCGGTCTGCTCGGAAGCTGGCTGTTTGGCCGCCTGTTCGATGGGCATCGCTTCCCGTTCTTGGCTATCACGCTCTCCGGCGTGCCGGTGGCTCTGCTGCTCATGGGTCCGGTCGCATCGTCGCTCGTAGCAGTGCTTGCCGTCTGTGCGCTATGGGGCTGCTGCTCCACAGCCTTTAACGTGGCGTTCCAGGCCGAGCTCATCAAGTACACGCCGGCGGATTCGTCGGCCGTCGCCATGTCGATCTTCTCGGGCCTGTTTAACCTCGGTATCGGCACGGGCACCGCAATCGGCGGCGCCGTGGTTTCGGGTCCCGGTATCGCTTGGATTGGCTTTGCGGGCGGGGCGATTACCGTCGTGGGCGTCATCCTCGCCATTACGGTGCTGTTCCCGGTCATACGCCGCGCAAAGCCCGTCGCCTAATCACGTTCTCTCATCAGTTGCGGTGGAATAGAGACTGTTTGCCCGGTTTATTGGTCTCAACAGTCCCTATTTCACCGCAACTTATTTTGGGGGAGGGGATGCGCGGCGGGCATACAATGGATGGCGTTGCGTGAAAGATTGCCGGGAGGTTGCTATGTGGGCATACGAGACGACGTTCTATCAGATCTATCCGCTGGGCTTTTGCGGAGCTCCGCGCGAAAACGCCGCGCCCGTTGCCGAGGATGAGCTCGCCCAGGCTGCCAACGCTGCGCCCAACCCCGATGCGCCCATCATGAAGATCGCCCAATGGGCCGACTACCTGCAAAAACTCGGTATTGGCGCTGTGCTGATTAACCCGCCGCTCGAGTCTGATAGCCACGGCTACGATACGCGCAGCCTGCGCCATATCGACCGCCGCCTGGGCGGGGATGCCGATTTTGCCGCCGTATGCGAGACGCTGCACGCCCATGGCATCCGCGTGGTGCTCGATGCGGTCTTTAACCATGTGGGCCGTGGCTTTTGGGCCTTCCGCGATGTGCAGGAGCGTAAGTGGGACTCGCCGTACAAGGATTGGTTCCACATCAGCTTTGACGGCGATTCCTGCTATGGCGACGGCTTTTGGTACGAGGGCTGGGAAGGCCATTTTGAGCTCGTGAAGCTCAACCTGCAAAACCCCGCCGTGGTCGATTACCTGCTCAAGTCCGTGCGCCGCTGGGCCGAGGTCTTTGGCGTCGACGGTCTGCGCCTGGACGTTGCCTATATGCTCGACCGCGACTTTATGCGTCGCCTGCACGCCTTTACCCGTGAGCTCAAGCCCGACTTTGTGCTGATCGGCGAGACGCTTCACGGTGACTACAACCAGATCGTCAACGACGAGATGCTCGACTCCTGCACCAACTACGAGTGCTACAAGGGCCTGTACTCCAGCTTTAACTCGGTCAATATGTTCGAGATCGCGCATTCGCTGCATCGCCAGTTTGGCGGCGATCCGTGGTGCATCTACCGCGGCAAGCACCTGCTGTCGTTTGTCGACAACCACGACGTGCCGCGCCTGGCGAGCATCCTCACCGACAAGTCGTGCCTGCGTCCCGCCTATGGCATGCTCTTTGGCATGCCGGGCATCCCGTGCGTCTACTATGGCAGCGAGTGGGGAATTGCCGGTGAAAAGGGTGGCCCCGATGGCGACTGGGCGCTGCGACCTGCGCTCGATGAGCCTGCGCCCAACGAGCTGACGGCCTTCATCAAGCAGCTCGCGCACCTTCGCTCGGCCGACGACGCGGCGGCCCGTGCTCTCAACTACGGTGCCTATCGCAACGTGGTGATCCAGAACAAGCAGCTGCTGTTCGAGCGCGCCTGTGACGGCGCGACGGTGCTCGTGGCGGTCAATGCCGTGAACGAGCCCTATACCTTTGGAGCCGGCGAGCTCAACGGCTCCTTTGTCGACCTGCTTGCCGACGATGCGCCCACGCTCGAGCTTACGGGTACCCTCGAGCTTGCACCCTATGAGGTGCGCTATCTGCTGAGGGCCTAGCCCATGCCTGTGTCTGACGAGGGCTATCAGCATATTGAGCATGGGTTTGAGCCCGTGTTCGACCGGCGCTCGCGCGTTTTGGTGCTGGGGTCGTTTCCCTCGGTGCTCTCGCGTGCCAATGCCTTCTACTATGGCAATCCGCAGAACCGCTTTTGGCGTGTGATGGCCGCGTGCCTTGGTGCGCCCGTGCCGCCCAACGAGGGAGACTCTTTGGCGAGCGGCGAGCCCGCGACGCTCGCCGCCTCGATTGCTGCCAAGCGGGCTATGCTGCTCAACGGCGGTGTGGCCCTGTGGGACGTGATCGAGAGCTGCGACATTAAGGGCTCGAGTGACGCTAGCATCAAAAACGTTGTGCCGGCACATATTGAACGCATTGTGGATGCCACGCCGATCGAGATCGTTGTTTGCAACGGCGGCACGGCCGGACGGCTCTACAAACGCTATCTACAAGAGCGGACGGGGCTACCCGCCATCGTGCTGCCGTCGACGAGTCCTGCCAACGCGGCGTGGCGTTTGGAGCGGCTTGTCGAGCGTTGGAGTGAAGCCGTTGACTGGGCAGCTCATTAATTTAGATTATTGATTGAGTGCGGGCGCCGAGGCGTTTCAGAACGCCTCGCCAGATCGGCACGGGCACGGCTGGCTCGGCGCAAGCCATGCCGTCGGCGTCGACGTCCTCGGCATTACCACCACCAAGTCGCTGCGCATGCTCAACCGAACAGCCCATACGAACGGCGCCTACGAGCTTGTCCATCGCTTCCGAAAACGGTCGCCGCAAGAGTCCCATGCGCGGTGAGTGACGAAGCGCCGCGAAGCCGCTGCCGGTACAGGCGACAACGCCGCCGCACCATGACAGCCCACGAAGGTCGCACGCCGCTCGCAGACGCACGACGAGCCCGTGTGCTCGCTCCAGGCCGCCGATGTCGGCCTGGACAACAACGTAGGCACGCGTCCCTGCGCCGCCAAAGCGGTCGAGCACCTGCTCAATGGGCGCCATCGCTTCATCATTGGGTGCATCTTCAACGGCGAACACAATGCCATCGGCGGTACCGGCAACGCTGCCGGCATCATCCGCCTCCAAGTCGACTGGATGGGGGAGTGCGGTGCCGGAAATCTGTGCATAGGCGGCGATGGCATCCTGCAGGTCCCAGAGCAAAAACTCAAGATCGGCGCTCTTGGGAATACTGACAAACGCGATGTTATGCAGTGTTTTTGGTACATCGCCGCGTGCGGTCGTCTCCATGCTGCCTCCTTTCCGGTCGGTTTCCGTTTAGGTTACACCGTCTGGTGGCGCCTCGCCGCGCTATCCTAGTGCAACCCTTACGAAAGGAACGCCATGCGCCTGCCCATGAATACCTCGCTTGCCACGCTCAAGCCCTCCGGTATCCGCCGAATCAACGCGCTCGCCGCTCAGCATCCGGGATGCATCGCGCTTGCGCTCGGCGAGCCTGATTTTCCCACGCCCGATGTGATTAGCGCCGAGGTGACCGCCGCACTGGGCCGCGGCGACACACACTATCCGCCCAACAACGGTCGCCCTGTCCTGCGCGAGGCACTGTCTGCCTACATGGGGGACGCGGGCCTTACGTTTTCGGCCGACGAGGTCATCCTGACCGACGGCGCGACCGAGGCCCTGTCGGCAACATTCATGGCCATGCTCAACCCCGGCGACGAGGTCATTATCCCCACGCCGGCCTTTGGCCTGTACGAGAGCATCGTCGTAGCCAATCACGCCAAAGCGGTCTTTTTGGATACGGAGCCTGCGCAATTTCAGATTGACGAGGATGCGCTTCGCGCCTGTGTGACCCCGGCGACCAAGGCCATCGTCATCTGCACGCCCAACAATCCCACGGGTTGCATTCTCAACGCGGCATCGCTCGACGCCGTGGCGCGCGTAGCGGAGCAGGCGGGCATCTACGTGGTCTGCGACGACGTATACAACCGCCTCGTCTATGTGGACGGCTACGAGCGCTTTGCCCAACGCCACCCGGAGCTACGCGAGCAGACGGTCGTCATCGAGAGCTTCTCCAAGCCATGGGCCATGACCGGCTGGCGCTTGGGTTGGCTCGCAGCGGCAGCCCCCGTCATCGCCGAGATTGCAAAAGCTCACCAATACTTAGTATCGAGTGCCGTCTCCTTCGAGATGGACGCCGCAGCCCGAGCCCTCACCGTCGACCCAACCCCCATGCTCAAAGTCTACCGAGCCCGCCGCGAACGCGTACTCGCAGCCTTAAACGCCATGGGCCTCGACGTAGTAGAGCCCGCAGGAGCCTTCTACACTTTCCCGAGCATCAAAAAGTTCGGCCTAACCAGCGAAGACTTCTGCATCAAAGCCATCGAAGAGGCAAACGTAGCCCTAGTCCCGGGCGACTGCTTCGGCACCGAAGGTCATATCCGCCTAAGCTACTGCGTCTCCGACAAAGACCTAGACGAAGGCCTCCACCGCCTGTCCACCTTCATTTCAACCTTTTAGCCCTCAGGGATGCAACACATCAGCCCACCGACCCAAGCATTATGAGTGGGGCACGTCGCTCAACGGACACGAGGATTCGCAGCAAAGTTACCGCAGCTCCGGTCCGAGGGGCCGGGTTGAGATTTTCGTAGATTCCGCACGAGCCGAAGAGCACTTAATGTGCTCTTCGTGCGAGCCAGGACTTGACCGAGCGAAAATCTCAACCCGGCCCCTCGGACCGGAGCGTATGCAGGGTTTGTGTACGAATCCTCGCGCCCGTTGACCGACGCCGGGGTCCCCGCCATAATACTTTCGGTTCACGCACGAATCCGCTGCCAGAGACAGCCGGCGCAAACGGGTCTTACCCGCGAGCTTAATGGGACTTCCCGCCAGCCGAGGTGGTCGAGTAGATATGTCTTCTCGCCCCCGTCGCTCATGCAGCGCGGGGGCTTTCTTTTTGGACATGCCCCCGTCACGTCCTTGTGGCGGACCGTGCCCGGAAAGAATTCGAGGAGGTGTAATTCATGCCCCAGCAGTACAAAATCGACAAGGTTGCAGAGATTGAGTCCCGTATCGCCGAGAACGCCGGTCTGTTCGTCGTCAACTACAACGGTCTGACGGTTAAGCAGGCTCAGGAGCTGCGTCATACGCTCCGTGAGTGCGGCGCCGAGATGAAGGTCTACAAGAACAACCTGGTCAAGATCGCTCTCAAGAACCAGGAGCAGCCCGAGCTCGACGAGATCCTCGCCGGCCCCGTCGCTTATGTGTTCTACGAGACCGAGCCGGTCGAGGCCGCTAAGGCCCTTAAGGACTTCTCTGCTAAGTCCAAGGGCGTCCTTGAGATCAAGGGCGGTATCTCCGACGGCAAGGCCGTTTCCGCCGATGATGTTAAGGCTATCGCCGAGCTGCCCACCAAGGATCAGCTTCTCGGCCAGATCGCCGGTCTCATCTCCGGTTTCGCTCGCGACATCGCTGTCTGCGTCAACGGCGTTTCCTCTGGTCTCGCTCGTTCGATCCAGCAGGTCTCCGAGCAGAAGGCAGCCTAGTCGCTGTTTTCACCCGCGGCGGCAACGCCGCACCCCTGGCGCATTCGCGCCGTGTTTTAACTGATCTCCGTGCACAGACACGGAAACCGAAAGGACTTAGAAATGGCTAAGCTTACCACCGATGAGATCATCGATGCTCTTAAGGAAATGACCCTTCTCGAGGCTTCCGAGCTCGTCAAGGCTATCGAGGACACCTTCGGCGTTTCTGCCGCTGCTCCTGCCGCTGTTGTCGCCGCTCCTGCTGCTGGCGCTGCTGAGGCCGAGGAGAAGACCGAGTTTGACGTCGTGCTCGAGGGCTTCGGCGACAACAAGATCCAGGTCATCAAGGCCGTCCGTGAGCTCACCAACCTTGGCCTGAAGGAGGCCAAGGAGGTCGTCGAGGGCGCTCCCAAGGCTGTTCTCGAGGGTGCCAAGAAGGAGGACGCCGAGGCTGCCAAGGAGAAGCTCGAGGCTGCTGGCGCTGCTGTCACCCTCAAGTAATCAGGCTCTCTCGCCAGATTTCTTTGCAGACGGGACTCGCTATGCGAGCCCCGTCTTTTTTGTTTTGGCCTCTCATTCCCATTGCTCGGCACGCAGAACACCGTTGTCTTCGCCGTGCCAATCCCGTTACCGCTGGGGCGTAAAATTGCACCATTCGAGCAATAATTTGCGTTGACCTGCTGAAGAATTGCGTTTGCCTTACGGTGACGTATGTCTCCGGCGGTAAGATACTTCGGTATCGCAATTTGGTCTGCGGCCGCCGTGCCGCACGCATAGGGCGCATTCTGCGCCTGCGAAAGGATCCTTGAATAACATGAAGGCAATCATCCCCGCCGCCGGTCTTGGCACGCGTTTTCTGCCTGGCACTAAGTGCACGCCCAAAGAGATGTTGCCGGTGCTCGACAAGCCGGTCATTCAGTATGTCGTTGAGGAGGCACTCGACCCCGAGGAGGTCGACGACGCCATCATCGTTACCTCTCCCGGTAAGCCCGAGCTGCTGAGCTACTTCCAGCCCGATCGCTCGCTCGAGAACCTGCTGCGCGAGCGCGGCAAGAATGCCTATGCCGATGCCGTCGCCCATGCTGGCGGTATGCCGGTCGACTTCCGTTATCAGTACGAGCCCAAGGGCCTCGGCCATGCTATCCGCTCTGCTGCCGACGCCGTGGCAGGGGAGAACTTCCTGGTTCTTCTGGGCGACTACGTTGTGCCTAACCGCGACATCTGCGACAAGATGCTCGCCGTTTCCAAAGAGCACGGTGGCGCTTCGGTTATCGCCGTCGCTGCTTGCTCGCCCGAGGAAGTCAGCCGCTACGGCGTTATCGCCGGCGAGCGCGTGGGTTCGCTCGAGGGCGCCGAGGACGTTGCCGATGGCGAGCCGGGTGCCGTGTGGCGCATCGGCGGTTTGGTCGAGAAGCCCGCTCCCGAGGCGGCTCCGTCCAACCTGTACATCGTCGGTCGCTACCTGCTGAGCCCGCTGGTCATGGACCTGCTGGCCGATCAGCAGGCTGGTAAGGGCGGCGAGATCCAGCTGACCGACGCCATGGCCCGCTCGCTCGACCGCGAGGCCATGTACGCCGTCGTCATCGATCCACTTTCGGGCTACGACACCGGCACCCCGTCTGGCTGGATGGCCACCAACGCCCTCATGGCCGCAAGCGATCCTCGCTTTGCTGGCGCCTTCTGGGACGCCATCGACGAGCGCGGCGGTTTGATGCGCAAGTAAGCCTTCGGTCATCGACATTTACGGGTGCGGACTTCGGTCTGCACCCGTTTTTTATGCGAGCTACAGCTTAGCCCCGGAAAGTGCGACCCATAATTTCGTCGAATTCTGGGATGTGCTTTCCGGTTGGGGCCCCTAGCGGAAACTGCGACCCGGAATTTCGGCTCAGAATGGGATGTGCTTTCCCAAACAGGGCTCAATCGGAAGCTGCGTCCCAGTTTGGGGCCTCAAAACGGGACGCAGCTTCCGCTCGATCAACCCCTCGCCGCCATTCCGCCATTCAACGGCGCGCATCAGCAGCGCTGTTCACAGAAAATATATGAACAGGTGTTCGATATATACGTATCTACCTGCACCTTTTCTGTCGAAAATCTTTGCTACTCCAAAAACTCAATCGCGTCAAGGCTTTTCTTGCCCAACGGTCGGTACCTGATAAACTATTAGGTTGCGATAACTGGCGAAGCTATGCCTCGCCAACCCACCGAGCATTTCCGTGAAGGAGGAAAAACCTGGTGACCTACGCATACACTGCCACTGAGCGCAAGCGCGTCAGCTTCGGGAAAATCCCGGAGGCCATGGAGCTCCCCAACCTTATCTCTGTTCAAAGGGAATCCTTTGAGCGTTTTAAGGACGAGGGCCTTCGTGAGGCGTTCAAGGAATCCAGCCCCATCCAGAGCCAGAACCATGTTCTCGAGGTTACCTTCGGCGAGCATCAGTTCGGCGATCCCGCGCACACCGTCGAGGAGTGCCGCGAGAAGGACATGACCTATCAGGCCCCGCTTCTGACCGACGTCCGTCTCACCAACAAGGAGACCGGCGAGATCAAGGAACAGCTCGTCTTCATGGGCGACTTCCCCATGATGACCGATCAGGGCACCTTTATCATCAACGGTACCGAGCGTATCGTCGTCTCGCAGCTCGTCCGCTCCCCGGGCGTGTACTACAGCTCCGAGATGGATTCGGGCAAGCAGATCTACAAGGCCCAGATCATCCCGTCCCGCGGTGCCTGGCTCGAGTTTGAGGTCGACAAGCGCGACCAGCTCATGGTCTCTATCGACCGCAAGCGCAAGCAGAGCGCCACGATGTTCCTGCGCGCCCTTGGCATCGCCGTCACCAATGACGACATCATCGAGCTGCTCGGCAACTCCGATGTGATTAAGCGCACCTTGGAGCGCGACACCGCCCTCACCCGCGAGGATGCCCTTATCGAGATCTACCGTCGCCTGCGCCCGGGCGAGCCTCCCACCGTGGACGCTTCCCGCAGCCTGCTCGAGGGTCTGCTCTTTAACCCGCAGCGCTACGATCTGGCCCGCGTCGGTCGTTACAAGGTCAACAAGAAGCTCAACCTCACCACCGAGGAAGAGGTCACGGTGCTCACCGACGAGGATATCGTCGCGACGCTGCGCTACCTGCTGTCCCTCGCTGCCGGCGAGCAGGGCTTCAAGGTCGACGACATCGACCACTTTGGCAACCGCCGCATCCGCACCGTCGGCGAGCTCGTCGCCAACCAGTTCCGTATCGGCATGAGCCGTATGGAGCGCGTCGTCCGTGAGCGCATGAGCTCCCAGGACATCGACGAGATCACCCCGCAGTCGCTCATCAACATCCGCCCGATCGTGGCCTCCATCAAGGAGTTCTTCGGTTCCTCGCAGCTCTCGCAGTTCATGGACCAGGCGAACCCCCTGACCGGTCTGACCCACAAGCGCCGTCTGTCCGCACTCGGCCCTGGTGGTCTTGCCGGCCACAAGTCCGGCTCCAGCCGCCGCACCAACGTGCCGACGGCCGTCCGCGACGTTCACAATTCGCACTACAGCCGCATGTGCCCGATCGAGACCCCCGAAGGCCCCAACATCGGCCTGATCGGCTCGCTCGCTCTCTACGCCCGCGTCAACGAGTATGGCTTCATCGAGGCCCCGTTCCGTCGCGTCGAGAACGGCGTTGCCACCGACCAGATCGACTGGATGACCGCTGACGAGGAAGAGAAGCACGTCATCGCGCCGGCCAACACGCCGCTCGATCCCAAGACCAACGAGTTCATCACGACCGATGCCGAGGGCAAGATCGTCCGTCCGCATACCGTGATCGCCCGTACCCGCGACTTCGACGGCTCCTTCGGCGCTCCCGCCGACGTGCCCGTCGAGGATGTCGACTACATGGACGTCTCGCCGCGTCAGATGCTCTCCGTCGCAGCCACGCTGATCCCGTTCCTTGAGCACGACGACGCCAAGCGTACGCTGATGGGCGCTAACATGCAGCGTCAGGCCGTGCCGCTGGTTCACCCCGCCGCTCCCTATGTCGGTACCGGCATGGAGCGTCGCGCCGCTCTGGACTCCGGCGAGGTCACCTTGGCCAAGAACGCCGGCGAGGTCATCTTTGCCGACGCCGCCAAGATCATCGTCAAGCATGCCGGCGGCATGGACGAGTATCACCTGGCCAAGTACCAGCGCTCCAACCAGTCCACCTGCATCAACCACCGTCCGCTCGTGCGCGTCGGTGACACCGTTGAGCAGGGCGAGCCCCTGGCCGACGGTCCTTCGACCGATCACGGCGAGCTCGCACTGGGCCAGAACCTCACCGTGGCCTACATGCCGTGGGAAGGCTTCAACTACGAGGACGGTATCGTCGTGTCCGAGCGCCTGGTGGCCGAGGACCTGCTGACGACCATCAACATCACCCGCCACGAGATCGACGCCCGCGACACCAAGCTCGGCCCCGAGGAGATCACCCGCGAGATCCCGAACCTCTCCGAGGACATGCTTGCCAACCTCGACGAGGACGGCATCATCCGCATCGGCGCCGAGGTCGGCCCTGGCGACATCCTGGTCGGCAAGGTCACGCCTAAGGGCGAGAGCGCTCTGACCGCCGAGGAGCGCCTGCTGCGCGCCATCTTCGGTGCCAAGGCCCACGACGTCCGCGACACCTCCCTTAAGATGCCTCACGGCGCTTACGGCCGCGTTATCGACGTCGTCCGCTTTAGCCGCGAGAACGGCGACGACCTGGCCCCCGGCGTCAACGAGCAGGTGCGCGTCTACGTCGCCCAGCGTCGTAAGATCCAGCAGGGCGATAAGATCGCCGGCCGCCACGGCAACAAGGGTGTTATTTGTAACGTTCTGCCGGTCGAGGACATGCCCTACATGGCTGACGGTACCCCGATCGACGTTATCCTCAACCCGCTGGGCGTTCCTTCGCGTATGAACGTCGGCCAGCTGCTCGAGTGCCACCTTGGCTGGGCTGCTGCCTGCGGTTGGGATACCGAGCAGGCCGACTCCGACAAGTACGTCCCCGGCCCGTTCTTCACCGCCACGCCCGTCTTCGACGGCGCCAAGGAGGACGAGATCGCCGAGGTCATCCGTCGTGCCAACAAGAACATGCTCAACAAGGCCACCGCTGCCTTTGGCGATCACATGCGCCCCGAGTTCGTCACCCAGCTTGACGAGCGCGGCAAGACCCGTCTGTTCGACGGCCGCACCGGCGAGGAGTTCCGCGAGCCCATTACCGTGGGTACGTCCTACATCCTCAAGCTCGGCCACATGGTCGACGACAAGATCCATGCCCGTTCGACCGGCCCTTACAGCCTGGTTACCCAGCAGCCTCTGGGCGGCAAGGCTCAGTTCGGCGGCCAGCGCTTCGGCGAGATGGAAGTTTGGGCACTGTACGCTTACGGTGCTTCCAACGTCCTGCAGGAGATCCTGACCGTCAAGTCCGACGATACCGTGGGCCGCGTCAAGACCTACGAGTCCATCGTCAAGGGCGAGAACGTTCCTGTCCCGGGTATCCCCGAGTCCTTCAAGGTTCTCGTCAAGGAGATTCGCTCCCTCGCGCTGGACATCGAGCCCATGCACGATGCCGACGAGGACGCCTCCGCCCCTGTGACCGCCGAGGAGACCTCCGCTCTCGACGACCTGGCTGCTCTCGCCGGCGTTGACGCCGACGTCGAGGCCGAGGATGCCGAGACCGCCGAGGCACCCGAGGCTGTCGCCGCCACGACCACTGATAAGGAGTAGTTGACTGTGGCAGATTTCGAAGCTACTGATTTTGACTCGGTAAAGATCTCCCTTGCCTCCGCCGACCAGATCCGTTCCTGGTCGCACGGTGAGGTCAAGAAACCGGAGACCATCAATTACCGTACCCTCAAGCCCGAGAAGGACGGCCTGTTCTGCGAGAAGATCTTCGGTCCCGCCAAGGACTGGGAGTGCTCCTGCGGCAAGTACAAGGGCATCCGCTTTAAGGGCATCGTCTGCGAGCGCTGCGGCGTCGAGGTCACCTCGGCCAAGGTGCGTCGCGACCGCATGGGCCACATCGAGCTCGCCGCTCCCGTGTCCCACATCTGGTACTTCAAGAGCCCCACGAGCTTCCCGATGAGCCGTATGCTCGACATCAAGTCCAAGGACCTCGAGAAGGTTCTGTACTTTGCCAGCTACATCATCACCGAGGTTGACTACGAGGCCCGCGAGGCCGACGCCGACGACCTGCGCGAGGAGCTCGCCGCCGATCTGGAAGAGATCGATGCCGAGTGCGCCCGCCAGATCGAGTCCCTCAAGGAGCAGGGCGACCCCGAGAACTTTGACGAGTTCTCTGACGAGGAGCCGCTGACCCCCGAGGAGATCGCCTCCGGCATCGTCGACATCGAGGAAGAGTGCAAGGACGAGAAGCAGCTCCGTACGGACGCCTTCAACGCCTTCATGAAACTCACCGAGCGCGACCTCATTTCCGATGAGCCGCTGTTCCGCGAGATGACCCGCTACTACTCCATGTACTTCAAGGGTGGCATGGGTGCCGAGGCCGTCCGCGACCTGCTCGCTGCCATCGACCTCCCCTCCGAGGCCGAGAAGCTCAAGGCCATCATCGCCGACGAGGACTCCCAGAAGCAGAAGCGCGAGAAGGCCGTCAAGCGCCTCGAGGTCGTTGACGCCTTCCTGAAGGGCGGCAACAGCCCCGCGAACATGATCCTGGACGTCATCCCGGTCATTCCGCCCGATCTGCGCCCGATGGTCCAGCTCGACGGCGGCCGCTTCGCCGCGTCCGACCTCAACGACCTGTACCGTCGCGTGATCAACCGTAACAACCGACTCAAGCGCCTGCTCGATCTGGACGCCCCTGCGATCATCGTGAACAACGAGAAGCGCATGCTCCAGGAGTCCGTGGACGCCCTGTTCGACAACGGCCGTCGTGGTCGCCCGGTCTCTGGCCGTGGCGGTCGCCCGCTCAAGTCGCTCGCCGAGGCCCTCAAGGGCAAGCAGGGTCGCTTCCGTCAGAACCTGCTGGGTAAGCGTGTCGACTACTCCGGCCGTTCGGTAATCGTTACCGACCCCAAGCTGCTGCTGCACCAGTGCGGTCTGCCCAAGACCATGGCGCTGGAGCTCTTCAAGCCCTTCGTCATGAAGCGCCTGGTCGAGCTTGGCAAGGTCGAGAACATCAAGGGCGCCAAGCGCGCTATCGACCGCGGTGCCACCTTTGTGTGGGACATCCTCGAAGAGGTCATCGACGGCCGCGTCGTGCTGCTCAACCGCGCACCGACCCTGCACCGTCTGTCCATCCAGGCCTTTGAGCCGGTGCTGGTCGAGGGCAAGGCTATCCACCTGCACCCGCTGGTCTGCTCGCCCTTCAACGCCGACTTCGACGGCGACCAGATGTCTGTCCACGTGCCGCTGTCCAGCCAGGCTCAGGCCGAGGCTCGCGTGCTCATGCTCTCTGCGAACAACCTGCGCTCGCCGGCATCCGGCAAGCCGGTTAACATCCCCTCGCAGGACATGATCATCGGTGTGTACTACCTGACCCAGGTCCGCGACGGTCTGCCGGGCGAGAACCACGTGTTCGCCAGCTTCGACGACGCGCTGCACGCCTATGACTGCCGCTCCGAGGTCGACATGCAGGCCAAGATTCAGGTCCGCGTGTCCGCTGCCGACGCCAATGTCATCAACGAGGACGGCACCCGTATCTTCCGCGTCAAGAACGGCAAGAACGAGTTTGTCGACTACGACGTCACCGGCAACAAGACCGCGCGCTTCGAGACCTCTATCGGCCGCATCATCTTCAACCGCCAGTGCCTGCCCGAAGACTATGAGTTCATGAACTACAAGATGGTCAAGGGCGACGTGGCCAAGCTGGTTGCGGACTGCTGCGATCGTTACCCCGAGGCCAAGGTCGGTCCGATCCTCGACGCCATCAAGTACTCCGGCTTCCACTACGCTACCCGCGCCGGCCTCACCATCTCGGTGTGGGACGCTCTCATCCCTGCCGAGAAGCAGGAGCTGCTCGATCGCGCCCAGGCCAACGTCGACCAGATCAACGAGTACTTCGAGGAGGGCTTCATCAACGAGACGGAGCGCCACATCGAAGTCGTTAACGAGTGGACCGCTTGTACCGATAAGGTCGCAGCGCTCATGCTCGACTTGTTCGACGAGGAGAACCCGCTCTACATGATGGCCGACTCCGGCGCCCGTGGTTCTAAGACCCAGCTGCGTCAGCTCGGCGGCATGCGTGGCCTGATGGCAGACATGTCCGGCGAGACGATCGACCTTCCCATTAAGGCGAACTTCCGCGAGGGCCTGCTGCCGCTCGAGTACTTCATTTCGACCTACGGCGCCCGTAAGGGCCTGGTCGATACCGCATCCCACACCTCGGACTCTGGTTACCTGACCCGTCGTCTGGTCGACGTGGCCCAGGACGTCATCGTCCGCGAGGAGGACTGCGGTACGCACGAGGGCGTCACCTACAACCTCATCATCCCCGGCACCACCGACCTCAACACCGACCTCGTCGGCCGTTGCTTCATCGAGGACGTCGTGGCCCCCGATGGCACCGTGCTCTTTGAGCAGGACGGCTACATCGAGAAGGTCGCCGACATCCAGAAGATGGTCGATGCCGGCCTTAAGAAGGTCAAGCTTCGCGCGCTGCTCACCTGCCGCTCCAAGTACGGCGTGTGCCAGAAGTGCTACGGCTGGGATCTTTCCACCCGTCGTCCGGTCGCCATCGGTACCGCGGTCGGCATTATTGCCGCCCAGTCCATCGGCGAGCCCGGTACGCAGCTTACGATGCGTACCATTCACTCCGGCGGCGTCGCTGGCGTCGACGATATTACGCAGGGTCTGCCTACGGTCAGCCGTATGTTCGATATCGTCGGCAACGTCAACGAGAAGATCCTGGGTCGCGAGGCCGAGCTGGCTCCGTACTCTGGTCACCTCTCGATTAAGCCCGAGAAGTCCGAGTACGTGCTGACGCTCACCGACTCCGAGGATCACACCCGTGTCCTCGACGAGCGTCGCGTCCCCGCTTCGGTGCGCTTCATGCCCGAGATCGAGGACGGCTGCGAGGTTCGCGCTGGCGACCAGATCACCAAGGGCTTCGTCAACTTCCGCAACCTGCGCAAGCTGACCGACATCGAGTCGACGATGCACACCTTCGTCGAGAGCGTCAAGGACGTCTACACCAGCCAGGGCGTCGACCTGAACGACAAGCACATCGAGGTGCTCGCACGTCAGATGCTGCGTCGCGTTCAGATCACCAACCCCGGCGACTCCAAGTACCTGCTTGGTCAGTACGTCGACCGCTACGAGTTCGCCGACGAGGTCGAGCGCGTTGCCCGTCTGGGCGGTCAGGCTCCCGTGGCCGAGCCCGTCATCCTGGGTACGCTCAAGGTCGCGTCCAACATCGACTCCTGGCTGTCGAGCGCTTCGTTCATCCGTACCGCCGGTGTCCTTACCGAGGCTGCCATCGAGGGCAAGGTCGACCATCTGCTCGACCTTAAGTCCAACGTCATCGTCGGTAAGAAGATCCCGGCTGGTACCGGCCTCAAGCCGTACGCCAACGCCAAGCTGACGTATCGCACGGCCGATGGCTATGTCGACATCGATGGCCCGGCTTCGCCCAACGCCAAGTCGCTGCCCGAGTGGGCTCCTGTGGAGCTCAAGGACCTGGACGAGCAGCTCCCGCAGCAGCTCGACTGGGCCGGCTACGACGAGTTCGGTGGTGCTGACGGTTCGTTCACCCGCAACGGCCACACCATCTCCGCCGAGAAGGCTCGCCTGTACCTGTTCGACGACCTGGGCGTGTCGCAGCGCTGGACCAACAAGTTCAGCGAGGTCGGCATCGAGACGGTCGGCGACCTAGTCGGCAAGTCCGAGGAGGATCTGCTGCGCATCGATGGCATCGGTGCCAAGGCGATCGAGGAGCTCCGTGACGGTCTGGAGGCCCACGACCTGCTCTACATCCTCGAGAACAACGACGACGTTGCCGACGAGGAAGACCTCTCGCAGCTGCTGCAGATGGTCTTTAGCCCCGACGGTCCGGACGACATCCTGCTGGGCACCTCCGCCGCGCCGACGCATCACGCCGACGCCGACGAGGAGCTCCTGGGCGCCCCGATCGACGACAAGAAGGCTCCCGCCAACGGTGCCATCAACGAGGACATGGCTTCCCTCGACGAGCTACTCAACCAGCTCGTAGACACCGACGACGCCGAAGAGGCCAAGGACAACGACGAGGAGTAATTAGTTCCGCCGTTCTAACGAACGGCGGCGACCTCCGTCGCTGCGCGGTCCCCAGAGCTACAATCTGTCATTCAAAAGGCAGGGCATGACCAAAAGGTCAATGCCCTGCCTTTTTCATGCCACCTTGTACGCTCTGGGGACCGCTCGCTTGCGTATGCTCAACCTGTTGCGTTCCGTTGATCCCTTGCCAATAAGGGACAGGTTTATTTTGGTCGGTTTTTCATGCTTGAATTTGAAACATTTCGCCCGACAAGAGCGTATCTATGGTGAGGGCCTCATCGAGAACCATTAATGTCACCGGGAGGTGATTATGGAAGAACAAGCTTTTAGACAGGCGGTCGAAGACCACCGGGATGTCGTGTTTCGGATCGCATTGACGTATCTGCGTGATCGCGCTGACGCCGACGATGTCGCTCAAGACGTCTTTCTTAAGTTGCTCAAAAGCGACGCGCAATTTGAAAACTGGGAGCATCTTCGTCGATGGCTTATCCGGGTCACGATCAATGAATGTAAATCTCTCTTTCGAAAGCCATGGAGGCGCGTGGAGGATATTGAGAACCTGGCCGATTCGCTTTCGACGGCGCAGGAGGAGACCAAGGCGGTCCTGTCAGACGTTATGCGACTTCCGGAGCGATTCCGTATTCCTATCGTGCTCTATTACTATCTGGGCTTCTCGACTTCAGAAATTGCCGAGTTACTGCATGTGCCAGCCGCGACCGTTCGAACGCGTTTAGCTCGCGGCAGATCGAAGCTCAAGTTCATCCTAGAGGAGGGCGACCGTGAAATCCAACCAGATCAAGCAGGCCTTCGAGTCCGTCCAAGCCGATAGCGATCTTGCTGACCGTGTTCTTTATGCCGCTGCTGGCGAGCCGCTTCGCCGAAAGGGTCACGCGAAGCCTCTGTATGTTGCCGTAATCGGATGTCTTGCCGGAGTGCTGGCGACCGGAGGGGTCGCCTACGCTGTTGTCAATTCCAGTTATTTTGCCTCTGCCTGGGGAAACCATGGCAACGGAGAGTCCGTTACCTGGACAAATGGCGGCTCGTCGGGGACGAAATATACCTACACCAGAGAGTTTGGTGATGGTATCGCGCCCCAAAGCCTGGAGGGTGCAGTCCAGAAGGTCAATCTGTCCGTCGAGGGCAACGGCTATACGCTCGACATTCATGAGATGGCAATCGACGAGAACGGTTGCGGTGCTGTGACGTTTACATTGTCCAATCCGAATGGCGTTAACTACTACAAGCCGGCGGCAGAGCTTGGCGAACTTGTTCTCTATGGTGAAGAAGAAGGGGGCGTCAGTACACCCAGCATGAACTTCGGCGAGGAATGGGCTGATACACGCTGCACCATTGATAAAGACACATCAAGCGACACGGTCATTAACGGCACGATGTACTTTGCATCTTGGAATCGCGATCGAGATTTACGACATGCGGTCACCTGGAATATCAGTTGGACGGAGGGCAAAGGTGGGGATGCGAAGGTGATCGAGGTATCGACGCAAGAGTTTAACGTCGGAGCGCACGTCGATACAAAAGAACTCCGCTCTGATGACTCGCCTCTCGAGATCAGTCCGTTTTCCATCCAGACGCACATCGATGATCTGGGCTATGAAGCAGTTGATCATAAACTGACCGTCAGCTACAAGGATGGATCGGAGCAGATTATCGAAGATGACGACGCAGGGGCGTACAATTTCTATGTTTCGATGGGACGCAATAGCGGAGAGAACATTTGGGTGCCAACGAAGTTGATTGATGTCGATCAAGTGGTCTCGGTAACCCTCGAGGGCGCGAGGTACACATCAACGGGGGAGACCGAAACGAAAGTACCCTTTACCATCGTCTATTCGTAAGGTCTAGGCCGCTTCCCAAGAGGGGAAGCGGCCTTTTTAGCGTTAAATGGGCGGTTAGATTGAACGCTATTTGTCTGATTCTCGGAAGAACGTGGCAAATGGATGCGGATCACCGTGAAGAGCGGCGTTTTCCCAGATAAAACCGACCAAAATAAACCTGTCCCTTTTTGGCAGGTAACGTTGCCCTGACGAGCACGTCGGATCCCCGGCCCGGGCGGCACAGGGGTTAAGTTTGTCGCGAGTTCCGCACGCAAAGGAAAGCACTTAATGTGCTTTCCGTCTTGCGCAGGACTGTAGAGCAGCAAACTTAAACGGCGGGCCGCCCGGGCCGGGGATCCGCCAGCGCGCACAGGAGGGGATTCCTTTTGTGTAGGCTTTGCGGAAATGTGCCAATTTTGGGATACGCCCGGCGGCGTGGTCTGTTGACGGCACAGCTAACGCCACGTATCCTATCGAACTGCGTGTTTCGTAGGGGGATGCTGACCCCTCGATTCAAGCCGTTGCACTTTACAGAAAGCTGGAATCATTCGAGAAGGAGTACGCTTTGCCTACTATTAACCAGCTGGTTCGCCAGGGCCGTCGTTCCGTGCCCAAGAAGTCCAAGAACGCTGCTCTGCAGCACAACCCCCAGAAGCGCGGCGTGTGCACCCGCGTCTTCACCACGAGCCCCAAGAAGCCGAACTCGGCTCTTCGTAAGGTTGCCCGTGTTCGCCTTGTCAACGGCATCGAAGTTACTGCTTACATCCCGGGTGAGGGCCACAACCTGCAGGAGCACTCCATCGTGCTCGTCCGCGGCGGTCGTGTCCGTGACCTCCCTGGTGTCCGTTATCACGTCATCCGTGGCGCCTACGACGCTGCTCCGGTCCAGAACCGTATGCAGGCCCGTTCCAAGTACGGTGCTAAGCGCCCCAAGGCTAAATAAGCCAGATAACGTTTTGATACTTTCGCCGTGTGCCGTCTTGAGCGCCGCACGGTAGACACTTAAGGAGATTTCACATGCCGCGTCGTGCAGCAGCTAATCGTCGTGAGGTTCAGCCTGACGCCGTTTACAACAACCGCCTGGTGACTCAGCTCATCAACAAGGTCCTTCTTGACGGCAAGAAGGCCACCGCTGAGCGCATCGTTTACACCGCTTTCGAGATCGTTGCCGAGAAGTCCGAGGGTGGCGACGCTCTCGCTACCTTCAAGAAGGCTATGGACAACGTCAAGCCCACGCTCGAGGTTAAGCCCAAGCGTGTCGGTGGCGCTACCTATCAGGTCCCGATGGAGGTCAACTCCCGTCGTTCCACCGCTCTGGGTATCCGCTGGATCGTCAACTTCTCCCGCGCTCGCAAGGAGAAGACCATGGCCGAGCGTCTCGCCAACGAGATCCTCGACGCCTCCAACGGCCTGGGCGCTTCCGTCAAGAAGCGTGAGGACGTCTTCAAGATGGCCGAGGCCAACCGCGCGTTCTCTCACTATCGTTGGTAAGTTAAGGTAAGGAACTAACATGGCTAAGCCTAAGTACAAGCTTTCCGATACCCGTAACATCGGCATCATGGCTCACATCGATGCCGGTAAGACCACCACGACCGAGCGTATTCTTTACTACACCGGTAAGACCCACAAGATCGGTGAGGTCCATGAGGGCGCTGCCACCATGGACTGGATGGTTCAGGAGCAGGAGCGCGGCGTAACCATTACCTCCGCTGCTACCACCTGCTTCTGGAACAAGGACGGCAAGGACTACCGCATCCAGATCATCGACACCCCGGGCCACGTTGACTTCACCGCCGAGGTCGAGCGCTGCCTGCGCGTCCTCGATGGCGCTGTCGCCGTCTTCGACGCCGTTGCCGGCGTTCAGCCTCAGTCTGAGACCGTTTGGCGTCAGGCTTCTACCTTCAACGTTCCCCGCATCGCCTTCATCAACAAGTATGACCGCGTGGGCGCTGACTTCTTCAACGCTATCGAGACCATGAAGGATCGTCTCGACGCTAACGCCGTGGCCGCTCAGGTCCCGATGGGCGCCGAGGACAACTTCTGGGGCGTCATCGACCTGGTCACCATGACCGCATGGGACTTCAAGGCCGACGAGAAGGGCATGACCTACCCCGAGCCGATGGACGAGATCCCGGCTGAGTTTGCCGATATCGCTGCCACCAAGCGCGAGGAGCTCCTCGACGCTGCTGCCAGCTTTGACGACGAGCTCATGGAGAAGATCCTCATGGAGGAGGACTTCACCGTCGAGGAGCTCAAGGCCGCTCTGCGCAAGGGCGTTCTGGCCAACGAGCTCAACCTCGTCTTCGTGGGCTCCGCCTACAAGAACAAGGGCGTTCAGGAGCTGCTCGACGCTGTCGTCGACTACCTGCCCAGCCCGCTTGACGTCGAGGCCGTCACCGGTACCGATCCGGACACCGGCGAGGAGATCGAGCGTCATCCTTCCTTCGACGAGCCCTTCTCCGGCCTGGTCTTCAAGATCATGACCGACCCGTTCGTCGGTAAGCTCACCTACGTCCGCGTTTACTCCGGCCGTGCCGAGTCCGGCTCCTACGTGGTCAACGCTTCCAATGGTCAGCGCGAGCGCCTCGGCCGCATCCTCGAGATGAACGCCGCCGAGCGTATCGACCGTGACGACGCTGCCGCCGGCGACATCGTCGCTTGCGTCGGCTTCAAGAACTCCACCACCGGTGACACCCTGTGCGCCGAGGGCAAGGAGATCGTCCTCGAGAAGATCGAGTTCGCTAAGCCCGTTATTGACGTTGCCATCGAGCCCAAGACCAAGGCCGAGCAGGACAAGATGTCCCTGGCTCTGACCAAGCTCGCCGAGGAGGACCCGACCTTCCAGGTGTCCACCAACCACGAGACCGGCCAGACCATCATCGCCGGCATGGGCGAGCTGCACCTCGAGATCATCGTCGACCGTCTGCTCCGCGAGTTCAAGGTTGACGCTAACGTCGGTAAGCCCCAGGTTGCCTACCGCGAGACCGCTGGTCACGACGTCGAGAAGGCTGAGGGCAAGTTCGTCCGTCAGTCCGGCGGTCGCGGTCAGTACGGCCACGCCGTCATCAAGCTCGAGAAGATGGAGGAGGGCTTCGGCTACGAGTTCGTCAACGCTATCGTCGGCGGCGTCGTGCCCAAGGAGTACATCCCGTCCATCGACAAGGGCATCCAGGAGGCCCTGAACACCGGTGTTATCGCCGGCTTCCCGGTCCTCGACGTTAAGGTCACCCTGTTCGACGGTTCTTACCACGAGGTCGACTCCTCCGAGGCCGCCTTCAAGATCGCCGGTTCCATGGCTATCAAGGACGCCCTCAAGAAGTCCGACCCGCAGCTGCTCGAGCCGATCATGGCTGTCGAGGTCGAGACTCCCGAGCAGTACATGGGCGACGTTATGGGCAACCTCTCCGGTCGCCGCGGCAAGATCGAGGGCATGGAGGATCGCAAGAACAGCAAGCTCATCCGTGCCAAGGTGCCGCTGGGCGAGATGTTCGGTTACGCTACCGACCTTCGCTCCCAGACCCAGGGCCGTGCATCCTACACGATGCAGTTCGACTCTTATGAGCCCGCGCCCAAGTCCATCGTGGACGAGGTCATGAGCAAGAACGCCTAAGTTCGAGCTCCCTGTTACGTAATCCGCGAGAACGTCTCTCGCACTCTTTGGAGGTTTAAGTTGGCTACCCAGAAGATCCGCATTCGCCTCAAGGGCTATGATCACGAGGTCGTCGATCAGTCCGCGAAGCTTATCGTTGAGACCGCTCAGAAGACCGGCGCTCGCGTTTCCGGTCCTGTCCCCCTGCCCACCGAGCGCAACCTGTACACGGTTATCCGCTCGCCGCACGTGAACAAGGACTCCCGTGAGCAGTTCGAGATGCGCACCCACAAGCGCCTCATCGACATCCTCGACCCCACCTCGGGCACTGTTGATTCGCTCATGCGTCTCGACCTCCCCGCTGGCGTCGACATCGACATCAAGCTCTAAGCGATATCGCTCATAGCTTACAGAGCCCCGCTGTCATAACGGCAGCGGGGCTCTTTTGTTTTGAATGGTGGCCTTGGGGCCCAGGTAATGCGGCCGAATGGGTGGCTATGGCGCCTTATTTACCCATGGGACGCAGCGATGCCTCCTCAAAATGGAAGGATCGTAAGTCGCCTTCCGTCTCGATGCACGCTCGACCAAAGTCATCGACGGTTTTAAAGATGCCTCGCGCCAGCTCGTCCCCAGCGGGGGAGCGGGCGATAACGTGCTCCCCAATCCAATTGAGGTGAGCGATATATTCGCTGTGGACGGGCGCGAGCGGTCCGGCGTCTTCTTCCATGGCGTTGAGACGCTCTGCCCACGCATCTACAGCGTCTATAACTGCGTGATAGACCTCATCGAGGAGCATGTCGACAGCAGGAACGTTCTCGTTAAGGTCCGAGAGACCGATTGCCGGCAGGCCGCCATCGGGCACCTCTTGGGGCGCATAGTTCACATTGACGCCAATGCCACATACGGCGAAAGGTTTGCCTTCGTTATCGCGTGCGGCCTCGACCAGAATGCCGCCGAGTTTGCGTTCACGCGCGACCAGGTCGTTGGGCCATTTGAGGCCAATATCGTTTGCAAGACCCTGTTTTTCGAGCGCCTCGAGCACCGCTAGGCCGCTGACGGCGGCAAGACCAGAGAACTTTGCAGGATTAACGCATGGGCGCAGGACAATCGAAAGCAATAAGTTGCCGACGGTTGAGTCCCACTTGTGCCCGCGCCGGCCACGTCCTGCTGTTTGAGCCCGGGCGGCAAGTCCTGTGCCGTGCGGCGCTCCTTGTTTTCCTGCTTCGAGCAGGTCATCGTTGGTCGATCCGGTTACGTCGACTATCGTTAATTTGGCATCCATTATGGCTGCCACCTCCTTAATGAATAAGTGAATAACGCAATGGTCTCGAGAGATAGACACAATGTGAAGCCTTTGTCGCATTTGGACAATTTAATGTTAACACGTCAACAACGACAAAATTGCGCTATCCTCTCTTGGTCGATGTAAACACGTCAACAACGCAAAGGAGGTTAGTGATGGGTTTCACGATTCTTGGAACAGGCTCGGCGCTTCCTGAGCGCAGTGTTTCCAATGACGAGCTGTCCGAGTTCCTCGATACCTCGGATGAGTGGATTTTTACCCGCACAGGTATCAAGAGCCGCCACGTCTGCACCACCGAGTCACTTGACGACCTTACCGTAGCGGCGAGCGAGCGGGCACTCCGGGTGTCCGGAATCGACGCGAGCCAGCTGGATCTTATCGTCTGCTCGACGACGACAGGTGATCACCTTGTTCCCGCTGAGGCGTGTGCCGTTGCTGAGCGACTAGGCGCGACGTGCCCTGCCTTCGATGTCTCGGCGGCCTGCGCCGGCTTCGTATTTGCGCTCGATGTTGCCGAGGGCTATATCGCCCGCGGTCGCGCCGAGCATGTGCTGGTCATTGCCGCCGAGCAGATGACGCGCGCGCTCGATTGGACCGACCGTGCCACGTGCGTGCTCTTTGGCGATGGCGCGGGTGCTGTGGTCATAGAGGCTGGGGGAGAGAATCCCCTCGCTGTTGAGCTTTCGACCGCACCCGATGTCGAGACGTTGCGCGTTCCCGGTCTGGTCGGTACCTCGCCGTTTAAGGCCTCCGCAGATAGCGAGAGCGTGCTGTCCATGAATGGCCGCCGCGTGTTCAAGTTCGGCGTCAACGCCATCTGCGACACGGTCCATAAGCTTGCGAGCGATGCGGGCATTTCGGTCGAAGATATCGATCATTTTGTATTCCATCAGGCTAACGAACGAATCCTGAGCCAGGCGGTCAAGCGCCTCGGCGTGCCAGACGAGCGCGTGATTCGAACGCTGCGCGAGACCGGCAACATTTCGAGCGCCTGCATTCCCTTTGCGCTTGACCGGCTGGCACGTACCGACGCACTGAATGCGGGCGACACCATCGCCCTCGTTGGATTTGGCGCCGGCCTGGATATAGGTGGCTATCTGCTTCGTTGGAAGTAGTCGCACATAGGAAATAAAAACGCCCCTAGGGCACAAACAAAGGAGAACTACCATGGCAGATCAGAAGACCTTCGAGCGCGTTTGCGACGTTATCCGCGAGACCGCCGGCCTTGACGACGTCGAGATGAAGCCCGAGTCCACGCTCGAGGAGATCGGCCTCGACAGTCTGGGTACCGTCGAGATTCTCGTGGCCGTCGAGGACGAGTTCGATATTCAGCTCGATACCGAGGAGAACCCTAAGACGGTCGGCGAGTTCGTCGATACGGTTGAGGCGGCATTGGAGAAGTAGAGATGCTCAAGACTCCTCTCTGCGAGCTGCTCGGCATCGAAAAGCCCGTGTTCCAGGGCGGCATGGCCTGGATTGCCGATGCCTCGCTGGCATCTGCCGTGTCCGAGGCAGGCGGCTTAGGGATTATCGCGGCCATGAATGCCGACGCAAACTGGTTGCGCGATCAGATTCACGAGCTGCGCACCAAGACGGATAAGCCCTTTGGCGTCAACGTCATGCTCATGAGCCCATTTGCCGACGAGGTCGCGCAGGTCGTGATTGACGAGCGAGTGCCGGTCGTCGTGACGGGCGCCGGCAATCCCGCCAAGTACATGAAGGCGTGGAACGAGGCGGGCATCAAGGTCATCCCGGTCGTTGCCTCGGTGGCGCTGGCGCGCCTCGTGGCGCGTCGTGGAGCCACGGCGGTTGTTGCCGAGGGCACCGAATCGGGCGGCCATATTGGCGAGACCTCGACGATGGCACTGGTGCCGCAGGTCGTCGATGCGGTCGACATTCCCGTCGTGGCCGCCGGCGGTATTGCCGACGGCCGCGGCGTGGCGGCCGCCTTTATGCTGGGTGCCGCCGGCGTGCAGGTGGGTACGCGCTTTCTGGTCGCAGACGAGTGCACCGTATCGGAGCAGTACAAGGAGATGGTCCTGAAGGCCAACGACACCTCGACGCGTGCGACCGGCCGCTCGACGGGACATCCGGTGCGTGCGCTTAAGAGCCCCTTCACCAACGCGTATGCCAAGAGCGAGGCGGCGGGCGCAAGCTCCGAGGAGCTCGGGGCCATGGGCACCGGCGCCCTTCGCAAGGCCGCCATGGACGGCAATTACGAGGAGGGTTCGTTTTTGTGTGGACAGATTGCCGGCATGGTCAACGAGTGCCAGAGCGCACGTGAAATCGTTGACGACTTGGTCGATGGCGCCGAGCGCGTCCTGAAGGGTGCGTCCGCATGGGTAGCGTAGCGTTTCTGTTTGCCGGCCAGGGCGCCCAACACCCTGCGATGGGCGTCGACCTGATCGAGGCATCGCCGGCGGCTGCCGAGGTGTTCGCGATCGCCGACGAGGTACGTCCGGGAACCAGCGAGCAGTGCCGGAGCGCCTCCAAGGAGGAGCTGTCGCAGACCGAGAACACGCAGCCTTGCGTGTTCGTCCATGACCTGGCAGCGGCTGCCGCACTGCGTGAGCGCGGCGTGGTGCCTGCCGCCTGTGCGGGATTTTCGCTGGGCGAGGTCGCCGCGCTCACCTTTGCGGGGGCGTTCGATACGCGAGCGGGCTTTGAGCTCGTGTGCGAGCGCGCGGCGCTGATGGCCGCGGCTGCCGAGCGTCACCCCGGCGGCATGCGCGCCGTCATCAAACTCGATGCGGCGCAAGTCGAGAACCTGGCTTCGCAGGTCGGCGAGGACTGCTGGCCGGTCAACTACAACAGCCCCCAGCAGACGGTTGTGGCCGGAGCGCCCGATGCGTTGCAGACCCTCGACGTCCTGGTAAAAGAGGCTGGCGGTCGCGCCATGAAGGTCGCGGTGTCGGGTGCATTCCATAGCCCCTATATGGCCGAGGCGACCTGTGGCCTTGCTGCATATATCGAGGCCGGTCACGCGCCGTCCCCGTTGCTCATTCCTGTTATGGCAAACATGACGGCAGCGCCCTATCCGGCCGACCCGCAGGCGGCATCGGAGGTGCTGGCCAACCAGGTGAGTCATGCCGTGCGCTGGGTCGACACGCTGCATACTCTGCAGGATCAGGGCATCGATACGTTTATTGAGGTCGGCCCTGGCAAAACGCTGTCGGGCCTGGTCAAGCGTACGCTGAGCGACGTTCGCGTGTATTCGTGCGAGACGGCCGAGCAGGTCGCAGCTATTGCCGACGAGCTCGCATAATCCACAGGGCTGTAACCCGAAAGGAATGACATGGGCAACTTGAACAACGGCGCGCTCGAGCGCAACGACTCACGTCGCGTGGCACTGGTCACGGGCGGCTCGCGGGGTATCGGCCGCGCCTGCGCTGTCGGTCTGGCGGAGGACGGCTTTGATATCGCCGTCGTCTATGCCGGCGGCGTCGATGCGGCGCGCAAGACGTGCGAAGCCTGTGAGGCGGTTGGCGCCACGGCACGCGCATATCAATGCGACGTGGCCGATCCCGCTGCCGTCAACGCGTGCGTGGAAGCGGTCCTCAACGACTTTGGTTCCATTTGGGCGCTCGTCAACAACGCCGGCATCACCCGCGATGGCCTGCTCATGCGCATGGGCGATGACGCATTCGATCGCGTGCTCGATGTCAATCTCAAGGGAACATTCAATATGACGCGCGCGCTCACCAAGACCTTTATGCGCCAGCGCGGCGGTTGCGTCGTCAACATGAGCTCGGTCGTGGGCCTGATGGGCAATGCCGGGCAAGCCAACTACGCTGCTTCCAAGGCGGGCGTGATAGGGCTTACCAAGGCGGTGGCGCGCGAGCTTGCGCCTCGTGGCGTACGCGCGAACGCGGTCGCTCCCGGGTTTGTCGAGACAGATATGACGGCAAAGCTCTCGGAGAAGGTGCGTACGGCAACCGAGGAACAGATTCCCCTTAAGCGCATGGCACGTCCCGAGGAAGTGGCCGGCGTGGTGCGCTTTTTAGCGAGCGATGCGGCTGCTTACATTACGGGCGAGGTCGTGCGCGTCGACGGCGGAATGGCGATGTAGAAACCAGGGCCGAAGAACGGCTTGGATGAGGAGACCATGATGGAACAGAGAGTTGCAATCACCGGCATAGGTGCCGTATCGCCGCTCGGCAACACCGCGCTTGCCACCTGGGCGGCAATGTGTGCCGGCACGTGCGGCATCGGCCCGATCACGCACTTCGATACCGATGCGTTTGCCGTCAAGGTGGCGGCCGAGGTCAAGGGCTTTGACGGCAACGAGTACTTTGGCAAGCGTGACGCCAAGCATCTCGACCCCTGCGTTCAGTTTGCGATGGCGGCTTCGGACGAGGCCATGCACGATGCGGGCTTTGATGCCGAAGGCGCCATCGATCGCGAGCGCCTGGGCGTTTACGTGGGGTCGGGCGTGGGCGGCATGCAGACGCTCGTCGACAACGTCCATACGATTGCCGACCGTGGGCCCCGCCGCGCATCGCCTTACATGATCGCGATGATGATCCCCAACATGGCATCGGGCAATATCGCAATCCGTCACAAGGCAAAGGGACCGACCCTGCCAGTCGTGACTGCGTGCGCGACCTCGGCCCATGCGGTGGGCGAGGCGTTCCGTGCTATTAAGCACGGCTATGCCGACGCGATCCTCGCGGGCGGTGCCGAGGCGGCCATTATCCCCGATGCTGTTGCAGGCTTTACGTCCTGCCGCGCATTGACCACCAACCCCGATCCCGCGACGGCCTGCCGCCCGTTCGACGCAGACCGCGATGGCTTTGTGATGGGTGAGGGCGCCTGCGTGCTGGTACTCGAGAGCATGGAGCATGCGCAGGCGCGCGGTGCGCACATTTATGCCGAGGTCGTGGGCTACGGCAACACCGATGATGCCTATCACATTACGAGTCCCGACCCCGATGCCGCCGGCATTGCCCGTGCGATATCGCTGGCGGTAGCCGAGGGCGACGTCAAGCCTTCCGAGGGTCTCTACATCAACGCCCACGGCACCTCGACCAAGCTCAACGATTCGTCCGAGACGACAGGCATTAAGCGGGCGCTCGGCGAGGACGCGGCACGCGCCGCACACGTCTCGTCGACCAAGTCGATGACCGGGCACATGATCGGTGCCACGGGTGCCATCGAGGTCATGGCCTGTGCCATGGCGCTCGAGCAGGGCGTGGTGCCCCCGACCATTAACTACCACACGCCCGATCCCGCCTGCGATCTTGATTACACGCCTAATCGAGCGGTTCGCGCCGACCTTACCTGGGCGCTTTCGACCAACCTGGGCTTTGGCGGGCACAACGCCGCCATCGCGCTGCGTAGATATACGAGGAGCTAGAGCATGGATTCCAAAAGACTTGCCGAGATAGCCGATGTGATGGAGGACCGCGGCCTTACGCGCGTACGTGTTGAGGAGCCCGATGGCACCGCGGTCGAACTCGAGCGCGCGAGTGTGGCGCAGCCGGTTGCCGTGCCCATGCCTATGCCGAGCGCCATGGCCGCTCAAGTTGCAGCTCCCACAGTCGCGCCTGCCGCACCGGAACCCGCCACGCAGACACCTGCCGCCGCGCCGGAGCCCAAGGGCACCGAGGTGACTGCTCCCATGGTGGGCGTCTTCTATGCTGCCCCTGCGCCGGGCGACGAGCCATTTGTGCGCGTGGGCTCCAAGGTCAAGGCCGGCGAGACCCTCTGCATCATCGAGGCCATGAAGGTTCTCAACGAGGTGACGGCCGAGGCAGACGGTGAGGTGCTCGAGATCTGCGTGGCCGACGGCGACCTCGTGGAGTTTGGCAGCTGCCTCATGAGGATCGGATAGGTGATATCCATGAACAAAGAAGAGCTCAAGAAGCTGTTACCGCATCGCGAGCCGATGCTTTTGCTCGACGAAGCCGAGCTGGTGGGCGACGAGGCCCACGGCAAGATCACGATTACAGGCGACGAGTACTTTTTGCAGGGACATTTTCCGGGAAACCCGGTCGTTCCCGGCGTGATTCAGTGCGAGATGCTCGCCCAGAACTGCTGCGTGCTGCTGATGGGCGACGAGGAGGCGCGCGGCGCGACGCCGTTCTATACGAGCCTCGATAAGGTGCGCTTTAAGCGTCCGGTGCGCCCGGGCGACACGGTTGATCTGGTGTGCTCCATCACGCGTGCGCGCGGGCCGTTCCGCTTTGCGACGGGTACTGCGAGCGTCAACGGTGAGGTTTGCTGCCGCGCCGATATGTCTTTTGCACTCATGCACGAAAGTTAAGGAAGGCTCCATGTTCGACAAAGTGCTCATCGCCAACCGCGGCGAAGTCGCGGTCCGTGTTATCCGCGCGTGCCGCGATATGGGCATCAAGACCGTCGCCGTTTATTCCACGGCCGATGCGGACGCGCTACACGTGCAGCTTGCCGACGAGGCGTATTGCATCGGCGGCCCGCGTCTTGCCGAGAGCTACCTCAACGACGATGCCGTGCTCACCTGTGCCGTAAAGTCGGGAGCTAAGGCAATTCATCCCGGCTATGGCTTCTTTTCCGAGAAGGCGAGCTTCGTGCGCGACTGCGACAAGTTCGGTCTGGCGTTTGTCGGTCCTTCGGCCGAGGTGATCGACAGCATGGGCGACAAGGACGCCGCACGCCGAACGGCCGCTGCTGCGGGCGTGCCCATCGTGCCGGGCTGCGATTTGCTCAAAAGCCCCGAGGAAGCAACGGCCGAGGCCGAGCGCATCGGCTGCCCCGTGCTTATTAAGGCGCGCGCGGGCGGCGGCGGTCGCGGTATTCGCAAGGTCGAGCGCGTGGAAGATGCGGCAAAGGCGTTCATCGAGGCGCGTGCCGAGGGTGAGGCCGTTTTTGGCGACGGCGAGTGCTACATGGAGAAGTTCGTTGCGCCGGCGCATCACGTTGAGGTACAGATTATGGCCGATAAGCAGGGCCATGTGTTTTCGCTCGGCGAGCGCGAGTGCTCGGTGCAGCGCCGCAACCAAAAGCTGATCGAGGAGAGCCCCGCGCCGTGCCTCGACGGACGCGATGATATTCGCGCGCGCATGCACAAGGCCGCGCGCGACCTGGCTCGTGCCGTTGGCTATGAGGGCGCTGGCACCATCGAGTTTTTGTACTCAGATGACGGCAATTTCTACTTTATGGAAATGAACACGCGCTTGCAGGTGGAGCATCCGGTTACGGAGTTTGTGACCGATACCGACCTGGTCAAGTGGCAGCTGCGCGTGGCTGCCGGCCAGCCTCTGCCCTTTGAGCAGGAGGACGTACCGGTCCGCAACCACGCCATGGAGTGCCGCATCAATGCCGAAACGCCGGACTTTCTACCGTCATGTGGAACGGTCACCGCGTTGCGTGTGCCGGGTGGTCCGCGCGTGCGCTGGGATTCCGCCATGTTTACCGGAGCGAACGTTCCGCCGTACTACGACTCCATGCTCGGCAAGCTCATCGTGTGCGCGCCCACGCGTGACGGTGCCATTCGCAAGATGCGCTCGGCCCTGGGCGAGCTCGTGATTGAGGGCGTGAGCGAAAATAGCGAGCTTCAGCTCGACGTGCTGGCAAACGACGAGTTTTTGTCGGGCATGTATCACACCGATCTGATGGGGCATCTCTATGCTGATGAATAGAAAAGCGAAGACGGTCAATGTCCTTGAGGGGCCGATAACCGAGTCGTGCGCCGAGTTCCCCGCGCGCCACGTGTTTGTCAAATGCCCGGAGTGCCGCCGTGTGATCGATGAGGCGCGCCTGCACGACAACCTCGAGGTCTGCCCTCGTTGCGGCAAACACTTTCGCGTGAGCGGTCGCGCGCGCATGCGCATGACGGTCGACGCGGGTACCTTTGAGGAATGGGATGCCAATCTGGCGTCGAAGGACTTCCTCTCGTTTCCCGGTTATGCCGACAAGCTTAAGAGCGTGAGCGAGCGTTCGGGCGAGCGCGATGCCGTTGTGTGCGGCAGGGGCAAAATCTGCGGCTGCGATACCGCGCTCTTCTTTATGGATGCCAACTTTATGATGGGCTCAATGGGCTCCGTGGTGGGCGAGAAGATCTGTCGTGTCTTTGAGCGCGCGGCCGAGTTGGGGCTGCCGGTCGTTGGCTTTACCGTATCGGGCGGCGCCCGCATGCAGGAGGGCGTGACCTCGCTCATGCAGATGGCCAAGATTTCTGCGGCGGTTAGGCGCCACAGCGAGGCGGGCGGCCTGTATATCACGGTGCTCACCGATCCCACGACCGGAGGTGTAACCGCGAGCTTTGCCATGGAGGGCGACATTATCCTGGCCGAGCCCGATGCCCTGACGGCATTTGCCGGCCCGCGCGTGATCGAGCAGAACATGCACAAGCGTCTGCCCAAGGGATTCCAGCGTTCCGAGTTTTTGCTGGAGCACGGCTTTTGCGATGCCGTTGTTCCGCGTGGCGAGATTGCGCTCACGGTAGGCGAGCTGCTGGCGCTGCACGAAGGGCACGCGCCCGGCCTGGGGGCACCGCATGAGATCGTGCATACGGGTCGTCGCGACAAAAAGCTGGGACACTTGTTTAAGCGCTCGGCCGCACCAAAAAGCGCGCTCGAAATCGTCAAACAGACTCGCTCGGCGAACCGCGCCACGGCAGGCGAGATGATCTCGTTGGGTCTCGACGGATTCGTAGAGCTGCACGGCGACCGCTACTTTGGCGACGATGCTGCCGTGGTGGGCGGCATCGGCTGGAAAGACGGGCGACCCGTGACGGTTATCGCCATCGAGCGCGGTACCACGACCAAAGAGCGCATGCGTCGCAACTTTGGCATGGCGCATCCCGAGGGCTACCGCAAGGCACGTCGCCTGATGCACCAAGCCGAGAAATTTGGTCGGCCGGTTCTGTGCCTGGTTGATACTTCGGGCGCGTTTTGCGGCATCGGTGCCGAGGAGCGCGGCCAGGGCGAGGCGATTGCCCAGAATCTCATGGAGATGAGCGGCCTTAAGACGCCGATTGTCTCGGTGGTGACAGGCGAGGGCGGCTCTGGTGGCGCGCTGGCGCTGTCCGTGGCCGACCGCATCCTGATGCTCTCGAGCTCGGCCTATTCGGTCGTGAGCCCCGAGGCCTGTGCGTCGATCCTGTGGAAGGATACCGAGCGCGCGAATGAGGCCGCTGAGGCGCTTAAGCTCACGGCCCCCGATCTGTTGGCGCTCGGCATCATCGACGGCATTGTTGACGATAGGGGCCTGTCGCATGAGGAGATCGCCGGTGTCGTCATGTCCTCGGCATTTGATGCCTTCGATACGCTTGGGCAGCTCGACGACGCGACCCTCACAAACCTCCGCTACGAAAAGTACCGCGCAATCGGTCAGTACCGCACGATGTGACAAAGGGACAGCCCGCATGTCACATTGGGAAAGGCGTTCCATGTCACAAGTTTCTAACACCTCGTTTACAACGACGGTTTCATCAAACGCCATGGCCGTGGTGGACTATCTGTCCAAAAGCATGATGTCGGCGCTGCCGTTTATTGTTTGCGCGGCGTTGTTCCGCACCGCCGCCGTCATTATGGGCGAAGGCATGCTGGGCCTGTGGTCTGCCGATTCCGAAATCTATCGCCTGTTCTACAGTTGGCTCTATAACGCCGGCTACTACTTTTTGCCCATTTATCTTGGTTGGGCGGCCGCCCGCCAGCTCGGTTGCTCGGAGCAGCTGGGCATGATGCTGGGCGGCGTATTGATTGCGCCCGATCTGCTTAAGCTCGTCGATGCCGCATCGACGACGGGGGCAGCGATGACTTTCGTGTATGGTCTGCTTCCCGCGCCGGTCAACGATTACACAACGACTGTTATTCCGGTTCTCATCTCGGTACCCGTGCTATGGCGAGTGGAGTGTTTCTTCCAGCGCGTTATCCCTAAGGCCGTGGCGTTTTCGTTTGTTCCGTTTGCAACCATGCTCGTCATGGTTCCGGCCTCGCTGTGTATTACGGCGCCGGCGGGCAGCTATCTGGGCATGCTGTTGGGACAGCTTATGTTTATGCTTGGCAATTCCGGTGGCATCGTGTCGCTGCTCACGCTTATGGGACTTGCCGCGGGCTGGGAGTTTCTTAAGATCGCGGGTGTCAGCAACGTTGTCCTATCGCTCGCCTATGCGCAGTTTATGAGTGTGGGAACGGATTCGTGCATTCTGATCGCTGCGACGATGGCGACGTTCGCCGTTTGGGGCATGCCCTTTGGCGCGTCGCTCCGCGTTGTGGATAAGGACGAGAAGGCGCTCATGCTGGGCTATTCGATCTCGGGCGTGCTTGGCGGCGTAAGCGAGCCGGCGCTGTACGGCTGCGGCTTTAAATATGGCAGGTGTCTGACATGCATGGCCATTGGCGGCGCCGTCGGAGGCCTTGTTGCGGCCGTGGGCCACGTTACGGCCTATACCATCGGCATGACGAATGTCCTTATGGTCATTGGCTTTGCCACGGGCGGCATCTCGAATCTGCTGTGGTGCTGCGCTGCCGGCGGCGCAGCATTTGCGGTGTCTGCGGCGCTGAGCTGCTGTTTTGGCGTGGTGCCGACAAAGATGCAGGCGGCAGAAGACGCAGCTGATTCGCTCGAAACAGTGGCGAGCGCTGCTGAAGCAAGCGCATAAATCGATCGACAAAGGGGCAGTCCCGCATGGCACATTCCAAGGTCGTGGCCCGTGTGGGTTGCGGCCTTTTTGTATCTGGGGGGCAAAGTGGCTACACTACAATCCGTTTGAGCAATAGATATATAGGTAGTACCGTGGGGACTGATGAGGATGGTCGAGTGGATTGTTCGTCGTGCGCAGGGCGACCGTGCGCGCGTGGGAACGTTGACGGGCATAGTGTGTATTCTCGCTAATGTTGCGCTTTGCGCTGCGAAGGGTGCAATTGGCGTGCTGTCGGGATCGGTTTCGATTGTGGCGGACGCCATGAACAACCTGTCCGATGCCAGCTCGAACATCGTGAGCGTGCTTGGCTTTAAGCTGGCGGGCAAGCCGGCCGACCCCGAGCATCCTTACGGACATGGCCGCTACGAGTATCTCTCGGGTCTGGTCGTGGCGGCGCTCGTGCTGCTGATTGGCGTTGAGCTGGTGAAGTCCTCGGTTGAGCGCATCATCCACCCCGAACCTGTCGAGTTCTCGCTTGCCCTGGTGGCAGTCTTGGTGCTTTCGATGATTGTTAAGCTCTGGATGGCGGCCCTCAACCAAAAGCTCGGCGATCGCATTGAGTCCGAGACGCTGCATGCGACCGCTCAGGACTCAAAGAACGATGTCCTAGCTACGGGTGCCGTGCTGGCGTGCGCAATTGTTTCGCAGGTGACGCACATCAATCTTGACGCATGGGTCGGCCTTGCCGTTGGCGCCTATATCGGCTGGAGCGGCTTTGAGCTCATCCTGGATACGGTGAGCCCGCTTTTGGGCCAGGCACCCGATCCAAAGCTGGTCAAGCACATTCGAGACAAGATCATGAGCTACCCCGGCGTTTTGGGCGTTCACGATTTGATGGTTCACGACTACGGCCCGGGCAGGAAGTTCGCAAGCGCTCACGCCGAGATGGCAGCCGAGGCCAGCCCGCTGGAAAGTCACGACACGCTCGATAACATCGAGCAGTCGTTTAGGGTCGAAGACGGCATGATCGTCACGCTCCATTACGATCCCATCGTGACCGACGATCCAAAGGTGGCGAGCATGCGTCTGCGCATCAACGCTATGGCTCAAGAGATTGATAGCCGCCTCTCGATCCACGACCTACGCTGTGTTCCGGGCCCCACGCATACCAACGTGATCTTTGACTGCGTACGTCCCTCGGATTTGGCGATGAGCGCCGAGGACCTGAAGCGCGCGCTGGCGAAACGGGTCGAATCGGAATATCCCAAGTCGGTCGCCAAGATCACGATCGACGAAGACTACGTAGGCCACACCCACGAGTAGGGCTGTGCCAGCAAAGCAAGTTATACAGAAGGGGAGAGCATGAAGCGTCTATATCTACTCCGCCACGGTCAGACAGAATTCAACGTTAAAAAGCTCGTCCAGGGCCGCTGCGATTCTCCGTTGACCGATCTGGGCCGCAAGCAAGCGGGAATGGCAGCCGCATGGCTCAAAGCCCACGGCGTCGTCCCCGACAAAGTGGTCTCTTCGCCCTTAGGCCGAGCCATGGACACGGCAAGTCTCGTCGCAACCGAACTCCTCGGCCGGGATGCAGCAGTCGAGCCCTGCGAAGGCATCATCGAGCGCAGCTACGGCACCTTCGAAGAAGGCCCCCACGACGCCCTACCCACCGACGTCTGGGACCCCGGCGAGGACTTGGTCCCCTTTGGAGGAGAAGGAAGTCATGCCCTGCAGGAGCGCATGGTAGCCACCCTCACCAATCTCATGGGCGCCGAGGGGATCGAAACCCTCCTAGCAGTAAGCCACGGCAGCGCCAGCCGCCAATTCATCAAGGCTGCAGCCCCAGAGGGCTTCGAGCTCCCAACAAAACTCCCCAACTGCGCCATCATGATTTTTGATTTCGATGAGGCAAAGCCACAAGTAGAGGGCGAGCCAATGCAATGCAAGTTCACCCTCCAGCAAATAGTGGACCCCCAACAAAGTCATTAGCCTGAGCGAGCAGAGTTAAGCAGACATCAACGTGTCGTCTCCCGAGCACGGCGGAGGGCCGGAGAAATATATTAAGGTCATCGCGAGTTCCGCACGCAAAGGAGAGCACTTAATGTGCTCTCCGTCTTGCGCAGGACTGTAGAGCAGGGACCTTAATATATTTCTCCGGCCCTCCGCCGTGCTCGGGAGCCATCCACGCACTTTACCTGCGTAAACAATGTGAGTGAAATATGAATCTCAATGGATACGCCCGCAGCCGTGTATACTAAACAGCTGTGTGAAACCAGGGGAGTATTCTGGCTGGACAAAATGCCTGCTTAATAGGGTTGTCAGGTAGTCCGGGCGAAATACAAGGCTGGGGAGCACGTCGTGTAAGTAGTGGTCCTCTAGGGGCGTACGCTCGGTGGTGTACGCATTGTCCCAAGACCACGCGAGAGTTGGGATCATATCTTGATCAGCATGATTCTCGGCCGCAAGATTGGCATGACCCAGGTTTGGGACGAGGACGATAACGTCGTTCCCGTCACGGTCATCCAGGCTGGCCCCTGCGCTGTCTCGCAGGTTAAAACTCAGGCAACCGACGGCTATGACGCCGTCCAGATCGGTTTCGGCGACATCAAGGCCAAGAACGTGAACAAGCCCATGGCTGGTCACTTCGCCAAGGCTGGCGTCGAGCCTGTCCGCTTCCTTCGTGAGGTCCGCGTCGAGAACGGCGAGGAGCACAAGGTCGGCGAGGTCGTCACCGTCGCTGATTTCGCTGATGTCGAGAAGGTCGACGTCATCGGTACCTCCAAGGGTAAGGGCTTCCAGGGTCGCATCAAGCGCTGGGGTCAGCGCCGCGGTCCTATGACGCATGGTTCTCACTTCCAGCGTCACCCCGGTTCTATCGGTCAGTGCGCCTATCCTGCGCGCGTCCTCAAGGGCGTCAAGATGGCCGGTCACATGGGTAACGAGCGCGTTACCGTCAAGAACCTTTCCGTTGTCCGCATCGATGCCGAGCAGAACCTCATCTTGGTCAAGGGCGCTGTCCCGGGTGCCAAGAATGGTCTCGTCGCCATCCGTATGGCCTAAGGGCCCAGCCCATTTAGCCCAGCGTCATACCAAGGAGAACACTTAAATGGCAAAGTTTGAAGTAAAGAACAGCGAGGGCAAGAAGGTCGCCGAGGCCGAGCTCGCCGCTGAGGTGTACGGCATCGAGCCGAACATCCACGTTATGCACCACATCGTCAAGTGCCAGATGGCCTCTTGGCGTCAGGGCACCCAGTCCGCTAAGGGCCGCTCTGAGGTTTCCGGTGGCGGCAAGAAGCCTTGGCGTCAGAAGGGCACCGGCCGTGCCCGCCAGGGTTCCATCCGTGCTGCCCAGTGGCGTCACGGTGGCGTTGTCTTCGCCCCCAAGCCCCGTTCCTACGCTAAGCGTATGAACAACAAGGAGGTCAAGCTGGCTATGCGCTCCGCGCTGTCCGCCAAGCTGGCCGATGGCGAGCTCGTGCTCGTCGACGACTACGGCTTCGAGAAGCCTTCCACCAAGGCTGCCGTTGCCATGCTCAAGGCTCTTGGCCTTGAGGGCAAGCGTCTGACCATCATCGTTCGCGATGAGGACGTCAACGCCTACCTGTCGTTCCGCAATATTCCCAAGACGTTCATCATCACCGCTGACGAGGCCAACACCTACGATCTCGTCAACAACAACGCTGTGCTGATGCCCGCCGACATCGCCGCTCACTTCGGGGAGGTGCTTGCATAAATGACCGCCCACGAGATCATCATCCGTCCGATCGTGTCCGAGCGTTCCTTCTCCGGCATGGAGCAGAACAAGTACACGTTCGAGGTCGCCAAGGATGCTAACAAGTATCAGATCAAGGACGCTGTCGAGGAGATCTTCGGCGTCAAGGTCGTTCGCGTGAACACCTTGACGGTCAAGCCCAAGACCAAGCGCGTGCGCTATGTCGCCGGCAAGACCCGTTCTTGGAAGAAGGCCATCGTCACGCTGGCCGAGGGCGACACCATCGAGGTCTTTGGCAACCAGGCCTAAGACTCGCTGCTGTTGAGTGAGCTCATGCCTCCCAAATAGGGGAGGCGAGAGCTCAAGGTTTCGGGCGTATAAAATGGACACGCCCGGAACCGTGTATACGTCCGGTGTCATCGCACCCGAGGCAGAACCTCGAATCCCTGTCTGCGATGGCTAACGGATTCCTATTGAAAGGGATTGTAATGGCTGTAAAGCACCTTAAGCCGACCTCCGCTGGTAGGCGTTGGCAGACGATCTCCGATTTCTCTGAGATCACCTGCACCAAGCCCGAGAAGTCCCTTCTCGAGCCCCTGCCCAAGAAGGCCGGTCGTAACAACAACGGCCGCATCACCACCCGCCACCAGGGCGGCGGCGTGAAGCGTCGTTACCGCGTGATCGACTTCAAGCGCAACAAGGACGGCGTGCCCGCCAAGGTTGCCACGATCGAGTACGATCCGAACCGTTCCGCTCGCATCGCTCTGCTGCACTACGCTGACGGTGAGAAGCGCTACATCCTGGCCCCCAAGGGCCTCGAGGTCGGTCAGACCATCATGTCCGGTTCTGACGCCGACATCAAGCCGGGCAACGCTCTGCCCCTCGCCGACATCCCCGTCGGTACGCTCATCCACGCCGTCGAGTTCCAGCCGGGCAAGGGCGCTGCTATCGCCCGTTCCGCCGGTAACTCCTGCCAGCTGATGGGTAAGGAGGGCAAGTACGCTATCGTCCGTATGCCTTCCTCCGAGATGCGCCGCATCCTCGTTACCTGCCGCGCCACCGTCGGTGAGGTCGGCAACGCCGATCACGCCAACATCGTCATCGGCAAGGCCGGCCGTAAGCGTCACATGAACGTGCGCCCGACCGTCCGCGGTACCGTCATGAACCCTGTCGACCACCCGCACGGCGGTGGCGAGGGCAAGAACCACACCTCTGGTCGTCCCTCTGTTACCCCCTGGGGTAAGCCGACGAAGGGCCTTCGTACGCGCAAGAAGAAGAAGGTCTCGAACCAGCACATCATTCGTCGCCGTAAGAAGTAATTTCGGATACCGAGTTTTAGGAGAAAGCACTTATGAGCAGAAGTCTCAAAAAGGGCCCGTTCGTGGAGACTCGCCTTCTCTCGCGTATCACCGCGATGAACGAGGCTGGCAAGAAGGACGTCGTGAAGACCTGGTCCCGCGCGTCCACCATCTTCCCCGAGATGGTTGGTCACACCATCGCCGTCCACGACGGCCGCAAGCATGTGCCCGTGTATGTTACCGAGTCCATGGTTGGTCACAAGCTCGGCGAGTTCGCGCCGACTCGTACGTTCCGTGGCCACAAGGCCAAATAGGGGGTTAACCGTAAATGGCAACTAAGTCTATTGAAACTGAGGCCACCGAGGTTCGCGCCGTCGCTAAGTACGTGCGTGTTTCCCCCAGCAAGGCCCGCCTGGTGGTCGATCTGATCCGCCGCAAGCCTGTCGCTCAGGCCTTCGACATCCTCCACTTCTGCGACCGCGCCGTCGCCGTGGATGTCGAGAAGGTTCTCCGTTCCGCCGTTGCGAACGCCGAGAACAACAACGGTCTGCGTGCCGACAACCTGGTTGTCGCCGCTGCCTATGTTGACGAGGGTCCGACGCTTAAGCGCATCCGTCCCCGCGCCAAGGGTTCCGCTTCTCGCATTCTGAAGCGTACTTCCCACATCACCGTCGTCGTTGCTCCTCGAAAGGAGGCGTAAAGCTGTATGGGTCAGAAAGTCTACCCCACCGGCTTCCGTCTTGGCATCACCGAGAACTGGCGCTCCCGCTGGTTCGCAGAGAAGGATTACGCTAAGACCCTCGGTAACGATCTCGAGATCCGCAAGTACCTCGAGAAGCGTCTTTCCCGCGCAGCTGTCTCCCGCGTCGAGATCGAGCGCGCTGGCGACAAGGTGAAGGTCATCATCCTCACCGCTCGCCCCGGCGTTGTCATCGGTAAGAAGGGTGCCGAGATCGATACCCTCCGCACCGAGCTCGAGAAGGTCGCTGGCGTCTCCAAGGGCCAGCTCTCCGTCGACGTTGTCGAGATCAAGCGCCCCGAGCTCGACGCCAACCTCGTTGCTCAGTCTATCGCCGAGCAGCTCGAGGGCCGCGTTGCCTTCCGTCGCGCTATGCGCAAGGCTGTCCAGTCTGCCCGCAAGGCCGGCGCTAAGGGCATCCGTATCCAGTGCTCCGGTCGTCTCGGCGGTGCCGAGATGGGCCGTCGTGAGTGGTACCGCGAGGGTCGCGTGCCTCTGCACACCCTCCGTGCCAAGATCGACTACGGCACGGCTGTCGCCAGCACCACCATGGGCGCTTGCGGCGTGAAGGTCTGGATCTACCTGGGCGAGAAGCTCCCGGGCCAGCCTGTTCCCAACCCTGCACTTGAGGGCTCTTCCCGTCCTCGTCGTCGTAACTCCGAGAGGAGGGGTCAGTAGTGCTTGCCCCTAAGCGTATTCTTCACCGCAAGGTGCAGCGTGGCTCCATGAAGGGCCAGGCCAAGGGTAATACCGAGCTGCATTTCGGTGAGTTTGGTATCCAGGCTCTCGAGGCCCATTGGATCACCAACCGTCAGATCGAGGCCGCTCGTATTGCCATGACCCGCTACATGAAGCGTGGCGGTCGTGTCTACATCACGATCTTCCCCGATAAGCCCATCACCAAGAAGCCTGCCGAGACTCGCATGGGTTCTGGTAAGGGTAACCCCGAGGAGTGGGTGGCCGTCGTCAAGCCCGGCCGCATCATGTTCGAGGTCAAGGGCGTGCCCGAGGAGGTCGCTCGCGAGGCTCTGCGTCTTGCACAGCACAAGCTTCCCATCAAGACCAAGATTGTTGCTGCTAAGAACGCTGAGCAGCGCATCGAGAAGGAGATGGCTGAGGAGGCCGCTCTCGAGGCCAAGTGGGCTGCTGAGGACGCCGCCGCCGCCAAGGAGGAGAACTAATGAAGCCCGCAGAGATTCGTGAGCTCTCGGACGCTCAGCTCGTTGAGAAGCTGAAGGAAATGCGCGCCGAGCTCTTTAACCTTCGTTTCCAGATGGCCACCAGCCAGCTGGACAACACCGCTCGCGTAAACACCGTGAAGAAGGACATCGCTCGCGTCCTCACGGAGCAGCGCGCCCGCGAGATCGCAGCGGAGAAGTCCGCTGTCGCCGAGTAGGACCTAAGGAGAGAACATGACTGATTCGCGTAACTCGCGTAAGGTCCGTACGGGTGTCGTTACCTCCGTCTCCGGTGCCAAGACCATTGTTGTCACCATCACCGAGCGCAAGCGTCACCCCAAGTACGGCAAGATGATGACCAGCTCCAAGAAGCTGCACGCTCACGACGAGGAGTGCACGGCTGGCGTGGGCGATACCGTCCGCGTTATGGAGACCCGTCCTATGTCCAAGATGAAGCGTTGGCGCCTCATCGAGGTCGTCGAGCGCGCCAAATAAGCAGTCGCTCTTACGACTTGTACGTTTCCGAAGATGTGCGTATGTCTGGCTTGCATACCACGGGCCGTATAAAGGCTGCGCACCTCTCTTCGGTTCTTAGTTCGGAGGAACATCTACCATGATTCAGATGCAAACCATGCTGAACGTCGCCGACAACTCCGGCGCTCGCAAGATTCGCTGCATCAAGGTGCTTGGCGGTTCCAAGCGTCGTTATGCAGGCATCGGCGATGTGTTCATCGGTGCTGTCCAGGAGGCTACCCCTGGCGCCAACGTCAAGAAGAAGGACGTTGTCCGTTGCGTCGTCGTTCGCACCGTTAAGGAGATCCGCCGCAAGGATGGCTCCTACATTCGCTTTGATGAGAACGCCTGCGTTGTCATCAACAACGATGGTTCGCCCGTCGGCACCCGTATCTTCGGGCCCGTCGCTCGCGAGCTTCGTGACAAGAAGTACATGAAGATCGTCTCGCTCGCTCCCGAGACCCTGTAGTTAGGGGAGATATATGTATATCAAGAAGGGCGATAAGGTCCAGGTTCTCTCTGGTAAGGATCGCGGCAAGCAGGGCGTTATCCTGCGTGCTCTCCCCGCCGAGAACAAGGTCGTTGTCGAGGGCGTTTCGGTCGTTAAGAAGGCCGTCAAGCCCAACGCTGCCAACCAGCAGGGCGGCATCGTTTCGCAGGAGGCTCCCATCGACGCCTCCAACGTCAATCTCGTCTGCCCCGAGTGCGGTAAGGTTACCCGCGTCGGTCACGAGAAGGACGGCAAGAACAAGCTGCGCGTCTGCAAGAAGTGCGGTCACAAGTTCTAAGCTGCCCGCAACATCAAGTTGCTAGCAAAGGCCCGGATGCCACGGCACCCGGGCCTTTTTCTATCCCCACTCGATGGCTTCGGTTCTGCCGTCCCGTCATTCCGGTTGCATCCAGTTTTCGGTGCCGTCTCGAATCGAGTGCCGCCAGGTGACACCCTGTCGCGTTTCGTCGGCTTCGGGGACAAAAGTCGGGACAACTCCAAAAACTATTTTCGAACTCAGGGCTTTGAGTTTTTGTTTTTGTCCCAAAGGGCGCGGCGGGATGCCTTTGGAGGCTCGATAGCGCCGAAAACGCCCGTTTTGAAACTTAAATGCCTTTTCGCGTGCAAGCCGCCAGCTGCAATAGGAAGTGAATCAACGCAGGTGGCTTTCAAGCAGTTTGCAAAACTGCAGGTCGCAGGTCTTCATTGCCAGTAGGAGAAATGAGTAGTCTCAGGTGGCTTGCCCATGAGTTGACGAACGGGATTTGAGATTACGCTGACGTCCGGAAACGCTTCGAGCACGGCGTTACGTTTTTGGGGTTTGGGCGTAGCCCCTGCACCCGCGAGCGCGGGCCTTAAGCCCGCCGAGAGGGTGACGCGTCGAAAACGAAGGGGAAAGAGAGAAGGGGCCGTCCCTATCATTCAGGTTGCGACCGAAGAAGACAAGGAGACCCCCTGAGCCTGAATGATGCCCCACAGACCGCGTCCGACCGAGCTCAAGCCGAGCTTTTCCTGACGTCCGCCTTCGCGGAGATGATGGCTGGATTGGCTATGGATTGGCAACACTTATTTGGACGATTCCGGGAGGGACGGCCCCGCCTCCCTGAACTCGACCGGCGACATGTAGCCCAGCGTCGAGTGGATCCTGAAGTTGTTGTACCAGTGCACGTAATCCAAGAGCTTGGCTCGGAGCTCGCGCGTCCCTCCTCGGTCCTTCGGAGTGGCCGACGATCTCCCCGTTGCAGAGGTCGACGAGCAGGCAGACGTAGTTCCACGACGTCCCGACGCGCACGCAGGCCAAGTCGCTGCATATATGGGTGCACGGCGCCCTGCCGCCGAAGCCGCGCGCGACGACGTTCGACACGTCGGCCTCGTTGACCGCCCCGGGGTGCACCTTGAACCTCTTCCTGCCGTATGCGCCGGCCAGGCCGTTCTCCCTCATGATGCGGCAGACGCGGCGCCGGCTGACGGTAACGCCCGACCTCCCGGGCGACGCCTTGATCTTGCGCGATCCGTTCCGGCCCTTGCTGGCGGCGTGCGCCGCCGCGGCCGCCGTCGCCCCCGACATTAAGGTCCTCAAGGGCCGCGTCGTCTCCGGCGACCAGTTCGTCTCGCCCGCGGAACAGAAGGAGCGAATCCTCGCGACCTTCGGCGACCTGTGCTGCGAGATGGAGGGCTGCACCATCGCGCAGGCCGCCTATCTCAACGGCGTGCCCCTCGTCGTCGTGCGCGCCATCAGCGACAAGCCCTGCGCCGAGGGCCGGGTCGTCGACTACAACACCTTCGAGAAGAAGGCCGCCTGCGACTGCGCCCGCATCGCCGCGCGCATGGTTAAGCTTTAGGCCCTGCGCGCCGGGGCCCTTCTTTATGTTGGGACCCCGGCGCGCCGGGGCCCTTTCCAAAGCGAAGTGTCGAGCCGAAGTGTTGAGCGTCGGCCCTGAATGTTCAATGGCCGTTGTTTTCTGCCCCTCAAGTGGTGGACTTTTCCTCGGAGCTGTTGATTCCCCCACGCGCCCCCTTCCGTTCTCTGTTCTCCCCTTATACTCCTTGTACGAGGAGGTAAGAAGTCATGGACAAGACCACACAGGACAGCTTGGCAAAGAAACCCGTCGACATGAGGGACAGGATTCTCGAGCATCTCGAGGCCCTCACCTCTGCCGTCTCGCTCGACGACCTTGCCCGTCTGTCCACCTCCGACATCGCCGAGACACTCATCATCTCCAGGAGCCTGGCGAGCCAGTACCTCAACGACCTTGTTCGCGCCGGTCTTGTGGTTAAGGTGGCGGGCAGGCCTGTCCGTTATTTTCATCGCCGCGCGTTCCAGAAGCGTTTTCAGGTAAAGCTCTCTGCAAGCGAGTACGCCTCGCTCGCCGACCTCATCCAGGCGACGGGAATCGCCGATCACCGCGACTTCGCGCGTGCCGTGGGCTTCGACATGAGCCTCAGCTCCGTTGTCGAGCAGTGCAAGGCTGCGGTTCAGTACCCTCCGTTTGGCCTGCCCATCCTCTTGAGCGGCGGCGTGGGTGTCGGTAAGTCTTTCCTTTCTCGCCTTGTGTACGAGTACGGCAAGAACCAGGGCTTGCTGTCCCGCGACTCCTCCTATGTGCGCATCGACTGCGCCGGGGTCCCGGACGCCGCCTCGTTCAACGGGCTTCTTGACGAGTCGATCGCGAATGCGCGCGGGGGTGTGGTCTTTGTCAACGGCATCGAGGCACTCTCTCCCTCTGCGATGGAGCACTGCCTTGCGACGGCCCTCGGGCTCGATGCCTCCCAGGATGCGCCGCGCGCTCGCCTCGTTCTTTCGACGACGCTATCCGCCGATGACCTGAAGGTTTCCTCGGCCTACAGCAAAATGCCCATCTGTGCCCGCGTCCCCTCACTCAAGGAGCGGACCCCCGAGGAGCGCGAGGATCTCATCTTGAGCTTCCTGCGCAGCGAGGGGTGCCGAATCGGTTCTGATGTGAAGATCAGCCGCGGCGCATACCGTTGCCTCGTGAACGCGGACTTTTCCGATAACATCGCCGGCTTGCGCGCCTGCGTGACGAACTGCTGCGCCAAAGCGTTCCTCAATCGCGAGGGCGACTACGTCGTCGTTCGCCCGTATCTTCTTCCCAGCGGGCTCCTCTCCTCCGCGCAGATCGATCAACAGCCCGACGATGGCGTTCTGATCGACGCGTCTCTGGATGCCGCCGAGAGCACAGGGCCGGTCGAGCAGGCGCTCGATGCCCTGTGCTCCCTCGATGAGCGATTCTGCGCCGGGGAGCTCTCTGTCTCCGAGCTTGTCTCGCAAGCTGTCTCCGCTGTGCGCGGCGTTGAGGATCACTTGATCTTCGACCACGGCGTCGCCTCCTCGAGGTCGCGCGCCTTCGAGCGCGTCGTGGGCGCGGTCCTTGCCGACGCAGGCTCTTCTTATGGCATCGAGCTTTCGAGGAAGGTCGCTTTTCTACTGGCCCAGGAGATTTGCCTGCAGTTGTGGCCGGGTATCGGCCTGGCTAAGCGAAAGTCTGCCTGTGCGGAGCAAATCTCCCATCTCCTCGGTGCCGTGACCTCCGAATTGCCGTTTGCCTCGAGTGTCTCCGATCAGGTCGCCGCAGACGTGGAAGGGGCGCTGGGAATCTCGCTCGATCACTTCACGAAGACGCTTCTGACGCTGTGCGTCGCATCGGAGTCTCGCGATGCGAAGGCCCTTCGGACGCTCTGCGTCATCCTGTCCCACGGCTACTCAACGGCGACGAGCATCGCCGACGCGGCGAACCGTATGCTCGGCATGCATGTGTACGAGGCTGTCGACATGCCCTACGACCAGCAGCTGAAGGACATCGTCGGTCCGCTCCAGCGCCTCGTCGACCGCCATTCCTACTGCACCGGGGTCGTGTTCCTCGTCGACATGGGCTCCTTGGAGGAGGCCTATAAGGCCCTCGAGAACGTTACCGACTCCACTATCGGCGTGGTGAACAACGTCTCTACCGGTCTTGCGCTCGAGATCGGGGTCGGGCTGCTCGGCGGCAAGTCCATCGCCGAGGTTCTTGGCGATGCGACCGCCGCGTGCGTGACGCACTGCAAGGTGATCGAGCGCGTCAACCGTGAGGACGCCATCGTCTTCTGCTCCGAGTCCGGGGTCGACGCCGCGGAGAGGATACGCCAGCTCGTCTCGCAGAGCCTCCCGCGCACCATAGGCGCGCGCCTGCTCACGAGGCCCTTCAAGCAGCTCGTCGCGAACGGGTCGAACGACGCCGTTTTCTCCGAGCACCGCGTCTGCGCCGTCATCGGCACGGGAGACCCCGGGGTCGCCTCCGTCCCCTTCGTCGCCCTCGAGGACATCATGTCGACGGCGTCCGCCTCTAAGGTTGATGTCGTGTTCGGCAGGTGGCTTGACGCTTCCGAGCTCTCTTCTTTCCACGAGAAGCTGCTCTCGAACATGACGCTGCAGAACGTCATCCGCTCCATCACCATCCTCGACCCGGAGCGGCTATTCCATGAGATCGAGAGCGCCGTGCACGAGCTTCAGCGCAGGACAGGCGAGAAGATCGGCAGCAACGCCATCATTGGGCTCTACGTTCACCTCTGCTGTCTCGTCGAGCGCCTTGTTACCAGAAACCCCATTGAGACCTACGTTGGCCAGGACCGCTTCGAGGAGGAACGCGCCGATTTCATCGAGTCCTTCAGGCAGAGCTTCTCGAGCATCTCGACGCGCTATCGCGTAGAGGTTCCCGTAAGCGAGATCGCATATGTCTTCGACTACATAAGCGTGAGCGCCGCCCCGGCGCGAGAAGAGCGCCTCGGCTCCTCGGACCTCCTGCTCGACGAGTGACCTTCCCCGCGCCGCCGCAAGCTGACCGCGCGTCCTCAATAATCCGATAACCCCTTGCCCGGCGCGAATCCGGATAGCGCCGAGGCAGTACCGAACGCAAAACTTCATTTGATAGGAGCAAACATGAGTGTTGTTATGGCACGAATCGACAATCGCCTGCTTCACGGCATCATCGTGACGCAGTGGGCCCCGGTGTCGGGCGCGACCCGAGTCATGGTCATCGACGACAAGGTCGCTGGCGACGAGGTCCTGAAGTCCACCATGAGGATGGCGCGCCCCGCGGGCATGGCCGTTTCGATCATCTCCGAGCAGACCGCGCTCAAGAACTTCGCCGCGGGCAAGTACGACCGCGAGAAGGTCTTCGTCATCGCCAAGGAGCCCGAGACGATGCTTCGCCTGGTCGAGTCGGGCGTCGAGCTCCCGTCGCTGGTCGTCGGCGGCTCGCTCGTCAAGGAGGACGGCATCCAGCTCACCCAGCGCGCCTACGCCTCCGCCGAGAACGTCCAGAGCTACAAGGCGCTCATCGCCCGTGGCGTCAAGGTGACGGCCCAGTTCGTGCCCGCCGACAAGCCCGTCTCCGTCGCAGACCTCATCTAAGGGGGAAATATGGTCAACTTCACTATCCTGCAGGTCGTCCTTTTGACCCTGCTGGCCTTCATCAAGCACGTGGACTACTACGGCATCCCGATGATCTTCGTCAATTACGCCGTTTTCTGGGGCCTCATCACCGGAGTCGTCATGGGCGACTGGAAGACCGGCCTTGTCATCGGCGGCACCATTCAGCTCATGCAGCTCGGCGTCGCGGGCTTCGGCGGCTCCTCCATTCCCGACTACGGCACGATGGCCATCATCGCCACCGCCTACGGCGTGACCCTGGGCTCCGACACGGGCCTCGCCATCGGCCTGCCGGTCGGCATGCTCGGCATCCAGCTCGACGTCGTCGCCAAGATCCTCAACGGCTTTGTCGTCGAGAAGTCCCAGAAGTTCTGCAACGAGGGTAAGTTCAATCAGATGAACGCCATCCTGTGGGTCTGCCCCGCGCTCTTCGGCCTGTGCGCCGCCCTGCCCGTCTTTGTCTCCGTGACGCTCGGCCAGCCCGCCGTCAACTGGCTCCTCGAGGTCATGCCCCAGTGGTTCCTCTCCGGCCTCACCCTCGCCGGCAAGATGCTCCCGGCCGTCGGTATCGCCATGCTGCTCCGCTACATGCCAACCGCCAAGTACTTCCAGTACCTGCTCGCCGGCTTCTTCCTCTCGGCCTTCCTGAACGTGCCCATCATCGGCGCCGCCATCGTCGGCGTTGCCCTCGCGATTGCGTTCTACCAGCGTGCCGAGAGGGACACCGAGCTCGCCGCCCACGCTTCCGCAGACGCCTTCATCGGAGAGGATGAGTAACCATGGAAAACGAGAACATCACCGCCGTCGCCGAGGGCAAGCCCTCCGGCTACAAGGTCACCAAGAAGGACCTGCGCAACGCGAACTGGCGCTGGCTCATGAGCGTGTGCACCTTCAACTACCAGACCCAGCAGGGCGCCTCAGTCGCCTACGCCCTCTCGCCGGTCCTGAGGAAGATCTACACGAACGACGAGGACTATAAGCAAGCGCTCAACAACCACTTCCGCTACTACAACACCCAGCCTTGGCTCGCCGCCATCATCCTTGGCGCCTGCGTGGCCATGGAGGAGCGCGACGGCCTAGCGGCGGCGGACGCCGTCCAAGACCTGAAGATCGGCACCATGGGACCGCTCGCCGGCGTCGGCGACTCCCTGCTCATGACCATGATCCCGACCATCATGGGCTCCATCGCCGCCTACATGGCCATCGAGGGCAACCCCGTGGGAGCCGGCATCTGGTTCGCGCTCATCCTGGCCATCTTCTGGGTCCGCATGCACGCCCTCGAGTTCGGCTACAAGCAGGGCGTGAAGCTCGTCACCGACTTCAGCGAGAAGCTTCCCAACCTCACTGCCGCCGCCTCCGTGCTCGGCCTCACCGTGGTCGGCTGCCTCATCGCCTCGGTCATTGGCGTCACCTGCCCGATTAGCTTCAGCTTCGGCGACGTCGCGATGGAGATTCAGCCGCTGCTCGACAAGATCCTGCCTGCCATGATCCCCGCCGCCATCACGGGAAGCGCGTATTACCTTCTTACCAAGAAGAACGCGAGCATGACGGCCCTCATCCTCGTGGTGATCGTCCTCGCGATGGTCGCCTCCGCCGCCGGCATCCTCGCCTAGCTTCGACCCAAGAGATTGGTGAATCAATGAGAAAGATAGTTGTGGCGAGCCATTCCCTTCTCGCCCAGGGCTTCAAGGACACCCTCGAGTTCCTTACGGGTAAGGGCGACGCCGTCAACGCCGTGTGCGCCTACGTGAACGACAACGGCGAGGGGCTCGACGCGGCGGTCGAGGCGGCTCTTTCGGGCACTGACGAGGTCGTCGTCCTCACCGACGCGTACGGCGGCAGCGTGAACCAGCGCTTTTCCCGCTTCGCCTCCGACCGGATCCACGTGATCGCGGGTGTCAACCTCCCGCTCGCCATGACGGTCGCGCTCGCGCGCCCCGACGAGAAACTCGACTTCGACGCCCTCGTCAACGAGGCGCGCCAGCAGATCATCTACGTGAACGGTGCCAGTTCCGCCGAGTGCGACGACGACGAATAGAGGAGGTCGACGATGAGAGAGTTCCTTAAGGACGTGTGGATGCACGGCGGTGAGGAAAGCCGCGCCATCACCCCCGAGAACATCACGGGCGAGAAGGGCCGCGCCGCCATGTCGGCCAGCCACCTCGGCGTCGGCCGCAAGGGCTCGTGCTGCGTGCCCCTTGAGTCCGGCGAGACCATCACGCTCGCGGACATCGAGGGCCCCGGCATCATCCGCCACATCTGGATGACCGTCCCCGACAAGACCGCCGCTGGCAGCTTCGTCATGCGTGACCTCGTGCTGCGCTTCTACTGGGACGACGAGGAGACCCCCTCGGTCGAGTGCCCTGTCGGCGACTTCTTCTGCAACGGCTTCGGTGAGCGCGCCATCGTCAACTCGATGCCCATCTGCGTGAACCCGACGGGCGGCATGAACTGCTACTTCGAGATGCCCTTCAGGAAGCACGCCAAGGTCACGCTTACGAGCGAGCACCCCGGGTTCATTAAGTACATCTTCTACACGTTCAACTACGCGCTCACCGACGTGCCGGACGACGCCATGTACTTCCACGCCCGCTTTAACCGCGAGCGCAGCACCCGCAGGGGCGTCGACTACACCGTGCTCGACGGCGTGCGCGGCAAGGGCTACTACGTCGGCACCTACATGGCCCTGTGCGCCCTGGAGCGCTATTGGTGGGGCGAGGGCGAGATGAAGTTCTTCCTCGACGGCGACGAGGAGTTCCCCACGGTCACCTCGACGGGAGCCGAGGACTACTTCGGCGGTGCCTGGGCCTTCCTCGACAGGCCGCCCCACGCGCTGCCCGAGGCGCAGTGCTTCAACACGCTGTTCGCCGGCTACCCGTACCGCTCGACGCGCGACGCCACGCGCGACCGCTTCAGCGCGGGCAAGCCGAACCCGAATCCGATGCTCGCGACTAACGACGACGCGCTGCCCAGGCACGGCCTCTACAGGTGGCACCTTCCCGACCCGATCTCGTTCAAGGAGGACCTGCGCGTGACGTTCCAGGACCTCGGCAACGACGACATCAAGCTCTACGAGCGCGAGGACGACATCTCCACCGTCGCCTACTGGTACCAAAGCGAGCCGCACGCCGTGCTCGCCCCGTTTGCCGCAAGGCAGGACCGCGTGCCCAGGTAGGGTCGCCTCGAAACAAGCCAACGTTATGGGCGCCCGCGGTTGACCATGACTGCGGGCGTCCCTTTGTAAGGAGGATCACATGAGCGAAAAGCAAATGAGGCTCGGCGCCCTCGAAGCCGGCGGGACCAAGATGGTCTGTGCCGTGGTGTCCGGCGACGGCGAGGTCCTCGACCGTATGGAGACCCCGACGCTTACGCCCGCCGAGACCGTCCCGCAGATGATCGAGTGGTTCACCGCCCGCGATGTGGACGCGTTGGGCATCGGCGCCTTCGGCCCGACCTGCGTCGACCCCAACGACGAGCGCTACGGCTCCATCCTCCAGACGCCCAAGCTCGCGTGGCGAGGCCATGGTCTTCGCGCCGCGTTCGCCGACGCCCTCGGGATTCCGGTGGCCTACGACACGGACGTGAACGTTGCCTGCCTCGGCGAAGTGGTCTTCGGCTGCTGCAAGGGGCTCGAGGACGCCGTCTACGTGACCATCGGCACCGGCGTGGGCGCGGGCGTCATGTGCGCGGGCAGACTCCTTCACGGCATGCTGCACCCCGAGGCCGGTCACATGCTGGTAAGGACCCGTCCCACCGAGGAGGGACGCTGCGTCTGCCCGAGCCACGCGAGCTGTCTCGAGGGGCTCGCCTCCGGCCCCGCCATCGCCGCGCGCTGGGGAAAGCCCGCGGCCGAGCTCGCGGACAACGATGAGGTGTGGGCGCTCGAGGGGGATTATCTGGGGCAGATGTGCGCGAACCTCGTGCTCATGTACTCGCCTCGCCGCATCGTCCTCGGCGGCGGCGTGATGCACCAGGAGCAGCTCTACGGCATCGTCCGCAAGAAGACCCTCGAATATCTGGGTGGCTACATCCAGACCGCCGAGCTTAAGGACATGGAGAGCTACATCTGCGCCCCGGGCTGCGGCGGCGACCAAGGAATCCTCGGCGCGGCCGAGCTGGCAAGAAGGGCGCTCGCGTAACTTGCGCTCTCTCCGCCATACAACGCGTTAAGAAAAGACGAGCGCTTCTTGCCAATTGAGCGGCAAGAAGCGCTCGTCTTTTGCATTTGTTTTTGGGGCAGGACGCCCCGCCTCCGCTAGAGTCCCTGGACCGCCACACCCACGAGGTTTGGACCGGTGTGGACAAGAAACGCGGGGCTGATGTCGGAGCGGACGACCTCCACCGCGTTGGCCACGCACTCGCACAGGGCCTGCTCCATGCGGTCGTAGAGGTCGGCGTGGGCCGAGGTGCGGCTCGCGGCAAAGCGCACCTTGGGGTGCTTCTCGACGATGGCGGCGATGAGCTTGACCTCGGTGCGATGCGGTACTTGCACAGCCATTTCGTGTACGCGAGGCTGTTGGCTTTCTGGGCCACAGCAATCACCTTCCCCCTAGTATGATGACCTGAACAATCCTCATGCTAGGGGGAAGGTTTTTGTCGCGTAGCGGAAATTGGCCTCCACCCGCTGAGCGGGTGGCTTTCTATGCCGCGCGTGCCGCGCGGCACGGACTAAAGTCCATGAATAAAAACGAGGAAGGCCACGTCCGGCCTCCCTCGCAAAGGGTCTCTGATTACTCCCACTCATTGGGGACAGACTTAAATGAGTGCTCTTGAAATGCCGGCGCCTGGGGACGTTCTTTTTCTGTCTGCAGTTTGGAACGTTCCTTTTCTGTCGGCAGTTTGGGACGGTCCTTAGAGCTGCAGCGCGCCATGAGCGAAGGCGAAGCGGATCATCCTGTCTTTTGAGTTCTAAGCATAAGCCCCTGTCTCTGAGCAATGACCGGTTCGCATTTGTGCGTATTTGCGTGCGTGGGATTGCGTGAATATGCGTATAGATGCGCCGTTTACGGGACAAAAATGACCGTTTAGCGGTGAGATACGCAAAATCGCGCACAGACGCGCGTGTTTGTGCGAATATAGAGCTATCCGAAATGCAAGACGTTCTATGACACAGGAGGCACATATGGTAGATTCCAAGCAGGCTCCACTCGACTCCGCGGCAGCCGCAAAAGCAGCGTTCGCTTCGGTCCAGGACAAGCCATTCCCCGATGATATCTTTACGGCTCCCGAGCTTCGTTGGGCTGTGATCGGGTGCGGTGTTATCGCCAACCAGATGGCCCAGTCTCTCGCTCTTGCCGGCCGCAAGCTTGCGGGCGTCGCCAACCGTACGCTGTCCAAGGCTCAGGCTTTTGCCGAGCAGTATGGCATCGAGAAGGTCTATGAATCGGTTGAGGACCTCTACGCCGATCCGGGCATCGACGCCGTCTATATCACCACGCCGCACAACACGCATATCACCTATCTGCGTGACGCGCTGGCCGCCGGCAAGCACGTGCTCTGCGAGAAAGCCATTACCCTCAATTCCGCTGAGCTCGACGAGGCGCGTGCCATCGCCGACGAGCGCAACGTCGTCCTCATGGACGCCACCACGGTGCTTCATATGCCCTTGTATCAAGAGCTGCGCCGTCGCATGGATGCCGGTGAGTTCGGCCGCATGAACCTCGCCCAGCTCAACTTTGGTAGCTACAAGGAGTACGGCGATCTGACCAATCGCTTCTACAACCGCAACCTTGCTGGCGGTGCCATGCTCGACATTGGCGTGTATGCCCTGTCCGTCATGCGTCTCTTTATGGCAAGCCAGCCCATTGAGGTCGTTTCGTTGGGCAACACCTGTGAGACCGGTGTTGACGTTGCGGGCGGCATCGTCTGCCGTAATGCCGAGCAGCAGCTGGGTGTTGTGAGCCTCACGCTCCACTCCAAGCAACCCAAGCGCTCGATTATTAGCTTCGATAAGTGCTATATCGAGGTCAACGAGTATCCGCGCGCCGATCACGCGACCATCGTGTGGACTGCGGACGGCCACCGCGAGGAGGTCCACGCCGGCACCGAGGCTTACGCCCTTTGCTATGAGATGGCCGATCTTGAGAAGGCCGTTGCCGGCGACGACTCTAAGCGTGAGCTGCTGGATTATGCTTCTGATGTTATGGAGCTGATGACCAAGCTACGCGCCGACTGGGGAGTCGTGTACCCCGAGGAGGAGTAAGCGATGCTAGCGGAAGATAGGCTCAACGCGATCGTGTCGATGGTTCAGCAGACCGGCTCGGTTACCGTGCCGGAGCTTGCCGAAGCCCTGGGCGTGACGGCGTCTACCATTCGGCGCGACCTGCAGATGCTCAATCGCGCACACCGTATCGCCAAGGTGCACGGTGGGGCGACGAGCCTTGAGCGCGCGCACGTGACGCGCGACCTAACGCTTAATGAGCGCAGCGACCTCCATAACGACGACAAGGAACGTATCTGCGCCCGTGCGGCGGCACTTGTGGAGCCCGAGAGCTTTGTATACATCGACTTGGGTTCGACGACGCTCAGGCTCATCGAGCATCTTCCACACCTTGAAGATGTCACCTATGTGACCGATTCCGTGCTCCATGCTCAACGCCTTGCTTTGCGCGGCATGCGTACCGTGGTGCTGGGTGGCGAGCTCAAACCCGAGACCGAGGCGCTCGTCGGTCCCGATGCCTTGGCAACCTTAGACCGCTACAACTTCAACTGCGGCTTTTGGGGCTCTAACGGCATTGCCGCCGAGCAGGGCTTCACGGCGCCCGATATCGAGGAGGCGCAAGTAAAGCGTATCTCGATGCGCCATACGGCCAAGCGCTTCGTAATCTCGGACGCCAGTAAATTTGGCATGGTGGCGCCCGTCAAGTTCGCGGACTTCCGTGACGCAACGATTATTACCGCAGGCGATGTCCCTGCCAAGTACCGGGCAATGGACAACGTCATCACGGTCTAACAGCAAGGGACGGGCTAAGACCAAAACCACCGCGAAGGGGCAGGAACCTTTGTGGTGGTTTTGACGTTTGTCCAGATAAAACCTGCCAAAATAAACCTGTCCCTTTTTGGCAGGTTTTAGGGCTCCCAGGGGCAGGGGGCTTCGATGTGGATGTGCTCGCCGGTTACGGGATGCGTAAAGGACACGCTGTGGGCATGGAGCATGAGGCCGCAGGGGCGCGGCGTTCCGTACAGGTCGTCGCCAACCAGGGGATGATGCTCGCTTGCCAGGTGCACGCGAATCTGATGCTTGCGGCCGGTGAGCAGCTCGACATCAATATACGAGCGCGCGGGCAGGCCGCGGCGGCTCTTAAGGCGCTTGAGTACCTTGACGCGCGTCTGAGACGGCTTGCCGCTGGCGCCAACGCGCATCTTGCGGCTATCGTGGCGGTCGCGGGCGATAGGCTTGTCGATGAGCTTCTCGTTCCAGTCGATTTTGCCCTCGGCGAGCGCCAGATAGTGCTTTTCGAATGCGCGGTCGATGACCATCTGGTCAAAGGCGGGCTGCGTCTGCTTGTCGAGCGAGAACAGCACCACGCCGGTGGTGTTGCGGTCCAGGCGATTGAGCGGCTGCATGTCGGTCGCGGCAAAGCCGTCGCCCATCGCCAGCAGCAGGTCGCTGGCGTAGTCGGTGAGCGTGCGCTCGCCGGTGCCGTCGCCGTGGACGATCATGCCGGCGGGCTTGTCGATGGCCATGAGCCAGGCGTCGCAGTAGAGGACTTGAGGTTCTTCGTTCACGTGTAAGCCTTTCGGTTAGCTAATTCCCACAAACATGCAGCCCGAGGTCGCCCCGCGCAGGCGGGCGGCGGGCTTGCGGCCGGCCTGCGCTGCTTCGACGGCGCGACGGACGCGGGCGACGGCACGGCCCACCTCATCCGTCTCGAGCAGCGTTCCGTCCACCATGAGACGACGCACGCCAGCATCGAGCAGCTGAGGAACCTGCGGCGTGAGGTCGATGGGGTAGGCATCGTACAGGCGAGAGCGGCCGTGGATGTCGGTGCGGACGGGCATGACCTTTCCGTCGATATTCTTGAGCGAGAGCTTGCGGGCACGCAAGCGGCAGTTGGCACAATCGTGGATGCAGCCGTTGGCAACCTGCAGAATGCAATGCTCGCTTGTCATGACGCGCGGGCGGCCAAAGACGGTGATGCCTAGAGCCGCGGGCGCGGCGGTGCCGAGCGAGACAATCTCGTCGAGCGTGATCTCGGGCGAGAGCCAAAACGCACCGGCTCCGCGCTCGGCAAGCGCCTCCATGCAGGGCGTGTTGTGTACCGGCAGGCAAGAGCGAATCTCGGCCGTAGCGCCAACCTGGGCGGCCAGGGCAAGCTCAGAGATGTTGCCAATAGCGACCGTGGCGCCGGCAACAACCCACGGGTCGACGCGTACGTGGTCAACGGCGCGGCAGACCTCGTCGAGCACGGGTACGATGCCCTGCTCAAATGCATCGGCGGGGGAGAGCTCGGCCGCATCGAGCGCGTCGGTGGTCATGTAGATGCGCGTTACACCCTCGGCGCGAGCGGCCTCGGCGGCCTCGAGCGAGGTGACGGTGGCACAGATCTGCGGCTCATCGCGGTAGTGCTCGGGCGCGGGGCGGGAATCACTGGTTACAATCGCCGGCAGCTCGAGCGTTTTCGTGCGCTCCTCGTACGGTGCCAGAATGGCCTCTTCCAGCGCCTTACAAGCGGCGGCGCGCACCTTGTGCACGGCGGAAAAGCCCATACCGCAGCCGGCGTCGAGCGAAACGTCAAAGCTTGCGGCCTCAAAGGGGGAGGAGCCCATGCGCCCGACGTGCTCAACCAGATCGGATGCCTCGACGGCGCGGGTCTTGGCAGCCTCGACGGTAAAGCCCGTGGCCGTGGCCGTAAGCGAAGGATCGTCGCAACAGGTGAGCGCAACGGCAAACGGCTCGCCCAGACGCGCCACAACGGACACGTCTACGGCGCGGCGGCGCAGCACATCGCGCTTGAGCGCGGCGCCGGCGGCGTCAATGGCGCGCTGGCTTCGAATCACGCGCACGCGGCAGCCCTCGGGCATGCTACGGGGCACGCGACACTCGATAACATCGCCGGCAGCGGCATCATCGGCGGCAATGGTGGTCAGGAACTGGTCAAACTCGTTATCGTGGCGAAGCTCCAGCAGGTCGCCCTTGCCCACGGGCTCAAACAGCTCAATGCGGGCGATGGCGGCGCGGCGACGGCGATCGTCGGGCTTGAGTCCGCGTACATCGCGGTTGGCCAGGCGGCTGCCCAGCACCGTGCCCACAATCTGGCCGCGGTTGTTGGAACGCTCATAGCTCATCATCTCGTCGCCCGAGGTGCCATCCTGGTAGGCGTGCGTAAAGTCGCGGTTAAAGCAGCGCTTGAGCTGGCGCTGGCGGGCGGCATCCTCATCCTTAGAGGTCGAAACATCGGCAAGCATGTCATCAATCTGGTGACGGTACACATCGACGATGGAGTACACGTAATCGGGAGCCTTCATGCGGCCCTCGAGCTTGAGCGATGCGGCGCCGGCGTCATACAGACGGCGAACAAGCTGCGAAGTGTTGGTGTCGCGCGGGCACAGTGCGCGCTCGCGACCGGCAGGGGAGAGCGAGCGGCCGTTCTCGTCAATTAGCTCGTAGGGTAGGCGACAGGGCTGAGCGCACATGCCGCGGTTGGCCGAGCGGCCCGCCATGGCAAAGCTCGACAGCAGGCACAGACCCGAGTAGCAAAAGCAGATGGCGCCGTGGCTAAAGACCTCAAGGTCAACATCGGGCGCAGCGTCGTGAATGGTGGCAATCTCGTCGATGGAAAGCTCGCGCGAGAGGGTCACGCGGTCGGCGCCCTGCTCACGGCACCAAAGGGTTCCGCGGTCGTCGTGGATGTTTGCTTGGGTTGAGATGTGCGCCTCGATGCCGGGCATGGTGCGCTTGACCTCAAAGAACAGGCCCCAGTCCTGGATGATGAAGGCGTCAGCGCCCAGCGTGGAGCAGCGATGGATGAGCTGCAGCGCATCGCTCATCTCGGATTCCTTGATGACGATGTTGACCGTGACGTAGACGCGCGAGCCGGCCAGGTGTGCAGCACGGCAGGCCTGCTCAAAGGCCTCGTCGGTAAAGTTCGTTGCCTTGCGGCGGGCGTTGAAGCTGCCCATGCCGCAGTAGATGGCGTCTGCCCCGGCGGCGAGTGCGGCGGCAAAGGGCTCGGGCCCTCCGGCGGGCGCTAAAAGCTCGGGTCTGCGGTTGGTGGTTCGACTGGCGGTTGCGGTCATATCCTGCCTTTCAAAATGCTCAGATACTCGAAAGTATAGTGGTGCCGTCGCGGCAGGCGATGCCCGTGCTCCAAGCGGGATAAAGTCTTCAGCAGCTTGGGCTGGCTGACCCCGTGGAGAACCGTTCAGCGGTCCAGGGAAACCGTTGGACGATAAAATATTCTCGCAACGTGATAATAATCTTGCATCGCGCGGAAACCTTGAGTACTATCCCAATCAAGCGCGGTGTTCAGACCGAACTGTGCCTCCCGGTGTGAACGCCGCGCTCTCGTTCCCTTTTACTTGTAAGGAGAAAAACATGAGCAAGACCGTCGTGTCTTCCGATAACGCACCCGCAGCCATCGGCCCGTATTCCCCTGGTATCCAGACCGGCAACATGGTGTTCCTGTCCGGCCAGCTGGGCATCGATCCCGCAACTGGCAAGATGCCCGAGGGCGTCGAGGCCCAGGCCAAGCAGTCCCTTGCTAACGTCGAGGCCCTGCTGACCGCTGCCGGCGCCACCTTTGCCGATGTCGTCAAGACCACAGTCTACCTGGCTGACATTGCCGACTTCGCTGCCGTAAACGAGATCTACGCCTCCAAGTTCGAGGCCCCGTTCCCCGCGCGCAGCGCTTTTCAGGTTGCCGCTCTTCCGGCTGGCGGTCTGGTCGAGATCGAGGTCGTCGCCGCTCTCTAAGGCGTTGGCCACAACTAAACATGACATGCAAAAAGACCCTGCAGCGCGTGCGAGCTGCAGGGTCTTTTGTCAAGTGACGAATCGCTTGTGGAGCCGCGCTCCATTTTGCTCGTTAGCCCTCCTTGCGGACTTTTTGCAGGTAGCGGTACACGCTGGGCTCCGAGATGCCCAACGCGGTGGCGGCACAGGCCACGGCGCCCTTGAGCATGAACACCCCGTTGCCGTTGAGGTGGCGAATGACGTCCACGCGGTCGCTCTGACCAAGCGACGCTACATCCAGCCCGCGCGCGCTCAGCAACTCGGCAATGCTGCGGTCGATGAGCTCCTGTGTGGACTCCGAAAGGCTTTCGACCTCGATAGGGGCGGGCTCCGTGCGCGTCGGCGCCGCGTCGAAGCACGCCATGAGCTGCTGCGCCATGGCGTTGATGGAGCGCACGGTCGAGAGGTCGGTGTTGACGCAGAGCATACCGACGATCTCGTCATCCTCGCGGATAAAGAACGTCGCGGACTCCAGCGTCTTGCCTCCGGCGCCGCGGCCCTCGTAGCCCGTAATAAACGGCAGGTCGCGATACTTGGGGTCGTGCATGATCTTGAGCGCCAGATCGGTGGCGGGACCGCCGACCTTGCGGCCACTCACGATGCCGTTGCGAATATCGACGATGGCGTGGTCGGGATCCGAGAAATCGTGCAGCACGATCTCGCTGTTCTTACCGAGTATCTGCTCCAAGAAATCGACCATCGGCAAAAAGCGGCGTACGGTCTCGTTCACGGGTAACTCCTTTGGGTGAAATCGGAAATGTTCATAACAATTTTTTCTCATGGTAACACGCTGCTCATCATCTCGTATGTCCGCAGGTACATTGCGTAATGCAGACGAACGGTATGATTTTGGCGGTAAACGGTCGACCAAAAGAAAAGTAAGATGTTATTTAGACCAGACACATTCCTGACCTGCGGAAACGAGTTATTTCAGCTTAAGAATAGTCTGATAACAAAAAATTATTATTGAGAATAAGAACCATCTTTAATACGATATCCAACGAAGGCACAACCTCAACCCCGCACTGCGTCACAATAGAGCGTTAGATGCGAAAACAACTATTTCGAGGATTGGTGGTCAAATGACCCAGGAGACGGTTACGAACGGCACTGAAGCCCTGTTCACTCGCGAAGGCATGCCTCCCGTTAAGGAAATGATCCCGTGTGCCCTTCAGCACGTACTGGCATCGTTTGCCGGCATCATTACCCCGGCGGTCATCATGGCCGGCGTCTACGGCTTTAATAGCCAGCAGAGCACCGATATCATTCAGGTCGCGCTCATTCTTTCGGCGATCGACACGGCCCTTCAGGCTTTCGCTCCCTTCCGTCGCATCGGCGGCGGCCTGCCCATCGTCATGGGCGTTTCGTTCGCGTTCCTCCCGGCCCTGCAGGCCATGGGCGCCTCGGGCTTTAGCTTTGGCGCGCTGTTGGGAGGCGAGATCGTCGGCGGCGCCGTCGCGGTCCTCTTTGGTCTGGCCTACAGCAAGATCAAGTGGCTGTTCCCGCCCGTCGTGACCGGTACGGTCATCTTCTCCATTGGCGTCTCTCTCTATCCCACGGCCGTCAAGTATATGGCCGGCGGTATGGGTACGCCGCTGTGGGGTACCCCGCAGGCCTGGTGCGTCGCTCTTATCACCTTTGCCGTGGTCTTTGCGCTCGCCAACTTTGGCAAGGGCACGCTCAAGCTGGGATCCGTGTTCTTTGGCATGATCGTCGGTATGATCGTCTCCATCCCCTTTGGCATGATCGACTTCTCCAGCGTCGCCACCGCCCAGGTCTTCGCCCTTCCCAAGCTCATGCCCTACGCGCTCGAGTTTGATCCCGAGGTCTGCATTACCCTCGCCGTCGTGTTCCCCATGGTTGCCATCCAGGTTATCGGTGACGTCTCCGCCGCCTGCCTGGGCTCCATCGACCGTATGCCCACCGAGCGCGAGCTCTCCGGCGCTATCGTGTCGCAGGGCCTCACCTCTATGGTCGGCGGCCTGCTGGGCGGTCTTCCCACCAGCGCCCTTGGCCAGAACGTGGGCATCATCTGCTCCAACAAGGTCGTTAACAAGTGGGTCTTTGTGATCATCGCGGCCGTCTTTGCCATCGCCGGTCTGTTCCCGCAGCTCTCTGCCGTCCTTTCCGCTATCCCGCAGCCCGTTATCGGCGGCGCGACCGTCGGCGTCTTTGGCACCATCACCATGAACGGCGTGCGCATGTTCACCCGCGAGGGCCTCACGCAGCGCACTACCACCATCGTCGGTACCTCCGTCGTCTTTGGCCTGGGTATCTGGATGGCCAGCGGTTGCCTTGCCGGCGAGGGTATGCCCGCCTGGGTGTCCACCGTCATCGGTTCCAATGCCGTAACCCCCACCGCCATCATGGCCATTGTCCTTAACCTGATCCTTCCGCAGACGCCGGTCGTGGCTCAACACATCGATGCTGCCAAGGACGCTGCCGTGGATCTGGTCTTGCCCGAGAGCAAGAAGTAACCAATTCGGTGCTATTCGTCGGCGGGCGCATCGCCTCGTCCGCCGACGCCATGCGGCGCCAAGCCGCACTTCAAAGGGTTTGTCCCTTTGGTGAAGCGTTGACGGGAGAGGGCCCGTTTCCGGTGTAGGCCGGCGCTTCGCACTCCGCCATGTCAGAGGTGTCAAACCCCGCCTCTGATGTTGAAGGGAGCATCCATGCTTCTGGTCGCTAACGGTTCCGTTTTTACCCGCAACGCTCAGACCCCGTTTATTCCAAACGGTGCGGTCGCCATTGACGGAGATACGATCGTCGAAGTGGGCCCCGAGTGCGAGCTCAAGGCCAAGTACCCGGATGCCGAGTACGTCGACGCCCAGGGCAACCTCATCATGCCCGGACTCATCAACTGCCACACCCACATCTACTCGGGTCTGGCCCGCGGCCTTGCCATTAAGGGCTGCAACCCCACCAACTTCCTGGAGAATCTTGAGCAGCAGTGGTGGAAGATCGATGACAACCTGACGCTCGACGGCACCAAGGCCAGCGCCTATGCCACGATTTTGGACTCCATCCGCGATGGCGTCACCACGATCTTCGATCACCATGCGAGCTTCTGCGAGATCCCGGGAAGCCTCTTTACCATTAAGGATGCAGCTCAGGAGCTGGGCATGCGTTCGTGCCTGTGCTACGAGGTCTCCGACCGCCGCGGTCAGGAAAAATGCGACCAGGCCATTGCCGAGAACGCCGAGTTTGCCCAGTGGGCCGCCAAGGAGCGTCGCGATAACGACAACCACATGATTGCCGCCATGTTTGGCGGTCACGCCACCTTTACGCTGTCGGACGAGACCATGGATAAGATGGCCGAGGCCAACAACGGCCTGACCGGCTTCCACATCCATGTGTGCGAGGGCATGAATGACGTGTGGGACTCCCGCCTCAACCGCGGTGGCATCAGCCCCGTCGAGCGCCTGCTGCAGCACAATCTGCTGGGTCCCGACACCATGCTCGGCCACTGCATCCACGTGACGCCCGCCGAGATGGATATCGTCAAGGAGTCCGGTACCTGGCTCGTCAACAACCCCGAATCCAATATGGGCAACGCCGTGGGCTGCGCCCCCGTGCTCGAGTTCTTCCGCCGCGGCATCCCCGTGTGCATGGGCACCGACGCCTACACCCACGATATGCTCGAGAGCCTCAAGGTCTTCCTGATCATTCAGCGCCACAACGCCGCCATGTCCAACGTGGGCTGGTGCGAGGCCATGACCATGCTGTTCGAGAACAACGCCAAGATGGCGAGCAAGTACTTCGATCGCAAGCTCGGTGTGCTCGAGGCCGGCGCTGCCGCCGACGTCATCGTCATGGACTACAAGCCCTTTACGCCGCTGAGCGAGGAGAACATTGACGGCCACATGCTCTTTGGCATGATGGGCAAAAACTGCCGCACCACCATCATCAACGGCCGCGTCCTGTACAAGGATCGTGAGTTCGTTGAGATTGATGAGGACAAGATCAACGCGTGGACCATGGCCGAGTCCAAGAAGCTCTGGAGCACGCTCAACGATCGCGTGTATTAATTCCAATTGGAGATTCGCGCGCGTCGGATGTTTCGCCGCATCCGACGCGCGCATAGGCGGCCTCCGCGGGGTCGCCGGCGCTGTGCTAGCGCTGCACCGTATTTGCGCCCGCCGCGCGGTCTCGCCGGGCGTTACAGAGAGGAGCTCACTATGAGCGACATCATGAGGCCGATCCCGTTTTCGCAGCTGATGAACTGGATCATCGAGGAGCACAAGACCCAGGACGCCATCTTTGGCGTGCGCAAGATGGCCACGACCAACCAGGAGGGCGCGCTTCCCATTTTTGACGAGCGCATCGAGACTCCGTTTGGCCCGGCCGCCGGTCCCAATACGCAGCTTGCCCAGAACATCGTGGCATCCTATGTGGCTGGTTCCCGCTTCTTTGAGCTCAAGACCGTCCAGGTTATGGACGGCGAGGAGCTCTCCAAGTGCGTCAACAAGCCCTGCATCGTGGCTCAGGACGAGTGCTACAACTGCGAGTGGTCGACCGAGCTCGAGGTTCCGCAGGCATTTGCCGAGTACGTGAAGGCATGGTTTGCCTGCCACCTGATCGCTCGCGAGTACGGTCTGGGCAGCCCGGACGGCTTTGTCTTCAACATGTCGGTGGGCTATGACCTGGAGGGCATTAAGAGCCCCAAGGTCGACGCGTACATCGAGGGCATGAAGGACGCCAGCGGCTCCGACGTCTGGAACGAGTGCCGCGCATGGGCGCTCGCCAACCTGGACAAGTTTGAGCATGTCGACGCTGCGTTTGTCGAGTCCATCCCGGCGCGCGTCTCCAACTCCATCACCGAGTCTACCCTGCACGGCTGCCCGCCTGCCGAGATCGAGCGCATCGCGACCTACCTCATCACCGAGAAGGGCCTTAACACCTACATCAAGTGTAACCCCACGCTGTTGGGCTATGAGTTTGCCCGCCAGCGCCTCAACGAGCTGGGCTTTGATTACATCGTCTTTGATGACACGCACTTCCGCGAGGATCTGCAGTGGGCCGATGCCGTGCCCATGTTCGAGCGCCTGATTGCCCTGTGCGCCGAGCGCGGTCTGGAGTTTGGCGTCAAGCTGACCAACACGTTCCCCGTCGACGTGACGAGGAACGAGCTGCCCTCCACCGAGATGTACATGTCCGGTCGTTCGCTGTTCTCGCTGACCATCGAGGCCGCCCGCCGCATTACCGAGCAGTTCGATGGCAAGCTGCGCATCAGCTACTCCGGCGGTGCCACGGTCTACAACATCCGTGCCCTGTACGATGCCGGCATTTGGCCCGTTACCCTGGCGACCGACGTGCTCAAGCCCGGTGGCTACGAGCGCTTTAGCCAGATGGCCGGCGAGTTTACCGATCTGGACGGCAAGCCGTTCGCGGGCGTCTCGCTCGAGGCCGTGACCGCGATCCAGACCGACTCGCTCACCAACCCGCTCTACAAGAAGCCGCTGCGCCCGCTGCCCGACCGCAAGGTCGCCGGCAAGAGCCCGCTTTCCGACTGCTTTACCACGCCGTGCCGCACGAGCTGCCCCATCCAGCAGGATATTCCCGCCTATCTGGCGGCTGTTGACGAGGGCCGCTACGAGGACGCACTCAACATCATCATCGAGCGCAACGCCCTGCCGTTCATTACCGGCACCATCTGCCCGCATCCCTGCGGCCGTGCCTGCGAGCGTGCATTCTACGAGCCCGAGGGCGCCCAGATCCGCGCCAGCAAGCTCAAGGCCGCCCGCGAGGCCATGACCACCGTGCTGCCCAAGCTGCGCGCCCAGGCCATCGCCAACGACGGCGAGCGCAACGTTGCCGTTATCGGCGGCGGCCCGGCCGGCCTGGCGACGGCGTTCTTCCTGACGCGTGCCGGCGTGTCCGTCACCATCTTTGAGGCCCGCGATTCGCTCGGCGGCGTGGTCCGTCACGTGATCCCCGAGTTCCGTATTGCCAGCGACGATATCTCCCACGACGCCGAGCTTTGCCTGGCCTTTGGTGCCAAGGTTCAGCTCAACGCCCGCGTGGAGTCCATTGACGAGCTCAAGGCCCAGGGCTTTACTGACGTGGTCGTGGCCACCGGTGCCTGGATGCCCGGCTCTGCGGGCCTAGGCGAGGGTGCCGAGCTCGATGTGCTGGAGTTCCTCGAGGCCGCCAAGAAGGGCGAGAAACTCGAGCTGGGCGAGGACGTCGTGGTCATTGGCGCCGGCAACACCGCCATGGACGCCGCCCGCGTGGCCAAGCGCCTGGCAGGCGTGAAGAACGTGCGTCTGGTGTATCGCCGCACCAAGAAGCAGATGCCCGCCGACGAGGAAGAGCTCGATCTTGCTCTTGCCGACGGCGTTGAGTTCTGCGAGCTGCTGGCGCCCAAGGCACTCAACGGCGCCGTGCTGACCTGCGACGTTATGGAGCTTGGCGAGCCGGATGCAAGCGGCCGTCGCAGCCCCGTCGCCACGGGCGAGACCGTCGAGCTTTCCGCCACCACGGTGATCTGCGCCGTGGGCGAGGGCATCGATGCCAGCCTGTACGATGCCGCGGGCGTCGAGCATGACCGTCGTGGCCGTCTTGCCGCCACCTCCACCGGTGTTGAGGGCGTCTGGGCTGCGGGCGACTGTCGCCGCGGTCCCGCCACCGTAGTCGAGGCTATCGCCGACGCCGCCGAGGTCGCCCGTGCCATTGCCGACGTGGACTTTAACAAGTACGCCGACTGCAACGAGCAGGCCGGCCGCGAGGACACCTGCTATGAGCGCAAGGGGTCGCTGTGCCGCGACAAGCGCAACTGCACCAAGACTCGCTGCCTGGGCTGCGGCTCGGTGTGCGAGGTCTGCTGCGACGTGTGCCCCAACCGCTCCAACGTTGCCATTAAGGTGCCGGGCCTGGCCAAGCATCAGGTCGTCCATGTCGATGGCATGTGCAACGAGTGCGGCAACTGCGCCGTGTTCTGCCCCTACCAGGAGGGTCGTCCCTACAAGGACAAGCTCACCCTGTTCTGGAGCGAGCAGGACATGGAGAACTCCGAGAACGAGGGCTTCCTGGCCGTGGACGAGGATCACTTTAAGGTCCGCGTCGCCGGCACGGTCCGCACCGTCTCGGTCGATGCCGTCAACACCGGTCTGCCCGAGGCCGTCCGCCTGACCATCAAGGCCGTGCGCGACAGCTATTCGTATCTCCTTAAGAAATAGGCGAGTCTCTTATGGCCAAATCCATTCAACATAACGTGGCCTACGTTGCCTGCGGAAGCGGTTGCGCCTCCGCAGGCGGCGACGCCCACTGCAGCGAAGGCTGCATTGGCTGTGGCGCCTGCGTCACGGCCTGCCCCCACGGCGCCATTGCGCTGATTGATGGCATCGCTCGCGTGGATCGCTCCAAGTGTACGGGCTGTGGCCTGTGCGGCATGGCGTGCCCGCAGCGCGTGATTGCCTTCGTTCCCGGCTACCAGAACATCCTGGTGCGCTGCAACAACACCGATAAGGGCGCCATCGCCCGCAAGATCTGCGACACGAGCTGCATCGGTTGCGGCATGTGCGCCAAAAAGTGCCCTGCCGGCGCTATCCGCATCGAGGACAACTGCGCCCATATTGATGGCGCGGATTGTCTGTCGTGCGGCATGTGCGCCGTCGTCTGCCCGCATGGCGCCATCCACGACCGCACCGGCATAGCCGCCGGCGTGTAGAAGGGAATCACCATGGCACAGGAATTCACTTTTACCGTTAACGGCGTCGAGCGCACGACGACCCAAAACAAACCGTTGCTGCGCTACCTGCGCGACGACCTGCACATTCACTCCGCCAAGGACGGCTGCTCCGAGGGCGCGTGCGGTACCTGCACCATCCACGTGGACGGTGAGGCCGTCAAGGCGTGCGTGCTGACCACCGCCCTTGCCGCCGGTCGCAACATCGTGACCGTCGAGGGCCTGCCCCAGGACGTGCGCGAGGCCTTTGTGTACGCCTTTGGCGCCGTGGGCGCCGTGCAGTGCGGTTTTTGCATCCCCGGTATGGTCATGGCGGGTGCGGCGCTGATCGCCGAGGATCCCGAGCCCACCGAGGAGCAGATCAAGTACGCCATCCGCGGCAACGTCTGCCGCTGCACCGGCTACAAGAAGATCATCGAGGGCATTTCGCTGGCAGCTGCGGTGCTCCGCGGCGAAAAGCAGATCGACGAGGACCTGGAGCGCGGCGACGACTACGGCGTGGGCAAGCGCGCCTTCCGTATCGACGTGCGCAAGAAGGTGCTCGGCGAGGGCAAGTATCCCGATGACATCGACGAGCTCGATCAGCCGGGTCTGACCTACGCCAGCGCCGTGCGCTCCAAGTATCCGCGCGCCCGCGTGCTCTCCATCGACACCTCCAAGGCCGAGGCCCTGCCCGGTGTGGTGGGCATCCTGCGCGCCGAGGACGTGCCGGTCAACCAGGTCGGCCACCTTATCCAGGACTGGGACGTTATGATCGCCCAGGGCGATATCACCCGCTGCGTGGGCGATGCCATCGTGCTGGTGGTTGCCGAGGACGAGGCGACGCTCGAGAAGGCCAAGAAGCTCGTAAAGATCGATTACGAGCCGCTGGAGCCCGTGCGTAACATTGTCGAGGCCAGGGCTGCCGACGCCCCGCGCCTGCACGACAGCTTCTTTGCCTTTGGCAACACGGTGGAGCTCAAGAACAACGTGTGCCAGAGCCGTCACGTGACGCGCGGCGACGCCGCCAAGGCGCTGGCGGAGAGCGCGTTTACCGTGACGCAGCGCTTTACCACGCCCTTTACCGAGCATGCCTTCTTGGAGCCCGAGTGCGCCGTTGCCTTCCCGTACAAGAACGGCGTTAAGGTGCAGTCGACCGACCAGGGTGCCTACGACACGCGCAAAGAGTGTGCCCATATGTTTGGCTGGGATAGCGAACCCGAGCGTGTGGTCGTCGAAACCATGCTCGTGGGTGGCGGCTTTGGCGGCAAGGAGGACGTGTCCATCCAGCACCTGGCCGCGCTCGCCGCATATAAGTTCCAACGTCCTGTGAAGTGCAAGCTCACGCGCGCTGAGTCGCTTGCGTTCCATCCTAAGCGCCATGCCATGGACGGTACCTTTACGCTGGGTTGCGACGCCGAGGGCAACTTTACCGGCCTTGATTGCGAGATCAACTTTGATACCGGCGCCTACGCTTCGCTGTGCGGCCCGGTGCTCGAGCGCGCCTGTACGCACGCCGTTGGCCCCTACAAGTACCAGAACACCGACATTCGCGGCTTTGGCTACTACACCAACAACCCGCCCGCCGGCGCGTACCGCGGCTTTGGCGTTTGCCAGTCCGAGTTTGCGCTCGAGAGCTTGATCGACTTGCTGGCAGAGAAGGTCGGCCTGGACCCGTGGGAGATTCGTTACAGAAACGCCATCGAGCCGGGCGAGGTTTTGCCCAACGGCCAGATTGCCGACTGCTCCACGGCGCTGAAGGAGACGCTGCTTGAGGTCAAGGATGCCTACTATGCGCATCCCGGACACGCCGGTATCGCCTGCGCCATGAAGAACGCCGGCGTGGGCGTGGGCCTGCCCGATGCCGGCCGCTGCAAGATTCGCGTCGAGGATGGCCGCGCCGTGGTCTACGCCGCCACGTCCGACATCGGCCAGGGCTGCAACACGGTCTTTTTGCAGGACGTTGCCGAGGCGTGCGGTCTGCCGCTGAGCTGCATTGCCAATGGCGAGTGCTCCACCGAGAACGCTCCCGACTCCGGCACCACGTCTGGCTCGCGACAGACGGTCGTGACCGGCGAGGCCGTGCGCGGTGCCGCCTTCCTGCTGCGCGATGCCATGCTTGACATCGAGGCCGGCAAGCCTGCACCCGATGTTCCTGTGAGCGCGCATGGTGACGGCGTCAAGATCGAGTACGACGACGGTCGAGCCTATCAGTTGCGCACGCAGGAGCTCGTCGCCGGCCAGGGCATGCATCCTCAGGATCCCGCGGCCGCCATCAAGGCGCTCGAGGGATGCGAGTTTGGCTACGTGTACCTGGAGCCGACTGACAAGCTGGGCGCTGACGTTCCCAACCCCAAGAGCCACATCTGCTACGGTTTTGCCACGCATGTGGTCATTCTGGATGATGACGGTCGCGTGAGCGAGGTCTATGCCGCGCACGATTCCGGCAAGGTGGTCAACCCCATCTCCATCCAGGGTCAGATCGAAGGCGGCGTGCTCATGGGTATGGGCTATGCGCTTACCGAGGACTGGCCGCTCAAGGACTGCGTGCCCCAGGCAAGGTACGGCACGCTCGGGCTGTTCCGTGCGCCCGAGATTCCGGATATCCACGCCATCTACGTGGAGAAGGACGAACTGCTGCCCGTGGCATACGGCGGCAAGGGCATCGGCGAGATTGCAACGATCCCCACGGCGCCCGCCGTGCAGAACGCCTATCGCGCATTCGACGGCAAGCTGCGTCCGGATCTGCCCATGGTGGATACCCCGTACAGCCGTGCCCGTCACCGCGGCTAGGGTAGGGCGCGGACAGCCATTACTGACGAGCTGTTCGCGCTCAACACCAACTGCATATGCTGCGCTTTTGGCCCCAGCTCCATCGCGAGCCGGGGCCTTTTGTTTGGAGCGGAAACTGTGTCCCGGAATGAGCGCTCAGAACGGGACGCGCTTTTCCCTTGGAGCCCTCGGCGGAAATTACATCCCAGAATCGATGCTCAGAATGGGATGCGCTTTCCGGTAGAGCCTCTGGCGGAAAGCGCATCCCGGAATTCGGCTCCAAACCGGGACACACTTTCCGGTTGGAGCTTCAACTGGAAAGTGTGTCCCGGTTTGGCAGGCAGACGGGCATAAGCTCAACAGCTCCTACAACTCCACCTCGTTGAGCCATGCCGGCAGAGCGGTCTGCCGGATGCCTGCCGTCTGCAGCTTTTTGGCGAGCATTCCTGCCGAGCGGACCTCGTTCATGGTAAAGCGCAGCAGAGGGTGACCGTAGAGCGATAGATGCGCCTCGCGCTGTCGTTCGGCGACGAGCGCCTCGGCAGTGGTGCGTCCGGCCAGCATGGTCTGGTCGGTATATTTGATGAGCCCGTCGAGCTCGCCCAGCGTGAGTTCCCGCGCCTGGCGCTCCCAGGCAAAATCCGTTCGCATGCTTTCGGTCGAATCGAAGGGGTCCGTCAACTCGTATTGAAGCCAGTCGGGCGCAAAGCCCGTCTCGATCATGACGGCTCGGGCGACCGATTCCCCGCCGCTCTCGGCGCGGGCGTCGGCATATCGAAGCGTTGTGAGGGCGGTGCGAATCGCGCGACCATTGCGGGCAGTCGCTCGTTGCTCAACGGCCTCCATCAGCTGTTCCCGTGCAAGGCCGAGCTTTAAAATCGCCGAATCGGCAATGGGCATGCCGTCGGCAAAACCAGTTTGCAGCAGGCAATCTGTGACCGTTTGGATTGGCGGCGTTACCGATATGCCGGCTCTGCGTATTGCTCCGGCCGGCTCAATCTGGTGCCGCTGAATATGTGCGCCCGGACGAGCCGACGGCTTTGTCGAGCTGCAAACATGCACGATGTTCAGGTGTCGCCACGAGACCTCGAGCCCCAGCAGACAGGCGGCCGAAAACGAGCAGAACGTCCAATCGGGGTGGATGATCGCAAGGGCGCGAATAATCTCGCAATGGCGTTGCGCTCGGTTGAGTTCATCCCAGCGCGTTTTTCGCGCGAACAGTCCCGGCATGGGCGAGACGACCGCGCTGCCGATGCGCCGAAGGAGCGCTTTTCGGATCGCCGCGCTCGGGGGAATCAGACAGCGCCTCTCTTGTTCGGCTTGAGTGAGCAGTTGGTCGATGAGTTGGTCATTGCAATGGGTCATGAGCTACCGCCTCCTTTTGGGTAGCAAAAACGTATCAGCCGCAACTTGCCGCTCAACTGACCAAAAGCTGACCAAAATCTAACCATGCAGGTAGATGGCCTGTTTTCGGCGACATTTTTACATCCGAATCGGTGGGCGGTAATCGGCTCCCGTGAACGGCAACAAGTTATGAAGACCTGGTAAGTTTAGGGACGTGTACTTTTTCGAAAAACGGTAGTCTCTCCGCGGAAAGTGCATCCCAGAATTAAGCCTCGGAACGGGATGCATTTTCCAGTAGATGCTTCAGTGGAAAGTTCATCCCAGAATTCAGGCTCAGAACGGGACACGCTTTCCGGATGGCATGCTTGGCGGAAACTACGACCCAGTATTTGGCTCCAGAACGGGACAACCTTTCCGAATCGGTCTTCAAGCGGAAACTACGCCCCGGATTTGACCTTCAGACCGGGATCCCGTTTCCGGTTGAGGCCTCGAGCGGAAAGCGCATCCCATAATCCCCAATGGCACCGCAGCGCATTTCGTGTCCGCGTGGGCGTTTGCGCCGGTCGTCGAATGACGTTATAGCTGGCTATATTATGGGTAGCTATAATGTTCGACTTTTCGACAACCCTCGGCCTGTGGCAGAGCATGGGTCGCCAATCAAGGCGGCGGTTGCCGAGGCCTCGTTACCGAAAATCCATTTGTTAAACCTGGCACCCGTGGGTAGAATAAAGTCGACGGCAGCCCAAGTAGTGAAGAGCTGGGCAGCGCCGTTACTCAGTTTAAGGGGTCAATGCCTTAACGGCGTCGACCCCTCTTTTTATGCTTCGAATGCTGCTTGAGTGCCTCGGAAAGTTCGATAAGCGCCGTGAAGAGCGAGACCAAAGCAACCAAGAGCTCTACGAGCTCTGATGGGCCCGGGATGACCTCTGATTCAAGTCACCGGGCCTAAATCTTTTTCAGGCATTTGAATAGAGCGGGCGATTCTCTTGGGGCCGTCTGCATGGCGTATGCCTGGCGCGCGTGGCATTGCGTCCCGCTTTTGTGTCCGCACGGGCGCCTATCCTTACGGCAATGTAGCCGCCTATGTAACGAGCGGCAGTTGACGGAGAAAGGCCCAACCGTGTCAGCTGAAAAGACGCCGTGTATCTCGGCTATCGATACGACGAACTTTGCGCGCCAGATTGTGCTGGACTTTGAGTTTGCGCCGGTGCCAAAGCAGCGTCAGCGCCGTGGACTGTGCAATGAGATTATCGAGGCCGGCGCCGTCAAGCTCGATTACCACGGCAACGTTATGGGCGAGTTCTCGCAGTTTGTACAGACGGAATTTACCGAAGGCGTTGCGTTCCCCGTCCGCGAGCTCACAGGGATATCGGCCGTGGGCACCGCGATGGCCGATCCGCTCTACATGGTGATCAAAAGGCTCAGCGATTGGATCGGGCGCTACTCCGCCCGGGTGGTCTGTTGGAGCGGGGCGGATCGTCGACAGCTTTTGATCGAGTGCCAAGCAAAGCACATCGATCTTTCCGCATTTCCTACGGACTGGGCCGACCTGCAGGCGTTTTACACCTCGATCATGGACATGAGCAGCCACGGGTGCGTCTCTTTGAGTGACGCAGCGACGTGGTTTGGCATCGAGTTCGACGAGTCGACGGGTCACGCCCACAGCGCCCTAGCCGATGCGCGCGTGACCGCCAAGCTGCTCAAGCAGATGGTGGACGGGGACTACCGCGTGAGCCCGCGCGCCCAGGAGGTCCGTCAACGGTGGGGGATGGGCGAGCGAGCTCAGACGCGCCTTTCCAGCAAGTGCTCCGAGCTGGGCGACCTGCTGCTAAAGCTGAAGGCGGAGGGGGTAGGCCTTTTGAGAACGCCATTCGGTTTGGCATGGCGGGGCTGTAAGCGCGAGCCCGCCCTGTTGTTTGAATCGAAGCGTCAACCAGTATGACGAGCTGTCTGGTCTGTCTGCCTACGCCCCCGCAATCCCGCGGGCCGCACTCAACAGCTCATACTCCCTCTGGCTCCACTAGTACAGCTCGGCCGTGCGTACGGCGTCGCGGCACAGGTCCAGGAATGCCTCGGCTCCCTCGCAGAAGCACTCTCGGGCAAAGGCGCCGGATCCGTCCGCAACGCATACGCCGTCAGCAAAGAGCTTCCAGCTAGACGGCTCGCGAGAGTCGTCTCCAAGCAGCTTGATCTGCAGCACGTGCGGGCTGCCGGCGGCGCAGAGTTCTTCCTCGAGCACCTGCACCGTAAAGCGCATCTGGTGGGAGAGGCTGCTCTTGATCATGGCCGAGGCGTAGCCATTTGGCTTATCCAGAAGATGCATGTGATTCGGTTTGACGATCAGGTTGTGGAAGTTACGCTCGCTGCGCACGGAGAAATTGTCCATACGGACTCCTTTCATCGATGTTGGCAGGGCCACCGTGCCTCTTGGCCGGTTGGCGTCGGGATCGTGGAGCCAACTCTCTACCCCGACTCTGGATAAAATGCGCCCGCTCCTTGCGGGCAAGAGGAAGTCTATCAACGTGTACGGACAGAAATCAAGCGCCGCCTGCGAAATGACGCGTGAACGGCGTTGGTTTCCCAAGTGATTATTCGGCTTTCATCCGGAAAAGTGTCGAAATCAGCCGTGTAAAAGTACGGAAAAGTGTCGAAATAGGCACCTTAAAACTTCGGAAAAGTGTAGCTGGATGACAAAACAGCACTTAGAAGCCGGTGCTGGATGCGGAATCCTGTGGCCGCCTTAACCCCCGCTACTCGTCCCCGTCGTTGGGGTCGCCCTTGAGGGTGTTGATGTCCAGGTACTGGTTGTCGTCCTCTTTTTCCTGCGTTGCCGACTCCGCTTGGGTGGGGCCGGAGAACAGCCGGAATCCCTCAAACGCAATGACACCGAGCAGGGCAATGACAATGGCGATAAAGGCAACCTTGACTGCCTGCGGAAATTCCGAGAAACGCAGTGCCTTTTCCTCGGCGTAATAATCGGCGAAGCGCTCTTCGCCCGTGCTTTTGGTATACGCCGGTGCGGACGCGGCCTCCGGGTCATATTCCGGTGCAGGCGTGGCAGCGTACGGATCGTTGAGATAATCGCTCGATGCGGTGCCATAATCCTCGGTCTCGATGCGACCGGTGCCAGCATAGCCATCGGAATAATCGGAATATGCCGCACCGCCCTCATAGTCCGCGGCGCTCGTGTTGGCGGCAAAAAGCGGGTTAACTGGAACGTCGAGCGCCGACATGCCGGTAGAGGTCTCATCCAGATCGGCTGCAGCCCAGGAATCGTAGGCAACCTGACGGGCAACGGGCTCATCGAGCCTTGTGACCGGAGGCTTGCGTGCCGCAGGAACGGGCAACTGCTGGGCGTTGAACATAACGGTGCTGTCGGCCGATTTGCCCTGCGTCGCTGCAGCGAGAAATGCCGCCGTCTCGGACGGGTCGCTTGCAGGGCGGGGAGCGGGCGTGGGCGCCGAAGTGGGTGCGGGCGTAGGCGCGGGCGTCGAAACAGACGACTGCGCAGGAGTCGGCGCAGATGCGGGCTTAGGCGCAAGTGCGGGATTGGGGCTTGACGGGCGAGCCCCGCCGCCCATGAGTTCGTCGGCGGTCCACGGGCGATCATCCATCACGTCGTCAAGGCTCAGCGAAAACAGGTCGTCTTCACCCTCATCGAACATGCGGTGCACATGTCCACCAATTGCCGGAATCAATCCGCGACCGGTGCATGATGCCTTGCTCAACGCCATTCTGTTCCACCCTTTCGAAATACTAATGACATCGATTATATGGAACTTTCCAAGCGGCTCGGTCTTGGATTCATGCTTTCCAGAACTCGCGCCCAAAAGGGGAGGGGCAATCCAGGCGAGTGCCTACTTGTCGCCTGCTGCCGCCTTGGCCTCATTGAGGTAGCTATAGAAGCTGTATTTGGAGATGCCAAAGAACTCGCAGGCGCGCTCGCTCGACTTGGAAATGAGGAAGGCGCCGCGACGGTCGAGGTAGCCAATGGCGCGAATGCGCTCATCTTTGGTCATAAGGGCTGCGGGCTTGCCCACGTATTGCTCGCACTCGCGCAGCAGATCTTCGAGCAGGTCGCCGATGTTTTTGGTAATGGGCTCGGGCTCGGTGTAGCCCGTGGCGCCGGTGCCGGTAAAGGCATCGAGCGAGCGCTCAAAAGCCTTCATGAGCGTAATGTCAAAGTTAATGCCCAAAATGCCGACGGGTTTGCCCTCGTCGTTGCGGATAAAGATGGTCGAGGACTTGAGCAGCTTGCCATCGGTGGTTTTGGTGAGGTATGGCTCGCGGTCGTGCACGTCGGTGGTGCCCTCGTGCATGGACTCAAACACAATATGGCTGGGGCCGTCACCCAGTTTGCGCCCGCTGACGTGGCCGTTTTCGATCACTACGATGGAGTGGTCCACGTCTTCGGTTTCCAGGTCGTGGACGACGACTTCGCAGTTGGGGCCAAATTGGAGCGCCAGGCCGTGTGCAAGGCGCTTATAAAACTCAATCTGTGCGGGGGTCATGGGTGCCTTCCTAAAAATTAGTTTGGGCTCACTTTGCCATAAACCACACCTGTTCGCAAATAACGAAAGCGTTGCTGCGTTATGTAACCGTTCGGCGACGAAAAGGTACCGATTACGGCAACAAACAATTTGTTAGGTTTGCCAATCAAAAAGTGTGATAGAACAGTGCTAACAAACTTTTTGTTTGGCATCCACATAAAAGTTCAGTCGCATGAATGGGAATGGACTGAAACGCGTATGCGGGGGCCGGCAAGAGAGGACTTAAGGAGTTCACCGTATGGCCGATAAGATCCAGTGGGCGGGCAACACGATGCCCAAGAGCGATGACAAGCACTTGGGAATCATGAGCCTCGACCACGTGAAGAAGGCCCGCGCCTTCCACCAGTCGTTCCCTCAATATACCGTCACTCCGCTTGCCCGCCTGGATGGCCAGGCCGCGCGCCTGGGCCTGTCCAACCTGTGCGTCAAGGACGAGAGCTATCGCTTTGGCCTCAACGCCTTTAAGGTTCTGGGCGGTTCGTTTGCCATGGCCAACTACATTGCCGACGAGACCGGCAAGGACGTTGCCGAGTGCACCTTCGATTACCTGACCTCCGATCAGCTTGCCAAGGACTTTGGCCAGGCCACCTTCTTTACCGCCACCGACGGCAACCATGGCCGCGGCGTGGCATGGGCTGCCAACAAGCTGGGCCAGAAGGCCGTCGTGCACATGCCCAAGGGTTCCACCAAGCCCCGCTTCGATAACATCGCCGCCGAGGGCGCCACGGTGACCATCGAAGAGGTCAACTACGACGAGTGCGTGCGCATGGCCGCCGCCGAGGCCGATGCCTGCGAGCGCGGCGTTATCGTTCAGGACACCGCCTGGGAGGGCTACGAGAAGATCCCGTCCTGGATCATGGAGGGCTACGGCACCATGGCTTCCGAGGCTGCCGAGCAGCTGCGCGAGATGGCCATCAACCGCCCGACGCACGTCTTTGTTCAGGCTGGCGTGGGCTCGCTGGCCGGCGCTGTGGTGGGCTACTTCACCAACCTGTATCCCGATAACCCGCCCACCTTCGTCGTGGTCGAGTGCGCGCCTGCCGCCTGCCTGTACAAGGGCGCTGCCGCCGGCGACGGCAATCCGCGCATCGTGGACGGCGACATGCCCTCCATCATGGCCGGCCTGTGCTGCGGCGAGCCCAACATCCTGGGCTGGGATATCCTGCGCAACCACACCACCGCCTTCGTGTCCTGCCCCGACTGGGTTACCGCTCGCGGCATGCGCACCCTGGGCGCTCCCGAGAAGGGCGACCCGCGCGTCATCTCCGGCGAGTCCGGCGCAGTGACCACCGGCCTGGTCGAGACCCTCATGCTCGATCCCGAGTACGCCGAGCTCAAGGAGCTCATCGGTCTGGACAAGACGAGCTCCGTGCTCTGCTTCTCCACCGAGGGCGACACCGATCCGGATCAGTATCGCCGCATCGTCTGGGAGGGCGAGTATCCGACCTGCTAGCAGACTGACCTGTCCGGAGGCAGCCGGAGGACTTTACTCCCTGCTCGGACAGTCCTGCTCGCACGGAGAGCACATTAAGTGCTCTCCGGCTCGTGCGGAACTCGCGACGGAGCAAAGTCCTCCGTCCGCCTCCTATGGTTACTTGCTTGTGGGGTGCTCGACCTCACGCTGCTTGGCACAAGTGATCTATCTGAAATATCTACCTGTAGGTAAACCCTTGTAGAAAGGTTGACTGTTATGACTAAAGAACTCGATTTTGATGCCATTAAGGCTGCTGCGGAGTCTCATCGTGCTGATATGACTCGCTTCCTGCGCGCCATGATCTCCCACCCCTCTGAGTCCTGCGAGGAGGGTGAGGTTGTTGCCTGCATCAAGGCCGAGATGGAGAGCCTTGGCTATGACGAGGTCAAGGTCGACGGCCTGGGCAACGTTATGGGCTTTATGGGCGAGGGCGACAAGATCATCGCCATCGACTCCCACATCGACACCGTCGGTATCGGCAACATCGAGAACTGGGACGCCGATCCCTATGAGGGCTACGAGACCGACGAGATCATCTACGGCCGCGGCGGCTCCGACCAGGAGGGCGGCATGGCTTCCGCTACCTACGCTGCCAAGATGATGAAGGACATGGGCCTCATCCCCGAGGGCTACAAGATCATGGTCGTCGGCACCGTCCAGGAAGAGGACTGCGACGGCATGTGCTGGCAGTACATCTACAACAAGGACGGCATTAAGCCCGAGTTCGTCATTTCCACCGAGCCCACCGACGGCGGCATCTATCGCGGTCACCGCGGCCGCATGGAGATCCGCGTCGACGTTCACGGCACCTCCTGCCACGGCTCCGCTCCCGACCGCGGCGACAACGCCATTTACAAGATGGCCGACATCATCGCCGACGTCCGCGCCCTCAACAACAACGGCTGCGACGAGTCGACCGACATCAAGGGCCTCGTCAAGATGCTCGACCCCAAGTACAACCCCGAGCACTTCGAGGACGCCCGCTTCCTGGGCCGCGGCACCTGCACCGTCAGCCAGATCTTCTACACCAGCCCCAGCCGTTGCGCCGTGGCTGATTCCTGCGCCATCTCCATCGACCGTCGCATGACCGCCGGTGAGACCTGGGAGTCCTGCCTGGACGAGATCCGTAACCTGCCGGCCGCCAAGAAGTACGGCGACGACGTGAAGGTCTCCATGTACATGTATGACCGTCCGTCCTGGACCGGCGAGGTCTACGAGACCGAGGCTTACTTCCCCACGTGGATCAACAAGGAGACTGCTCCGCACGTCAAGGCCCTCGTCGACGCCCACAAGGCCATGTTCGGTGACAAGCGCATCGGCTGCGAGCCCAGCATGGACAAGCGCACCGGTCGCCCGCTGTGCGACAAGTGGACCTTCTCCACGAACTGCGTTTCCATCCAGGGCCGCTATGGCATCCCCTGCGTCGGCTTCGGCCCGGGTGCCGAGTCTCAGGCTCACGCTCCCAACGAGGTCACCTACAAGGACGACCTGGTCACCGCTGCTGCCATGTACGTGGCTGCCCTGAACCTCTACGATCCGAGCAAGGCCGATGGCGACGCCACCGTGTTCCGCGCCGGTCTGACCAACAACAAGATCGACTAGTCCCATTCCTTGATCTTGTTGAGCCGGGGGCCGCTCGTATCCCCGGCACCCCCTGTTGACTTGGGGCCCGCGGTCGTTTTCTCCCATGCTTCCTCAACGGTGGCGGGTCCTCGTCATGGTGCTCTGCATGTTCTAGCCACACGCGCATGCCGGGGCACATCTACTCATTGCGATCGTTTCACCTTTAGAAAGGACATTTACATGGACGCTAAGTTTACCGAGCTCGTCGAGCAGCTGAACGGCCTCGATTTTAAGGGCATGTACGGCAGCGACTTCCTGCACACCTGGGACAAGACCACCGATGAGCTCAAGGCGCTCTACATCGTCGCCGACGCCCTGCGCGAGCTGCGCGAGAACAACGTTTCGTCCAAGATCTTCGATTCGGGTCTGGCCGTCTCGCTGTTCCGTGACAACTCCACCCGTACGCGCTTCTCCTTCTCTAAGGCAGCCAACCTGCTCGGCCTTGAGCTGCAGGACCTGGACGAGAAGAAGTCCCAGATCGCTCACGGCGAGACCGTCCGCGAGACCGCTACCATGATCTCCTTCATGGCCGACGTCATTGGCATCCGCGACGACATGTACATCGGCAAGGGCGACGCCTACATGGCCGAGGTCTCCGAGTCCGTGCAGCAGGCCTACGAGGACGGCGTTCTGGATCACCGTCCCACGCTCATCTCCCTGCAGTCCGACTCCGATCACCCCACGCAGTCCTCTGCCGACATGCTCTACCTCATCAACGAGTTTGGCGGCCTCGAGAACCTCAAGGGCAAGAAGGTTGCTGTCACCTGGGCCTACTCGCCCTCTTACGGCAAGCCGCTGTCCTGCCCGCAGTCGCTGATCAGCCTGCTGCCCCGCTTTGGCATGGACGTCACCCTGGCCCACCCCGAGGGCTACGACCTCATGCCCGAGGTCGTCGAGCGCGCTAAGGGCTACGCCGCCGAGTCCGGCACCACCTTTAAGCAGGTCAACACCATGGCCGAGGCCTTCGAGGGCGCCGACATCGTGATCCCCAAGAGCTGGGCTCCGTTTGCCGCCATGGAGAAGCGTACCAACCTGTACGCCGAGGGCGACGACGCCGGCATCGCTGCGCTCGAGAAGGAGCTGCTCGCTCAGAACGCTACGCATCAGGATTGGTGCTCCACGACCGAGCTCATGGAGAAGACTGCCAACGGCCAGGACACCATCTTTATGCACCCGCTGCCCGCCGACATCTCCGGTGTCTCTTGCGAGCACGGCGAGGTCAACGCCGACGTCTTCGACATGCACCGTGTGGGCATGTACAAGGAGGCCAGCTACAAGCCGTACGCTATCGCAGCCATGATGTTCCTGCAGAAGGTTGCCGATCCCGCCGCTACCCTCAAGGCCCTCGACGAGCGCAACACCGCCCGTTGGTTCCAGGCCTAAAGCCGGGTTGAGGTAAGCCATGTAAAAGGGGCACTCTGCCAACCGGCGGGGTGCCCCCTTTTTTGCATCGTGGGCGTGCGGGATAAGCGCTTTCGATGCAGATGCCCCACGGCGCGAGTTATGGGTACGATGGTTTCAGGGGAGGTATCGCCATGAAACTTGGTTGCGTCATTATGGCCTCGGGCGAGGGCAAGCGGTTTGGCTCTAACAAGATGCTCGCCGATATCTATGGCGAGCCGCTGATTGCCCGGACCATCGATTCGGTCCCCGGGGGCTTTGATGTTGTGGTTTCGACGCGTTGGCCCGAGGTCGCTCAGATTTGCGAGGACAAGCATTGCCCGTGCGTGCTGCACGATGGCGAGTTGCGCAGCGAAAGCGTCCGTGCGGGCCTTTCGTGGGGAGTCGAACGCAACTGGAAAGGTTGCCTCTTTTTGCCGGGCGACCAGCCGCTCGTGAGTTTGGATTCTTTTGAGGCTATGGTTCGTGCATTTGACGAGCGTGGCCGCAAGCATCCGGTGCGTCTTGCGTGCAACGGTGAGCCTTCGAGCCCGGTGCTCTTCCCAAGGCGACTGTTCCCTTCGCTCGTGCTTCTCGAGGGCAAGGACGGTGGTGGGTCGATTATCAAGGGCCGCACCGACGTTGCGTTAGTCGAGGCGCGTGCCTACGAGCTGTGGGACGTCGATACCGCCAAGGGACAGCGACGCATAACGGAGCATATCGCCGCCTGCTCGTATTTTGATCGCGTGGCCAACTGCATCAATCAATAAGGAGCAATTATGATCATCATCAAAAACGGCGCGCTCGTGACGCCCCAGGGGCTTCGCCGCGCCGATCTTGCCATGGAGGGCGACAAGATTGTGCGGATCGCCGCAGCGATTGAGCCGGCCGAGGGCGATACCGTCCAGGACGCCACCGCCTGTTGGGTGTTCCCCGGCTTTGTCGATGGCCACACGCACATGCAGTGCTGGACTGGCATGGATTGGACGGCCGATAGCTTTGAGACCGGCACACGTGCGGCTGCCTGCGGCGGTACGACGACCATCGTGGACTACGCGACGGCTGATCGCGGCGTGACCATGCCCGATGTCCTTGCCGAGTGGCATCATCGCGCCGACGGAACCTGCACGGCCAACTACGCTTTTCATATGGCACTCGCCGAGTGGAATGAGCGCAACCGCGCCGATCTTTCGGCCATGCGCGAGGCGGGCGTATCGTCGTTTAAGACCTACTTTGCCTACGACCACCTGCGCTTGGACGATGCCGAGACGCTCGAGGTGCTGGAGGAGCTCAAACGCGTGGGCGGCATGCTCTGCGTGCATTGCGAGAACGGCACGTTGGTGAATGAGCTGCAGAAGCGCGTGTACGAGCAGGGGATTCATGGGCCCGAGGGGCATGCGCTCAGCCGTCCGGACGTGTGTGAGGCCGAGGCCGTGAGCCGCCTGCTGTATCTGGCGCACCTAGCCGGCGACGCACCGGTCAACGTGGTGCATCTTTCGACCAAGCTGGGGCTCGAGGCCATTCGCGCTGCCAAGGCGCGCGGGCAGAAGAACATCTATGTCGAGACCTGCCCTCAGTATCTGATGCTCGACGATACGTGCTACTTGGAGCAGGGCGAGGACGGCTTTGCGGGCGCCAAGTATGTGATGAGCCCGCCGCTGCGCCATGCCGGTGACCGTGCCGCGCTGCGCGAGGCGCTTGTGGCCGGCGAGATCGATACCATCGCCACCGACCACTGCAGCTTTAACCTGCATGGGCAAAAGGACCGCGGGCGCGACGACTTCCGCGCGATTCCCAACGGCGGGCCCGGTGTGGAGCATCGCCCCGTCGCGATCGCTACGAGCTTTGAGGGACAGCTGGGCCCCGAGGATCTGTGCCGCTTGATGAGCGAGAACCCGGCGCGCGTCTTTGGCATGTATCCGCGCAAGGGCTGTCTTGCTGAGGGCTCCGATGCCGACGTGTGCGTGTGGGATCCCAAGGTGCGCTGGACGATCAGTGCCGCGACGCAGCATCAGGCCGTGGACTACACGCCGCTCGAGGGCTTTGAGGCACATGGCCGCGCCAAGGCCGTGTTTGTGAATGGCGTGCTGGCGGCGCGCGACGGCGAGCCCACCGGAGCCCAGCCCGGTCGCTACGTTCCCCGCTAACGGGGGGGGGTGCCGGACCCTCTCCGCAGTTGCGGTGAAATAGTTCCTGTTTAGCCGCCAAATAGGCCGTTTCAGGAACTATTCCACCGCAACTTATAGGCCTGCTGGGGCAGCGCCGGCTACTTGAGGCTGGTGGCGACGATGGGGCGGCCGAGGACAGCCTCGAAGCGATCTGCCATCGTTGGGTCGGCAAGCGTATCGACTTGGTTGAGCATGACGCGTGCGGTGCTGAGTTTCAGCACCTGCATCTCGGCATTGAGCACCTGGGCGACGCGCTCGGGCGTGGCGATGTCGGTGAGCTCGCAGCCGCAACGCTCGCAAAAGAGCTCGGGGCGGTGGACGGCTTCGTTGATGGGCTTGCCGAGCCCCGAGGCGCCGACGAGCCAGATAACGTTGACCGTCCCGGCGGGAACGACCGGCTCCCACGGGGCGTGCGCCTTGAGCGGGAGCCGCTTGCTGCCGTCCGCCTCGGCCAGGACGTAGTCAAAGCGCTGCGCCAGCTGGTCGAGCGGCTCGGCAGGGGAGGAGAGCTTGCCCGTCTCCGGGTCCAAAACACCCGCCTGGCAGATACTTCCGCGGCTCATGCCCGCGCATGCCTCGCAGGTGCAACCGGGGACATGCGAGGCGCCCGGCTTCCAAGGCACGGCGTCCAGGCGACGGCTCGACCCGTCCCACGGCACGCCGGCGACGGGGAACATATGCGTGGTGGTGCAGAGGAGCGCGCGGCCGCCAGCGCGCATAAGCTCAAGGCCGAGCGTCTTTAGCAAGGTCGACTTGCCACCGCTGCCGATAATCGCGGTAATGCCCGGCTTGATCCTGAGCGCCGAGGCAAGATTGCCGCTAACCGTTTCCATCTGTTCACCGCCGTATAATACTGTGATAATAAATAATCATCAGAGTAGCGGTCGAACCGCTTTTGCTCTGCTCAAACCGTAGCACAGGGAGGTGCCCCGGGAATGCTCGTTTATGTTCGCGGCGCCGGCGATATCGCCACGGGTGTCGCTGCCCGTTTGGTGCGCGCCGGCGTGTCGGTCGTTATGGCCGATATCGCGGTTCCCACGTGCATCCGTCGCACAATCAGTTTTTGCGAGGCCATTCGCTTGGGCGAGGTCCAGGTCGAGGGTATTTGCGCCCGCTTGGCGCAGACGCCGGCAGAGGTGCTTGCAATTACCGAGGCCGGAGACGTCGCCGTCGTGGTAGACCCCCAGGCCAAGATGCTCGACGAACTGAAGCCCGCGGCCGTGGTGGACGCGATTCTGGCCAAGCGCAACTTGGGCACCACGCGCGATATGGCGCCTGTCGTTATTGCCGTGGGACCGGGCTTCACCGCGCCGGTTGACTGCGACGCCGTGGTCGAGACCATGCGCGGGCATTTTCTCGGCCGTGTCATTACCCAAGGTTCGCCCCAGCCCAACACGGGCGTGCCGGGCATTATCGCCGGCTATGGCAAGGAACGTGTTATCCACAGCCCCGCCGCCGGCGTGTTTCGGTCCGACCGCGCAATCGGCGACATCGTGAGCGCCGGAGACGTGATTGGCTACGCGGGCGATACGCCCATGTGCACGCAGATCGATGGCTGTCTGCGCGGGCTTTTGGCGAACGGCGTGCAGGTGACTGAGGGCTTTAAATGCGCCGATGTCGACCCGCGCGGCGATGCCAGCTATATCAACTACATTTCGGACAAAGCGACGTCGGTCGGCGGCGGCGTGCTCGAGGCACTCGCTATGCTCACCGATGTCTTTAGAGGATAGAAGGCGGCAATGGAAAAGCTCGATGTGGTGAATGCGGCGCTTGCCGCCCTGCGTGCTGGCGAGACGTGCGAGCTGGTGGTCGTGGCCGGTACGGCGGGGTCGTCCCCGCGCGGTGTGGGCGCCTGGATGGCCGTCTTTGCCGATGGCAGCCAGGCGGGCACTATCGGCGGCGGCAAGATTGAGCTCTTTGCGCTGGATGAGGCGCGCGAGCTCCTGAGCGCGGGACGGTCGCGTCTGGTCCGCTACACCATGGGCGGCGAGAACTCCGATACCGGCATGATCTGCGGCGGAGCCATCTGCCTGTGCTACCTGCATTTGGATGCGACTCAGGCACCGTTGTTCCAGTCGGTTGCCGACGTCTTGGCCTATCGGCGCATCGGCGACTTCGTCATCGACTTTGAGCCGTTTATCGCGAGCGCGCTCGAGGGCGATGTGGTTGAGTACCATGGCGAGACATCGCGCCATACCATTGCCGGCTGCCCCGAGCTTTCGCTGGTGGAGGAGGGGAGTAAGGTCACCTACACCAACGCCGCCTCCGAGATTCCCCCGGCGCACATCGAGACGCTCTGCCCCGAGGGCCTGACCTATATCTTTGGCTGCGGCCACGTGGGTGCTGCGACGGCGCGGGTGCTCACGGCGGCGGGCTTTGCCGTTGTGGCTTGCGACGACCGCCCCGGCACACTGACCCCCGAATGGGTGCCCGGTGTCTACGACCGTCGTCTGGTCGACTACAAGAGCCTGAGCAAGCAGTGCCCCATCGGCCCGCGTGACCTAGTGGTCGTCGCCACGGCGGGTCACAAGTCCGATATCGACGTGGTGATTCAGGCCATGCGCGCCAAGCCAGCCTATCTGGGCTGCTTGGGTTCGCGCCGTAAGACGGCCTTTGTGCGCGCCCGCCTGGAGCAGGAGGGCTTTACGCAGGACCAGATCGACGGGCTGCACCTGCCGATCGGCGTTGCCATCGAGGCCGAGGATCCCGAGGAGATTGCCATCTCCATCGCTGCCGAGATGATCCACCTGCGCCGCACCAAGCTCGTCCCCCGCAAGCGCTAGTCGCATCCCCATCAATAAGATGCGGCGAAATACGGACTGTTTAAGCCGGTTAAGCCGTCAAACAGTCCCTATTTCACCGCAACTGCCATTTTGATCCCCTAGGGATCAATATGTGCGGGGGAGTTGTGGAGTTGTGCAGGCAGACGAGGTTTTTCTGGAAATACGCTCCCGATGCGCGTATAGTACCGATTGTTTTGTCGGCTCCTGCTGCGTCGAGTCCAAACCGCGTAAATGCCATGAGCGGCGCGGATGCAGCCAGGAGGCACGAGGACAACCCATCGTGGCCACGCCCCGTGCTTAAAACCCCAAGAAGGAGTGAACAATGGCAGAAGAGAAGTATGTGCCGCGTCTGAAGACCAAGTACAACAACGAGGTCAAGCAGCAGCTTCAGGACAAGTTCCAGTACGAGAACGTCATGATGATCCCCAAGTTTGAGAAGATCGTCGTGAACATGGGTGTCGGCGAGGCCGCTACCGATTCCAAGGCCATCGACGGTGCCGTGCGCGACCTGCGCGCCATCACCGGCCAGCAGCCGATGATCACCCGTGCCCGCAAGTCCATCGCTACCTTCCGCCTGCGCGCTGGTATGCCGATCGGCTGCAAGGTTACCCTGCGTGGCGACCGTATGTGGGAGTTCTTCGATCGTCTGACCTCCGTCGCGATCCCCCGTATCCGCGACTTCCGCGGCATCTCCGCCAAGAGCTTCGACGGCCGTGGTAACTTCTCCATGGGCGTCACCGAGCAGCTCATCTTCCCCGAGATCGACTTCGACTCCGTCGATCACCAGCGTGGTATGGACATCACTTTCGTGACCACCGCCAACACCGATGAGGAGGCCAAGGCCCTTCTGGACGCCTTCGGTTTCCCGTTCAAGAAATAGGTTCACCTGCCCTATGAGCGCCGTTCCCAGAAGGGGGCGGCGCTTGGGGCGAACAATACTCTATGTGAGGAGGATATAAGTGGCTAAGACATCGATGATCGTCAAGTGCAATCGCAAGCAGAAGTTCTCTACTCGTGAGTACACGCGCTGCCAGCGCTGCGGCCGTCCGCACTCTGTGTACCGCAAGTTCGGCCTGTGCCGTGTCTGCTTCCGCGAGCTTGCACTCAAGGGCGAGCTTCCCGGCGTTAAGAAGGCCAGCTGGTAAGTCACTACCAGCGTTTCAAGCATCAGTTTGGAACAGGGAAAACGCGCTAAAAAGGCTTTGCCGTTAAGGGCGGCGAAGAACCAAGAGCACGTGTTCATCAAGAACGAAGGAGAATCTGTATGAACCTTACAGACCCGATCGCAGATATGCTTACGCGCATCCGTAACGCTAACTCTGTGAACAAGGCCACGGTCTCCATGCCGAGCAGCAAGAAGCTCGTCGAGATCGCTCGTGTTCTGCACGAGGAGGGCTACATCGAGGGCTACGATGTCGAGGACACCGTTCCCCAGAAGACTCTGCACATCACGCTTAAGTATGGTCCCAAGAAGGCTAAGGTCATCAACGGCATCCGCCGCATTTCCAAGCCGGGCCTGCGTAAGTACACCGGCGTTGCCGACATGCCCCGCGTCCGCGGTGGCCTTGGTACCGCCATTATTTCCACCAGCCATGGCGTCATGACCGACCGCGATGCTCGCAAGCACAACGTCGGCGGCGAGATCATCGCTTACGTCTGGTAATTCGCTCGGTAGGTAGAAGGAAAGGAGATCACCGTGTCTCGTATCGGTAATAAGCCTGTCCAGATTCCCGCCGGAGTCGAAGTGGCAGTCAACGGCAACAACGTTGTCGTCAAGGGCCCCAAGGGCCAGCTCGAGCTCGATGTCTTTGAGAAGCTCGCTATCAACATCGAGGACAACGTCCTCACCGTTTCCCGTCCCGACGACGAGCGTGAGACCCGTGCCCGCCACGGCCTCACCCGCGCCCTCATCCACAACATGGTTGTTGGCGTTTCCGAGGGCTTCGAGAAGAAGCTCGAGCTCGCCGGCGTCGGTTACCGCGTGCAGCAGAAGGGCAAGAACCTCGAGTTCTCCCTGGGCTTCTCGCACCCCGTGATCGTCGAGGCTCCCGAGGGCATCACCTTCGAGGTTCCCGACAACACCCACGTGAACGTCAAGGGTATCAACAAGCAGCAGGTCGGTCAGATCGCCGCTGAGATCCGCGGCCATCGTCCTCCCGAGCCTTACAAGGGCAAGGGTATCCACTACGTTGGCGAGCACATCCGCCGCAAGCTGGGTAAGGCCGCCAAGTAGTCGTAACCGACTCACTCGCATAAGACCAGCACCCCGTCAGGTGCTGGCAAGATCAACCTTTTTAGGAGTTTACGTATGAACAAGCATAAGGCGAAGCTGGAAGGCCTCAAGCGTCGTCAGCGTCGTGTTCGCGGCAAGGTCTCGGGTACCTCCGAGCGTCCGCGTCTTCGCGTGACCCGTACTAACGCCAACATCTATGCCCAGATCATCGACGACAGCAAGGGCTCCAGCCTGACGCTCGTCTCTGCCTCGACCCTCGAGGCCGAGTTCAAGGGCACCCACACCTCGAACAAGGAGGCTGCGGAGAAGGTCGGTCAGCTCGTTGGCAAGCGCGCCATCGAGGCCGGCATCACCAAGGTCGCCTTCGATCGCGGTGGCCGTATCTACCATGGCCGCGTCAAGGCCCTCGCCGACGGTGCTCGTGCCGCCGGTCTCGAGTTCTAGGAGGTATGTAGCACATGGCTCGTAATCAGAAGCAGCAGCGCGAGGCCTCCGAGTTCGAGGAGCGCGTCGTTTACATCAACCGCGTGTCGAAGACCGTCAAGGGTGGTCGTCGCATGAGCCTCGTCGCTCTCGTCGTCGTTGGCGACGGCAAGGGCAACGTCGGCGTTGGCATGGGCAAGTCCGCTGAGGTGCCCCTGGCCATCTCCAAGGCGTCTCTCGATGCCAAGAAGAACATGTTCCACGTGCCGGTGACCGAGCAGGGCACCATCCCGCACGAGGTTCTCGGCCACTTTGGTGCCGGCCGCATCATCATCAAGCCCGCTGTCGAGGGTACCGGCGTTATCGCCGGCGGCGCTGTGCGTCCCCTCTTCGAGCTTGCTGGCATCAAGAATGTCCTGTCCAAGTCCCTCGGTACCGACAACGGCCTCAACATCATCAAGGCTGCCGTCGAGGGCCTCAAGGAGCTCTCCAGCCCTGAGGACGTCGCGGCTCGCCGTGGCCTGACGGTCTCCGAGATGTTCGTCGGTAAGGAGAACTAAGCATGGCTGACACCATCAAGATCAAGCAGGTCCGCAGCACCAACGGTTGCAAGCAGGACCAGGTCCGTACTGTCCGTGCCCTCGGTCTCCACAGGATCCGCGAGGTTCGCGAGATTGCTGACAACGAGTCCGTCCGCGGCATGATCTTCAAGGTCAAGCACCTTGTCGAGATTGTAGAGGAGTAGCAAATGCAGCTTCACGATCTTACTCCCGCGCCCGGTTCCACCAAGAACCGCAAGCGCGTCGGCCGTGGCAATTCTTCGGGTCACGGCACCACTTCTGGCCGCGGCCAGAAGGGCCAGGGTTCCCGCTCTGGCGGCACCAAGGGTGCCGGCTTCGAGGGTGGCCAGACTCCGCTGGCTATGCGCCTGCCCAAGCTCCCGGGCTTCCGCAACCCCCGTCGTATCGAGTACACCGCTGTCAACGTCGAGCGTCTCGAGCGTAAGTTCGAGGACGGCGCTGTGATCGACGGTGCCGCTCTTAAGGCCGCTCGCATCACCAAGAGCGAGTTCGAGCCCGTCAAGGTGCTCGGCAATGGTGAGCTCACCAAGAAGTTCACGGTCAAGGTCGACAAGGTCAGCGCTTCTGCGCAGGCCAAGATCGAGGCCGCCGGCGGAAAGGTCGAGCTGCCGTGCTAAATGGTCTTAAGAATGCTTTCCGCATCAAAGAATTGCGCGAAAAGATTCTTTTTACCATAGCTATGCTCGTCGTGTACCGCATTGGTGCGCACGTTCCTGTGCCCGGCATTCCCTTCCAGGGGATGCTGGGCCTTTTCTCGACCGATAACAATTCGGTCGCCGCAGGTGCTATGGCCCTCCTGAATCTTTTCTCTGGCGGCGCGTTGAGCTATGTGTCGGTGTTTTCGCTGGGCATCATGCCTTACATCACCAGCTCGATCATCCTCCAGATGCTCCAGGCCGTTGTGCCTTCCCTGCATGAGCTTGCCCGCGAGGGCGAGGTCGGTCAGACCAAGATTACGCAGTATTCGCGTTACCTCACCTTGGCTCTGGCAATCCTCAACTCCGTGGGTTACCTCTTCCTCTTTAAGAGCTTCGGCATCAGCTTTAATGGCGCTGGCGCTCCCGAGATCATCTTCGACCTCATGATCGTCGGCACGCTCACTGCGGGCGCCATGCTGATCATGTGGATTGGTGAGCTCATCACCCAGCGCGGTATCGGCAATGGCATGTCCCTGATCATCTTTGCGAACATCATGGCCGGCCTGCCGCAGGCGATCTTCTCCAGCACCGAGGGTAATGCCGGTGGCATCATCACCATGGTGATCATCTGCGCCATCATCCTGCTGGTTATCCCGCTGATTGTTTTTCTTGAGCGCGGCCAGCGCCGCATCCCGGTCTCCTACGCTAAGCGCGTCGTGGGCCGTCGCATGATGGGTGGCCAGACCACCTACCTGCCCATCAAGGTCAATACCGCGGGTGTCGTGCCGATCATCTTCGCTTCGGCGCTGCTGTACTTCCCGGCTCAGATTGCCGTGTTCTTCCCCGGCATCGGCTGGATTCAGGCAGTTGCCTCTGCGCTTTCGACCGGTTGGCTCAACTGGGTGCTTAATGTTGTCCTCATCGTGTTCTTCGCGTACTTCTACACCTCCATGGTGTTCAACCCCGATGACACGGCCGACAACCTTAAGAAGCAGGGCGGCTTTATTCCGGGCGTCCGTCCGGGTAGGGCTACCGCGGCCTACATCAAGAACGCGCTCAACAAGATCACGCTTCCCAGCGCTGTCTTTTTGGCGCTCATCGCCATCGTGCCTTCGATCATCTTCTCCTTCACGGGTAACCATCTGATCCAGGCATTTGGCGGCACGTCCATCCTCATCATGGTCGGCGTCGTGCTCGACACGGTCGATAAGCTCGAAGGCCAGATCAAGATGTATGATTACGATGGATTCTTTAAATAGGCTAGAGGAGGATTGCTCATGAACCTCGTATTGCTCGGAGCTCCGGGTGCCGGTAAGGGCACCGTCGCACAGGAGCTCGTCGCCGAGTTTGGCGTCGCTCACATTTCCACGGGCGACCTGCTGCGTGCTGCCGTCAAGGGTGGCACCGAGCTTGGTATTCAGGCTAAGAAGTACATGGACGCTGGCGAGCTCGTTCCCGACCAGCTCGTGATCGACCTTGTCAAGGAGCGCCTTGCTGCCGATGACGCCCAGCAGGGCTTCATCCTCGACGGCTTCCCGCGCAACACCGCCCAGGCTGTGACGCTCGATTCCGAGCTCTCCGCCATGGGTCGCGAGATCGACTGCGCCCTTCTGGTCGACGTGGCCCCCGAGGTCATCATCGATCGTCTGTCTTCGCGTCGCACCTGCCGCGCCTGCGGTTACACCGGCACCGCTGCCGATGCTACCTGCCCCAAGTGCGCCGGCGAGATGTATCAGCGCGACGACGACAAGCCCGAGACCATCAAGAACCGTCTCGACGTCTACGAGAAGTCCACGAGCCCGCTCGTCGACTACTATCGTGGCCAGGGTCTGCTCAAGTCGGTCAACGGTGACCAGGCTCGCGAGACCGTGTACGGGGATGTCAAAGAGGCTCTCGGTCTATGATCAAGATTAAGTCTGCAACGCAAATCGAGCAGATGAAGAAGGCAGGAGCGCTATCTAAGATGGCGCTCCGCCACGTTGGAGCCATGGTGCGCCCTGGTGTTTCGACCTTTGAGCTCGATCAGCTCGCGGAGCAGATTATCCGTATGCATGGCGGCACCCCGGCCTTTAAGGGTTACGGCGGGTTCCCCGGTACCATTTGCGCATCGATTAACGATGCCGTGGTCCACGGTATTCCCAACCCCGACATGATCCTGCGCGATGGCGATATCATCTCCATCGATACGGGAGCCGTTGTCGACGGTTGGGTTGGCGATAACGCTTGGACGTTTTTCGTCGGCACCCCTACGCCCGAGGCCAAGGCCCTGTGCGAGGTCACGCGCGATTGCCTTAAGGCTGCCATCGAGCAGGCTATTCCCGGTAACCATATCGGGGACGTCGGTTATGCCGTTCAGTCTCTCGCCGAGTCTCACGGTTACGGCGTGCTTCGCGACTATGTGGGCCATGGCATTGGCCGTGTGATGCACGAGGACCCCAACGTTCCTAACTATGGAAAGAAGGGGAGAGGCGTTCGCCTCCAGGCCGGCATGGTCATTGCCATCGAGCCGATGGTTACGATGGGCTCCAACCATGTGAGCACGGGCTCCGACGGTTGGATCGTCACGACCAACGACCACCTGCCCGCCGCGCACTACGAGAACACCGTCGCCATTACCAATGACGGCCCGGTGATTCTCACCACGGATGCCCAGGGTGCTTGGTGTTCGCTCCAAGGCGGAGAAATGTAACAAGTTCCACTTAGTTGTGGAGCCATTACGAAGTTATTACGATGCGTGCATACGTGTTGTAGAATACTCAATCGCTGTCGTTTTCTAGAGAAAGATGATTGCTTGTGAAGAAGGAAGACGCAATTGAGCTCGAGGGTACGGTAAAGGAACCGTTGCCCAATGCCATGTTTAAGGTTGAGCTCGAGAACGGTCATTCGGTTCTGTGCAACATTTCTGGCAAGATCCGAATGAATTACATCCGTATTCTCCCCGGTGACAGGGTTGTCGTGGAGCTTTCCCCGTACGACCTGACCCGCGGCCGCATCACCTATCGCTACAAATAGCGGCACGCATACACGCACTCCATTTCCGACTGCAGGCTTAGCTCAACCTACGGTCGGATTGTGTGTGAAGACCAGCCATAGTTTTAAACGCCTGCGGCTGGGCGAGTAGATAGTAGGGAAGTAGTTTGAGCGCTACCGAAAGGAAGAACGATGAAGGTACGTCCTTCGGTCAAGAAGATGTGCGATAAGTGCAAAATCATTAGGCGCCATGGCAAGGTCCTCGTCATTTGCGAGAACCCCCGTCATAAGCAGCGTCAGGGTTAAGAGAGGAGACTACGTTGGCCCGTATTAATGGTGTCGACCTCCCGCGTGAGAAGCGCGTTGAGATCGGTCTGACCTACATTTACGGCATCGGCCGCACCACTGCGACGAAGATCTGCGTCGAGTGCAACGTTAACGTGGATACGCGCGTTAAGGATCTCACCGAGGATGAGGTTAACGCCATCCGTGATTATATCGATAAGAACCAGATCATGGTTGAGGGCGACCTCCGCCGTGAGCGCAACCAGAACGTCAAGCGCCTTATGGACATCGGCTGCAACCGCGGCCTTCGTCACCGCAAGGGCCTCCCGGTCCGCGGCCAGCGCACCCACACTAACGCTCGTACCCGCAAGGGCCCGAAGCGTCAGATCGGTGCTAAGAAGAAGAAATAAGGAGCGCTAGATAGATGGCTACTGCTAAGAAGAACGTTCGCGCTGCCCGTCTGAAGCGCGCGGACCGTAAGAACATTTCCGTGGGCCAGGCTCACATTCGTTCTACGTTCAACAACACGATCGTTTCGATCACCGATCCCCAGGGCAACGTCATTTCCTGGAAGTCGGCTGGCCAGGTGGGCTTCAAGGGCTCCCGTAAGTCCACGCCGTTCGCTGCCCAGATGGCTGCCGAGGCTGCTGCCAAGCAGGCCATGGAGCACGGTATGAAGAAGGTTTCCGTCTTCGTCAAGGGCCCCGGCTCCGGTCGTGAGACCGCCATTCGCTCCCTCCAGGCTGCTGGCCTCGAGGTCTCGAGCATCCAGGACAAGACCCCCATTCCGCACAACGGCTGCCGCCCCAAGAAGCGTCGCCGCGTGTAACTGAAAGGATCGTATCAATATGGCAATCGACAGGACTCCTGTTCTTAAGCGCTGCCGTCAGCTCGGGATCGATCCCGCTGAGCTCGGTTACAGCAGCAAGAAGGAATCTATCCGTCAGCCCAAGCGCCGTCGCAAGGAATCTGAGTACGGCATGCAGCTGCGCGAGAAGCAGAAGGTCAAGTTCATCTATGGCGTTCTGGAGAAGCAGTTCCACGGCTACTTCAACAAGGCCCGTAAGATGAACGGCGTCACCGGTGAGAACCTCATGATCATCCTTGAGTCTCGCCTTGACAACGTCGTCTTCCGTCTTGGCTTCGCCCGCACCCGCAAAGAGGCTCGTCAGTCCGTCCGTCACGGTCACTTCACCGTGAACGGCAAGCGCGTGGATATTCCGTCCTACCGCGTCAAGGCCGGCGACGTCGTCGCTGTCGGCGAGAAGTTCCGTGACCTCCTCCCCATCAAGGAGGCTCTGATTTCCTCCGAGCGCTTTGAGGTCCCTGGCTGGCTCGAGGTCGATATCGAGAAGCTGTCTGGTAACGTGCTCGCTCTGCCGACGCGTGAGCAGATCAGCGGTGATATCAACGAGCAGCTCATCGTCGAGCTCTACTCTAAGTAGTCCATCCGGGCTGCTGAGGCTGGAGGTAATACATGTCAGAATTCATTAGGCCTCAGGTTCAGGTCGAAGAGATCAACGAGACGTCTGCTCGTGTCTCCGTCGAGCCGCTCGAGCGTGGCTACGGCGATACGCTGGGTAACTCCCTTCGTCGCGTACTTCTGTCCTCGCTCGAGGGTGCCGCCGTCGAGGCTATTCAGATCGATGGTGCACAGCACGAGTTCATGACCATCCCTAACATGGTCGAGGATGTCACCGACATCGTCCTGAATGTCAAGGGTCTTGTCTTCAGGGCTCTCGGCACGACCGACGAGGCGACCGCCACCATTTCTGTTGACGGCCCCTGCGAGGTCACCGGTGCGGACTTCTTTATTCCGTCCGAGTTTGAGCTGGTCAACCCCGAGCAGCACATCGCTACGCTTACCGAGGGTGGCCATCTCACCATGAGCATGCGCATCGGCTATGGCCGCGGCTATGTCTCTGGCGAGGCTAACAAGCGCGACAACGATCCCATCGGTGTGATCCACGTCGACTCGCTGTACTCGCCGGTGTCCCGTTGCGCCAAGCTCGTTGAGGCTTGCCGTGTCGGTCAGCACACCGACTACGACCGCCTTGTCCTCGAGATCGAGACCAACGGCTCCATCGCTCCGCGCGACGCCGTGGTCCAGGCTGCCAATATCATCAACCAGCATATGGCTGCCTTTATGAACCTTGCCGAGACCCCCGAGGTCGAGGAGGAGGCTTCGATTTTCGCTCCCGAGGTCACCAACGACAACGCCGAGCTGGACAAGCAGATCGAGGATCTGGACCTTTCCGTCCGTTCCTACAACTGCCTTAAGCGCGCCAGCATTCACTCGGTCCGTCAGCTCGTTGAGTTCTCGGAGAACGATCTGCTTAACATCCGTAACTTCGGTGTTAAGTCGATCGAGGAAGTGAAGGACAAGCTTGAGTCCATGGGCCTGAGCCTGAAGGCTTAATGCTTCGCATATTTGAGGAGAAACTAGACCATGCGTCACAACGTTAAGAAGGGCCTGAAGCTCGGCACCGATGCGAGCCACACCAAGGCCATGAAGAAGAGCCTGGCCAAGGCCCTCTTCGAGAACGACCGCATCAAGACCACCGAGACCCGCGCTAAGGCGCTGCGTTCGGTCGTCGACCCGATCATCACCTGGGCCAAGAAGGGCGACCTGCACTCTCGTCGTCTGGCCATCGCCAAGCTCGGCGATAAGCAGCTCGTTGCCGAGATCTTCGACAAGGCTGCCCAGGGCATGTGGCAGGACCGCAACGGCGGTTACACCCGCATCATGAAGCTCGGCAACCGTAAGGGCGACAACGCTCCTATCGTTATCATGGAGCTCGTCACCGAGCCTTGCACGCCTAAGGCCAAGAAGGCTGCTCCGGCCCCCAAGAAGGCCGCTGCTCCCAAGAAGGTCGAGGCCGTCGAGGAGGCTCCTGCTGAGGAGACCGCTGAGTAGACAATCCGTCTGCATAGGCTATATTCGAGGGGTACGTTCGCGTACCCCTCTTTTTTTGTCGCGATACCGTTGATTGTTTGTTGGGAGCGCCCATGACCGCGCCGTCTGATTTCAATTCGATTCCTGAGCTCGATGCCACGCTTGTATTCTGTGTTGCCTATGATGGCTCGTCCTATAGCGGATTTGCCGAGCAGCCGGGCCAGACGACCGTTGCGGGCGAGTTGCGCCGCGCTATCGAGACGCTGCTGCGCCGCCCGATCGATCTGACGTGTGCGGGTCGTACCGATGCCGGCGTGCATGCGGTGGCCCAGTACATTAGCGTGCCCGTAACGGACGCTGAGCTTGCTCTGACGCGCCGTAGGTGGCTGAGGGCTATGGATGCCCTCCTGCCCAAAGATATCGCCATAAACGAGGTCTACAAGGCCCGTAGGGGCTTTTCTGCCCGCTTTGACGCGCGGTCCCGTACGTATACGTACCGTATTGCCGATCGCGATGCGCGCCCCGTGCTCTCGCGCGGTGCGGTGTGGTGGCATCGCTATCCCCTCGACGTCGATGCGATGGCGGCCGCCTGCCCTGCGCTTTTGGGCGAGCAGGACTTTAAGAGCTTTTGCAAGGTTGCCTCTGCTGTGGGCAAGCCCACGCACCGCTGCGTGATGCGTGCGGAGTTTGGCCACGAGGTCGCTTTTGGCGAGGATATCCTGACCTTCACTATCGAGGGCAATGCGTTTTTGCACTCGATGGTGCGTACCATTGTAGGAACGCTCGTGGAGATTGGCATGCATCGTCGCGATCCCCAGTGGATGCGCGAGGTTATTGACGCCCGTGACCGAACCGCTGCGGGTCCCACGGCGCCTGCCTGCGGCCTTACGTTTATGGGTGTGGATTACGGCCCCGACGAGCTTGTCGTTCTCGACTAGGGGAGTGCTCGGCGCGTCTGTGCCTTGCACATACTATGTGTGAGCTGCGCGTGTGCAACATCTGTTCTTGGCGTGCAACATGTTAGGCGGCTCTTTGCTTTTATAGCTCGGGTGTACCATGAACGACAGTTTGATTTGGTGCTATCGAGAGGATGGAAAACTTGGTTCGACGTTGTTCGCATCCGCGACTTTCGGTGATCCTTGTGGTAGAAGGTTCGCCCAGCTATGCGATGCGTGCGCTCGAGAGTATCCAGAACCAAGACCTCTATGATTTGCAGATTGTCGTTGTCTGCCGCGATGCTGTGCCCGGTGTGCGCCATTCGCTTCAAGTTGCTGCCGACAGGGACATCCATATTGATTTGATTGACGTCGAGGACGCGAAGCGCGGCGCTTGTCTTCGTGCCGGTTTTGATGCCTCGCGCGGCTCTCAAATCATCGCCATGAACGCCGATGAGTGGTTTGCTCCGCAGGCCCTTTCCAAGATGGTCGATATCGCGTGCGATACTGCGGCAGACATTGTGCTCCCCTCGGTGTCGCTCGATCGATACGATGCGCATCGCGAGCGTCATTCGCGCGTCTTGGATGCTGCCTCTATTGCCATAGAAGACGAGTCTTCTATGGTGACTGGGCTGCCCCAGTTGATTTTAGGCGGCTTGGTTGCTCAAGTCTCTGGCGTGATGTACAGCCGTCCACTGTTTGAGGCATGTCTTTTGTGCGATAAGACGTTTCGCACGGTTGGGTTTATGGCGTGCGCGCTCTCGCAGGCACAGCGCGTCTCCGGATGCGGCGACGCTTGTTTCCACGCGGCGGCGCCTAAGCTTACAGATGCCTTTGATCCCACCATGTATGCCAAGGTATCCGATGACGCCCGGGCGCTCGACGAGCTTGCGGACTCACTCTCGGAAGCAGATAGCGGTGGTCGGCTCAAGCTGGCAAGCCAAAAGTTCTACTTTGCCGGACTGGTCGCCTGCATCGAGAATTTGTGTCTGAGCCCGCATGGAGTGTCGTCAATCGAGCGTTCCGCCCGCATGCGTGATATGCTCGAGGCGCCTCGAACCCGTCAGATGGTCGCCGCGCTCAAGGATAACCATCGGGGACTCGGTCTGTTGTTTGGGCCGATCGCCAGCGCCAAGCCCGCGCGCTGCGTGATGTGTACGCATCTGGCAGCTTTTCTTAACCGGACGGGCGCAAAAACCGCCTAAACGGCTCATTACGAAACAAACTTGCATAGAATTGTTTCGAAATGCGTTCTTATACACAAAAGCCTTCAAATAGCGTTAAACTATTCAATCACTGATTGATTGTCTCCGCCATCTTTTGGAGAGAGGGTTTGTATGGCTAAAAAACGCAATGGGCGCCAGGATGCCATTAGAGATATTGTGCGCAATAAGGATGTCCGCACGCAGCGCGTGCTGGTCGATGAGCTCCGTGCTATGGGCTTTGATTGCACGCAGGCGACTGTCTCTCGCGATATTGCCGATATGGGGCTGCGTAAGCTCCCTGAGGGCATCTATGTTCTGGCAGAGGACCTGCACCTGCAGCGTATGGTTTCCGAGCTCGTAACGGGCGTTCTGCGTACCGATAATCTGGTTATGATCAAGGCTCAGCCTGGCACGGCTTCCGGCATCGCCGCCGCCGTTGATGCGGCAGAGTTGCCCGATGTGCTTGGCTCGCTTGCCGGCAACGATACGATTTTGGTTATTGCCCAGACGGCCGAGGACGGCGAGCGCCTCGAGGCGCTGATCAATAAGCTGAGCAATTCTCGCAAGTAGGTGTGCGGGCCGTGCGCTCGGCATTGCGTGCGCTGACATAGTGGCTTGTAAGGGGCATCGACGTTGGTCGGTACCCCTTTTTGTTTGCCGGTATAAAGACCGCCCACCAGGTCGCTTCAAACTAAAAGGCCCCGAGCAGTTCAATAAGCTGCTCGGGGCCTTGTTGGCTTTAGTCGCGTACTTCTTAGCCGACCGTATCGTCAGGCGTGGGCGAGGGGTCGGGAGTGGGCGTAGGCGTAGGCGTGCCGCCATCGCCGCCGGTCGAGCCACCAGTGGAGCCGCCCGTCGAGCCACCAGTGGAGCCGCCCGTCGAGCCACCGGTCGTACCGGTGCCGCCGGTGGTGTCGCCGCCCGTGGTCTCGGTGGTCGTGGTCGTCGTGGTAGTTGTTGTGGTGGTTTCCTCTTCCTCTTCGTCCTCGTCCTTGTCGTCGTTCTCCGACTTCTTGGTGTTGTTGGTGCCGTAGAACTTCCAGACGCTGTTGTTCTTGTAGGTGGGCGCCGTTCCGGTCGCAAACTCCTCGCGCTCGGTACCGGTCAGAACGGTGTTCATAAACCGCTTAAAGACAGGCAGGTTGGTGCTGTCGCCCAGCAGGTCCGTGCCGTACTTTTGGATGGGGATCTCGCCCGCGGAATAGCCGGTCCACAGGGCGCACGCCAGCTGCGGGGTATAGCCGCAGAACCAAAGGTTGGTGGTGTTGTCGGTGGTGCCCGTCTTGCCGGCATAGGGCTGGTTGACACTCAGGGCGCCGGCAGCACCCGTACCGCTGCCCTTCATGACGCCGGACAGAACATCGGTGACCGCGGCGGCCTCGCCCTCGGTAAGCACCTGTGAGGGATTGTCGGTGTGCTGGTACAGCACCGAACCGGTACGAGAATCAATCTCGGTGATGGCGATCGGCTGGCGATAGTAGCCGCCGTTGGCAAACGTCGCGTAGGCGGCGGCCATCTCGAGTGGCGAGATCGAGCCGGTGCCGAGCGTCATGACGGGAACGTCCTCGATGTTGTCCTTGGCGGGGTCGATGCCGAGCTTTTTGACGAGCGAGATGATCTTGCTGTTGCCGACGGCTTCCGCCACCTGGATGTAGCCGGTGTTGGAGGAGTATGCCGTCGCCTGCTTAAGCGTGATGTTGCCGTAGCTCTGGTTGGCGTAATTTTGGACCTCGGTCGTGGTGCCCTTGGCCTTGAGCGGCGAGTTGCAGTTGAGGGTGACGTTGGGGTTCATGCCGTTTTGGATGGCAGTTGCCAGCGTAAAGGCCTTAAAGGTGGAGCCGACGGGACGCTTGGCCGTGGCATGGTTTACGTGGTTCTCGTCGGCGTTGTAGTCGTAGCCGCCCACCATGCACTTGATGTAGCCGGTCTTGGGGTCGACGACGACCATGCCCATGTCCAGGCCGTCAAGCGAGAGCGTGTCGAGCTGCTCGCGGACGGCATTCTCTGCCACCTGCTGCATCGTGGGGTCGATGGTGGTCTTGACGGTCAGGCCGCCCTTAAAGAGCACGTCGGTCGAGAACTCCTGCTCCAGCAGCTGCTTGACGTAGGAGACAAAGTAGGGCTGCGAGTATACGTCGACGCCGCTGCCCGAGATTTCGGTCACATTGAGGGTGATGGGCTCGGCCTGTGCGGCATCGTGCTCCTCCTGGGTGATGTGGCCCAGGCGCAGCATGTTGTCGAGAACCTTGTTGCGGCGAGACAGTGCCAGATCGGGATTGACCGTGGGGTCGTACTGCGAAGGCGAGTTGGGAAGGCCGATGAGTAGCGCGGCCTCGCTCAGGGTGAGGTCGGCGGCGCTCTTGGACAGATAGGTCTCGGCTGCGGCCTCGATGCCGTAGGCGCCGTGGCCGTAATAGATGGTGTTGAGGTACATCATGAGGATCTCGTCTTTGGAGTACATGTCCTCCATCTTGATGGCGATGTAGGCCTCGCGCACCTTACGCTCAATGGTCGAGTCGAATTGCTCCTCCTGCAGGATGGTGTTGCGCACAAGCTGCTGGGTGATCGTCGAGGCGCCTTCGTGCCCGCCGCCGAGGGTTGCCACCGCAGCACGCGCGATACCCCACAGGTCGATACCGCCGTGCTCGTAGAAGCGCTCGTCCTCGACGTCAACGGTGCCCTGCAGCACGTAGGGGGAGACCTCGTCCTTGGTGATGGATTTGCGGTTTTGCGTGTAGAAGCTCGCGATCTTGTTGCCGTTACAGTCGACGATCTCGGTGGGCTCGCTCACCAGATACGCGTTGGCGTCGGTGTAGTCGGGCAGATCGGACAGCCAGCGGTTGACGTTACCGACCATGCCGATGCCAAACGCCACGCCCGCAATCAGCAGAAAGCCCAAAAACGAGAGCAGGATTATGGGCAGGGCGTGCGTCTTTGAACGGCTGTGTCCCTGTCGTTGGCGAGGACCCATATATTGACCTCCAGGTATGTCGTGCCAGACGGTGGATGTGCCGTCGGGGCAGGATGGACATAAGTTATTACACGATAAACCAAACGGGGCGCGCGAGGCCTCGTGTATGCTGGAAGACGGCATTTTTCAGAGTGAATGCATACCTTGGTAAGGAGTTTGTCGATGGCGATTCGGACGATGGGGCCGAGCGGACAATACGAGACTGGATTGGATGCTGCCGGTGCGGCGCTGCCCGAGCTGCTGGCGCCGGCGGGCGGACTCGACCAGATGCTTGCGGCCATCGCCGCGGGTGCCGATGCCATCTATGCGGGGTTGGGCGGCTTTAACGCCCGTGTGAGTGCGCACGGTTTTACCGACGACGAGTTTGCACGCGGCTGCGCCGTGGCGCATGCCCATGGCGTGCGTGTGTACGTAACGCTCAACGTGTTCGTATTTGACGACGAGTTGTCCGACGCGGTGGCGTTGGGAGCTCATGCACTAGAGCTGGGCGCCGATGCTCTGATTGTCGCCGATGCCGGGTTGGCCTGCGCGCTGCGCGCGGCGATTCCCGGGGTCGAGATTCACCTGTCCACGCAGGCGGGCGCTCATAGCGAAGGCGCCGTGCGGCTTGCCGCCGATGAGCTGGGGGTCGAACGCGTGACGACGGCACGCGAGCTGACGGTCGACGAGATTGCCTCCTTGTGCGGTACGGGCGTGCCTATCGAGGTGTTCTGCCACGGGGCCATCTGCATTGGCTACTCGGGTGCTTGTGAGTTCTCAGCCCTGAGACGCGGGCGCTCGGCGATGCGCGGGGAATGCACACAGCCGTGCCGTCTGGCGTACGACCTGGTGGACGAGGCGGGACAGAGCGTTGTCGCCGTCGAGGGAGATCGCCTGCTGTGCCCGCGCGACTATCTGGGTATTGCGCATCTGCCCGAGCTTGTAGATGCCGGCGTGGCGTCGCTCAAGATCGAGGGGCGCATGAAGAATCCCGACTACGTCTTTAACGTGGTGCGGGTGTGGCGCCGGGCGCTCGATATGCTGTGCGACGGCGCGTGGGACCCCGGTGCCGTGGAAGAGCTTGAACGCGAGCTGGGCCGGTCGTTCAACCGCGGGTTTACCGACGCGTATCTGCGGGGGCGTTCGGGCGCCGAGCTTATGAGCTTTGAGCGTGCGATCAACCAAGGTGTGCGCGTGGGACGCCTGGTGGCCGTTGGCCACGAGGAAGTGACCGTCGAGCTCGATGCCGCCGTGGCGGCGGGTGACACGCTCGAGATTCGGTTCTATCCGGGTGCCGACGCGCGTCCCGATGTGCCCAAGCGCTGGCCGCAGGTGCCCTGCCCGGTGGATGCCGCAGCGGGGAAGCGCGTCGTCGTGCATTGCAAGCGTAAGGTGGACGCGGGCTGCGAGGTGTACCTGATTCGCAGTGCCGGCGTGCTGGGGCAAACGGCAACGGTGTTGGAGCGCATGCGGGCCGAGGCAGATGCGGTCGCGCCTGTTGAGCGGTCCGTTGAGGTGCTGCCGTTTGAGGGCGTTCTGGCAGATGTCGATGTGCCGACGGAGTTGGCGGGGCCGGCGGAGCCGGCAAAGCATGAGGCTTTTGCCCGTATGGTCTTTGCTTGGGAGCTGATGGATGTGGATCCGCGTGATGAGCGGGATCTGTCCGATGCAACGGTGGTGCTTGACGAGGTGTGCCGCACGGGTGACGCTGACCGGACCCGCTCACTGACACAGCGTGCCGGGCGCGTCGTCTGCCGCAACCTAGGACAGGTGGTGATCGCTCGCGAGCTGGGCGTGACGTTTGACGTGGCGGCGCCGGTGTTCTGCGCGAATCGGGCCACGCTTGCCTGGCTGCGCGAACTCGGTGCGGGGCGGGTGTACTTGCCGGCCGAGTTGCTCGGCAATGATGCGGAGCGTATTGCCGAACTGGCTGCTGAACCCGGCGTCTGGGGTCCGGTCGACGCCGATCGTCCCGAGCTTATGGTGTGCGAGCACTGCCTGCTGACCGCCGAGGGCGTCTGCGCTACCGATGCGACGGGACAGGTCCGTTGCCGCGACTGCTTGCGTCGTCGGCGGGTACGCTATCTGGTCGAGCGTGACGGTACACGTCTGCCGGTCGCCGTTGACGCGTGCGGCAGGACGAGGATTTTCCTGTCGTAGGTGCCGCGTCGCGTCAGTTTGTTATCATATGAGAGTTTATGGACTTCCAGCACCGCCGTATCCGGTGAGGGTGCTATAGCAAAAGGAGGATACCCAATGCTGTCTGTTGACGAGCAAATGCGTATCATCACCTCGGGCGCTGCGAAGATCGTCCCCGAGGCCGACCTTCGTAAGAAGCTTGAGAAGGGCGAGCCCCTCAACATCAAGCTCGGCGTCGACCCCACCAGCCCCGACCTGCACCTGGGCCATGCCGTGCCGCTGCGCAAGATGCGCCAGTTCCAGGACCTGGGCCACAACGTCACCCTTATCATCGGCAACGGCACCGCGCTGATCGGCGACCCCTCGGGCAAGAACTCCACCCGCCCGCAGCTTTCGCAGGAGCAGATCGAGGCCAATGCCGAGACCTACGTGAGCCAGGCCATGAAGATCCTGGACCCCGAGAAGACCACCATCGTGCACAACGGTGACTGGATTCTGTCGATGGATCTGGCCGGTCTGCTGCAGGTGTGCTCCAAGTTCACCGTTGCCCGCATCCTTGAGCGCGACGACTTTACCAAGCGCTACCAGTCTCAGACGCCGATCGCCCTGCATGAGTTCCTGTATCCCGTGATGCAGGCCTTCGACTCTGTGCAGATCAAGGCCGACGTGGAGATGGGTGGCACCGATCAGCTCTTCAACCTGCTCGCCGGCCGCGAGCTCATGGAGAAGATGGGCATGGAGCCCCAGATCGCGCTCACCATGCCGCTGCTCGAGGGCACCGATGGCGTTCGTAAGATGTCCAAGTCCTATGGCAACTACATCGGCCTGACCGACGCCCCCAAGGATATGTTCGGCAAGACCATGTCCATCCCCGACGAGATGATCGGCAAGTACTATCGTCTGGCCAGCTCGCTCACCCCGGCCGAGGTCGACAAGATCGACGCCGCTTTGGCCGATGGCTCTGCCGACCCCTATGAGCTCAAGCGTGCCCTGGGCCGCGACCTGTGCGACACCTACCACGGCGCCGGTGCCGGCGACGAGGCTCAGGCCGAGTTCGACCGCGTGTTCAAGGAAGGCCAGCTCGCCGACTTCCCCGAGAAGCATGTCGAGCTGACCGTCAACGACGAGGGCCAGATCTACCTCGCAGGCCTGCTTAAGGACCTGGGCCTTTCGGCGAGCGCCGGCCAGGCCCGTCGCGATATCGACGGCGGCGGCGTCAAGATTAATGGCGAGGCCGTGGCTCCCAAGAGCTACAACATCGACCCCAGCGCGCTCAAGCTGGGCGACACCCTCTCCGTAGGCAAGCGCAAGGGCTTCAAGTTGGTCTAACGAGCAAGTTGACCTCACAAGTGCAACAAGGCCGCAGCCGGAACGATTCCGACTGCGGCCTTTTTGGCACTTGGGGACGTTCCTTTTGTGCCGGCACTTTGGGACACTCCTTGTCATTGGTGCAAAGCAACCTGTCCCCATCGCGCCAAGCGGCGTGTGCCGTTAAGCGGAGGGGCGTATTGTTGGCCCATCGTTTGGGCATACAATGGCTATTGGCTTGCTGCGGTGAAGGCTCGTCCGCTCCGCAGCTGTTTTCTACGGTTAAAGGAGTATGTATGTCCGTTGAGGTCATGAGGTCTGTGATCGAGGCCGCCGAGGGTCGCGTGCCCGTCGACACGCTGTTTACCAATGCGCAGATTGTCGACGTGTACGGTCAGCGCGTGGCGCGTGGCAGCGTTGCCGTCAAGGACGGCGTAATCGTCGGCGTGCTCTACAACGGTCGCGACGATGCCGCCGGTACCTATGAGGCTGCCGAGGTTATCGACTGCCAGGGTCGCTATCTCGCCCCCGGTTTTATCGACGGACATCTGCACATTGAGTCCTCGAACATCCGCCCCGCCGAGTATGCGCGCATGGCGGCGACGCGCGGTACCACCACCGCCATTGCCGACAGCCACGAGATTGCCAACGTGGCGGGCCTCGACGGCCTACGCTTTATGATCGAGGACGGTCGTCGCGCGCCCATTTCCATCAAGTACATGATGCCCTCGTGCGTGCCCGCACTGCCCGATGAGCAGGCCGGTGCCGTCATCACCGCCGCCGATATGCAGGCGTTTTTTGGCGAGCATCCGGGCGATGTCTTTGGTCTGGGCGAGATGATGAACCTGCCGGGCGTCTTTATGGCCGATCCCGAGACCTGCGCTCGCATCGATGCTGCCAACCAGACGCCGTCAAAGCAGGTCGATGGCCATGCTCCGCTCGTTGCCGGCAAGGATCTCAACGCCTATGCTGCAGCGGGTATTATCGCCGACCACGAGTCGACGATTCCCGAGGAGGCGCTCGACAAGCTGTCTCGTGGCATGTACGTGATGCTGCGCGAGGGTACGTGCAGCCATGACCTGGCCAACCTGTCGCCGATGCTGCTGGAGAATCCCGCGCGCGCCCGCCGCTGTTGCTTTGCGACTGACGACCGCGCCCCTTCCGATGCGCTTGCGACCGGCATGATCGACAATGCCTGCCGCGTGGCGATTGAGGCCGGTATCGACCCCGTGGTCGCTATCTCTATGGCGTCCCTCTCCACGGCCGAGGCGTTTGGCCTGGATCACGGCTGCCGCGACCCGCATGAGCTACGTGGTGCGATTGCCCCGGGTAAGCGTGCCGACCTGCTGGTGCTCAATGACCTGACGTTTGCCACGGCTCCGCATCGCGTATATGCCGCCGGTGCTCTGGTGGCGCAGGACGGCACCTTTGTGGGCGAGATCGCACCCGAGATGGCCGAGGTTGCGGCCCTTGCCGATGAGCTGCGCGCCTCTGTTAAGCTGCCGAAGCTTTCGCTCGACGTATTCGACTATGCCTTTAAGCCGGGCGAGGCCGTGATTGACGTGGTGCCGGGTAAGGCCATCACGGGTATGGCTCGCCCCGAGAGTGTCGAGGGCCTGCGCCGCATTATGCTGATCGAGCGCCACGGCCGCGGCGTGTCACTGCAGGCCGAGGGTGCCGACGGTGATGGCCCTGCGGGCCTGGGTCTTGTTGGCAAGCACATCGGTCGCGGCTGGGTGCGCGGCTTTACCATCACGGGCGGTGCCATCGCCTCGACGATCGGCCACGATTCGCACAACGTGTGCGTGGTGGGCGACAACGCGGCCGATATGATGGCTGCCGTCGAGGCTGTTGGCCAGGGCGGTCACGTGCTGGTACGCGATGGCGAGGTCGTAGCGCGCATCCCGCTGGCGCTCGGTGGCCTGATGAGCGAGGGCGCGGCCGAGGACGTGGCGGCGCAGCACGACGACTTTATGGTCAAGGCGCGCGCCATGGGTATTGAGCCGCCGCTCGACCCCATCATGGGCATCATCTTCCTGCCCCTGCCGGTCATCCCGACGCTTCGCATCCGTCCCGAGGGCATGTTCGACGTCACGACCTTCACCTACGCCGACTAGTCATCGGGGACGTTCTTAAACGACTAGCCGTCGGGGTGGCGTGTCGCCTGACGCTGCGGCCGTGGGACATCCGGCGCGCGTGAGCTATTTGCTAGGTCCTTGTAACGTTTACGCCCGCAGAGTCTTATCTGAGCTCCTTTTGGGTACGGTGATTTTGGATATACGTCCGATTCCATCAAGCCCGAAGGGAGCTTTTCTATGTTTAAACTGATTGCATCCGATATGGACGGCACGTTGCTTGATGAGAATAGCCAGGTACCGCCCGAGACATATGAGCTGATTGAGGCCCTGCGCGAGCATGGCGTGCACTTTGCTGCGTCCTCGGGCCGCCGTTACGACCGCCTATGCGAGTTCTTTGCGCCCGTTCGCGACAAGATGGACTTTGTCGCGGCGAATGGTGCGCAGGTCTATGCAGAAGGGGTTGAGGTCGATCGCGAGGTATATTCTCATCTCGCCGTCCGCAAGCTCGCGCGCACGGTCAAGATGTTTCCTAACATGCATCTGGCGCTCTTTGATCGCACCAAGTCCTTTTTGCTCGACGACGAGGACAAATTTGTCCGCGAGATCGACAAAGATCTGCCCAACGCCGAACGCATTTGGGGACTGCCCGATCCGCATGTGAATATCATCAAGGCATCGATTATCTGCGATGACGGCAACGTGATGGACAACGCCTACGTGTTGCAGCGCGAGCTGGGCGACCTGTTCTCTTTCGCGCCTTCGGGCAACGCGTGGATCGATGCCATGCAGCCCGGTGTGTCGAAGGCCTCGGGCATCGCACAGCTTGCGGAGCATTACGGCATTGGACGCGACGAGATCATGGCGTTTGGCGACTCGATGAACGACTACGAGATTATTCGCTTTGTCGGCACGGGCTGCGCGATGGAAAACGCGCGCCCCGCGCTCAAAGCGGTTGCCGATCGCGTCGTAGGCTGCAACCGCGACCACGCTGTTCAACAGGAGCTTCGTCACGTGCTAGAGGGCCTCGCTTAATCCGACAGCTGGGGACGTTCCTTTTCTGCCGGGTTGCTGCTGCTAGGCGAGGGCGGCCATGATGGTGCGGGCGACGCCGTCGTGGTCGTTGTCGTATTCGGTGATGGCGTCGGCGGCCTCGCGGTCCTCGGGCTCGGCGTTGATCATGGCCATGCCGTGGCCCGCTGCCTGCAGCATGGGGATGTCGTTGATGTTGTCGCCGAACGACCAGGCGTCGGCGAGACGCTCGCCCAGGTGCTCACATAGCCACGTGAGGGCCGTTCCCTTGGTGGCTCCCTCGCCCATGACCTCGATATTCATGGCGTACGAACGCGTGACCTCGATGCCTTCGAGCGTGTCGAGCGCTGCCGCGATGGCGTCGCGATCGGCTGGGTCGTGCCAGTACATGGCGATGCGTTCGAGTGTCTCGACTCCGTCGATCTTGCTGTCGATATCCATGTCGATCGGCGTTCGCGTGCGCTTGAGCGAAGCTGCGATGTGGGGGTCGCCGCCGCAGAATTCGTCCAGGCGCTCGTAGAGCGAGCGGGGGAGGAAGCACTGCCCGTCCGCGAAGATATCGAAGGTCACATCGTGGCCGGCGGCAATGCTATGGACGCGGTGGGCGATGGCGCGGTCGAGCGGTCGGCTCAAAATGCGCGTAGCACGTGAGGCATCGGTGGGCGTACCGTCGTCGAGCTGCCAGACGCTGGCACCGTTGGCGCAGACCGCGTAGTGTACGGCGGGGTGGGCGAGGATGGGCTCAAAGATGCCCGACAGCGGGCGCCCCGTGCAGGGCACAAACTCAACACCGCGGCGCGCAAGCTCGTCGAGCATCGTCCAGGTGGCGTCGCTCATCTGCTTATCGCTCGTCAGCAGCGTTCCATCCATATCGGAAAACACAATCATTCGATGCAGCCCTTTCTACTGGCATAAAAAGCGTGGCCGAGGGCGGTGATGCCCTGGCCACGCTCGGGTTCTATAACGGTCCGCGTCCTAGCGGTCGGCGAGCGGCTTGTACTCCAGCGGCTCGATCACCGGACGGTATGCCGGGCGGATGATGCGGTGCGCGCAGAAGAGCTCTTCCATGCGGTGCGCCGACCAGCCGGCCATGCGGGCGACGGCGAACAGCGGTGTAAAGAGCGTCTCGGGCACGCCGAGCATCTTGTAGATAAAGCCCGTGTACAGGTCGATGTTGGCGCAGATGGGCTTGGTCATGCCGTGCTCGCGCATCACCTGCGGTGCCAGGCGCTCGATGCGCTCGATGAGCGCGAACTCATCGCCCAGGTCCTTCTTGGCGGCAAGCGTGCGTGCGTAACGGCGGCACACCTCGGCACGCGGGTCGCTCAGCGTGTAGACGGCGTGGCCCATACCGTAGATGAGACCCGTGCCGTCGAAGGCCTGCTTGTCGAGGATCTTGCCCAGGTAGGCTGCGACCTCGTCCTCGTTCTCCCAATTGGAGACGTGCGCACGGATGTCCTCGTGCATGGACACGACCTTGGCGTTGGCGCCGCCGTGGCGCGGACCCTTGAGCGAGCCGATGGCCGCGGCATAGGCGGAATACGGGTCGGTGGCCGAGGAGGACAGCACGCGGCAGGCAAACGTGGAGTTGTTGCCGCCGCCGTGTTCGGCATGCAGCATGAGCATCACGTCGAGCAGCATGGCTTCGTCGCGGGTGAATTCCATGCCGCCGCGCAACACCTGCAGGATGGTCTCGGCGGTGGAGAGGCCGGGTGTGGGGTGCGGTACATGAACCTCGGAGCCGCGGCGCTTGGCGACCGAGGCCATATGCGCGAAGGCGGCGATGCGGGGGAGACGGGCGAGCATGGAGATGGCCACGTCGATTTCGTGCTCGGGTGTAATGGCGTCGGGCTCGGCGTCGAAGGCGTAGAGCAGCAGTACGGCGCGCTGAAGCACATTCATGATGCTCGACGACACCGTGGTCATAGGGAACTCTTTGACGTACTCGTCGCTCAGATGTCTAAAGGCACCTAGGCGCTCGCAGAAGCCGTCGAGCTCTTCCTTGTTGGGTAGCGAACCCGTGATAAGCAGATAGGCGACTTCTTCGTAGCCGTAGCGATTCTCGGCCTGGGCATTGTTGACCAGATCCTCGATGCTGTAGCCGCGAAGCGTGAGCTTGCCCTGATCGGGCACGACCTTTCCGTCGACCTTGTTGTAGCCGTGCACATCCGAGATACGAGTGAGGCCCGCGACCACGCCCGAGCCGTCGGCATTGCGCAGGCCGCGCTTGACATTGTGCTCGACAAACAGGCCCTCGTCATAAGGGTCGGTCGGCAGGCCGTGGTAGAGGTTTTCGCTCTCAGGCGAAATCTGGCGGCTTGCTTCGTAATCCAGAACCAGGCGGCTCAAGTGGTCATCGAAGCGGTAATAGATTTTCTTGGCGTCGTAGGCCATGCGCGCTCCTCTCCGGGCCGCATCGGGGTGACTTGCATGGGCATGCGCGCGTCAGGCTATCCCCAGCGGCTTGCTCGCTACAGGCGGTACATAAAGTTAAAGACGTCCTCGCGCTGGATGGACACGTTGACGCCCGAAAGCTCGCCGGCCTCGGCCAGCGCCTTCTGCAGCTCGGCGAAGTCGAGCTTGGACTCGGCGGTATCGGCCAGCATGGTCATGGTGAAGATGTCCTCGATAATGGACTGCGTGATGTCGCGGATGTCGACGTTGGCCTCGCCTAGGACACGGGTGACGCCGGCGACGATGCCGGGGCGGTTCTTGCCAAGGACGGTGATGACGATACGGGAGGACGAGATCTCGGCCATGGGAAACCCTTTCGCGTGATTGCGGCGCGCGCGGGGCGCTCCGCTACGGTACAGTGTTCATCATTGTACCTGTCTGGCGCAAAAAAGGCGCGCTCGCTGCGGCGTTACATGCCTGCAACATGAGCGTAAGGGGGAAGGCCGCACGGGGAAGAGCCGTCTGGCGCGTGTCCGGCTCGTGTTGGGTTGATTTCCGATCTCAGCCGAACACATTGAGCGGACAGGCCGTTCCCGCAGTCAGCCGAACGCCTCCGAAGGCTGATTCCGAACTGGAAGCGGAGGGCATCCCCGCCCTTCGGTAGGGGATACCGCTCCGCGGCGCATGCCGCGGGCGGCGCCCCTATCGGACCACCGTGACCTCAGTTGGGATGGGCCCAGCACTGCCGCGTACTCGGTGAGCTAGAGCCAACTGTTCGTCTTCACGTCGCGTATGGCGATATTTCGGTCGTCCGGCTCGGTGATGCCGTAGCCGAACGCCTGGAGCGTCTCGATGGACTCCTGGATCCTCTGTTGGAACATGGGACCCGGATCGACCCTCGGCCCGAGGTGCCCGCGCCAAAGGCACGGCGTGGCGCGCAGCATGTTATGGATTTTGGAGATGGGCTCGATGTCGGCGTAGACGTTGAGCGTCGCCATGGCGTCCTTGTGGCCGAGGATCGATTGGAGCGCCTTGATATCGCCGCCTTGGCGGATCCACTGCGTTGCGAACGTGTGGCGAAGGCCGTGGAACGTGATCAGCTCGTCGTTGGTGCCCATGAGGCCGTTGGTCTCCGAGAACGTCTTGAACGCCCTGCGGATATAGCTTGTCGTCGCGAAGGTCGCGCCCGGCTCCGACAGGATGTAGCAGTCCCTGATCTCGACCGCCCCGGTAAGGCCGCGCAAGCGCAGCTTTCCGCAGTCGATCTCGTGGGTCTCCTTCAGGAAGGGGAGTAGGCCGACCGGGTCGATGGGGATACCCCTGGCGTCACGGGTCTTGGTGTCCTTGATGAACGAACCCATTCCCTTCGCGTACGTCACCGAGTGTCTGATCGAGATCAGGCCCGTCTCGAAATCCACATCGCACCACCGAAGGCCGCAGACCTCGCCGATTCGCATCCCCGTGTGCAGGGCGAGTACGACCGCCCTCTAATCCTCGGCGGACCAATCGAGTCCGAACTCCTTTCGGGCATCCTCTTCGCTCATGACTTCGAGAAGGTCTCCGGGTTGGCAACGAAGGGCGAGGCATAGCTGCTCGAGTGTGTTGAAGCGAATGCCGCGAATATGCCCTTTTTTAATACGGGACAGGTTCACGGGCGTGGTTCCAATCCTTTCGGCAAGTTCGTTCGAGGAAATCTTTCGCTCGGCCATGATCTTGTCGAGGCGAACAATTACGGGCATGGCGTTTCCTTACGCAATCTCGTCGGAGTCGAGGTACAGCTCTCGGGCGTACAAGAAGAGCTGGGAAAGCATGAACAGGACGATGCCGAGAACCAGAGAGGTCCAATCGAATGATGAAGCGATCTCTTGGGCGCCGACGGCCCCCTCGCCGCCAAACATCGAAACGGAGGTTTTGAGTGAGCCGGCGTAGAGGCTGGTGGCAGCTTGAACAACGAAGAGAATGCCGAGCACCTTCAAGCATGTCGCAGACCCTTTCTTGAAGGGGTCTCCGCTCTTGATCGTCCACACGAGAACGGCGCTGAGGATGGTCGTAGCGATACCGATGACGGCAGGGACCAATGTCGAGATCGCAAGGGCTGGATACGCGGGGGAGTCTGCAATTACAGGGTTGTCGAGCACTTCGATTGCTGGCTTTAAGGAGAACGCCACTTGTGCGATGGCGGTGGCGCAAAGGGTCGCAGAGGCTATCGCACATGCGATGCGGAAGGAATGAAGCCGGGGAGTGCGATTGTCGGAACTCATAATAACCTCCGAAGAATTTAAAAAACTCAGGTTACTTTTTAACAGTTTATGTTAAATTGACTTTGCCGGCAAGTAATAAGGGCCGAGCATTTTGTTCGGCCCCTCTGTTCCGACTGGATGAGGTTAAGGTTGGCGATGAATATGCTCAAAATCTCGAAGGCGATCTTTAGGTCGCTTCTCTCCTCCAGGTCGCTCTGTGTTGTCGTTGTTGCGTTGATGGTTCTTTGTGCTCTGCCCGTCTTCAGGAGCGCGGCTGGCATCGACGGACGGGTCGAATACCTCGAGTCGGGAATAACCCGTGTTGAGCAGGAATTGTCAGCATCCTATGCGGATGCGCTTGTGAATGCGGGGGAGGACGGTGTCTATACCTCTTCATCAAGCATGCCCGCGCTTCTGTACCCTCTTGCCGCGGGACGTCTTATCTTGGCACCGCTCTCTCCCCTACTTCCGTTTCTGCAGATATCGGATGGAGAGTACACCTATTATGACGGATCGAAGGAGTACTTGCTATGGGTCGCAACGGCCGTTGCCGTCTCGTTCCTTGCCGCGCGTCTTAACAAACGTGAAAAGCTCATCATCCAGGCACCGATGGGCGAGCTGGGTAGACTTGTTGCATCGAGCGTATGGGCGAGTGTTTTTGCAATGCTTGCCGTCCTCGCCATCAATCTTCCAGGGATAATCGCCGCGCTTGTGAAGAATGGCCCGGGCTCGCCGTTCTATCCGATAGGCTACATTCAATATGCGACTCCGGTTATCAAACCGGCTTGGCTGGTGTTCGCGCAGACGGCCATCTTGCAATTCTTGGTGGCAGCGTTCATCTCGCTTGTCGTTCACCTTGCCGTGAAGATTGCCAATAACCCTACGCTTGGAATCGTGTTCGTATGTGCCCTGATGGGGGTGACGATGGTTCCCGGGTATTACGGAAGATCCATCGCTTTACGTGAGTTCGCCCTGTTGAATCCCCTTACGTATGCGAACACTGAGTTGACCGTCGGCGCCTATAGCCCGTACCCGACAACGCAGATAGTGAATCTGCCTGGACTTTGCTTCGAGCGTGGCGCGATTGCCCTCGTATGCGCAATCGGGATCGAGGTGCTGGCAATTAGCCTGCTTTGCGTTGCTGGAAAGAGCGGCTGCGCGTGCCCGATATCCCCGATTTGTCTTGAGAGAGGTTCCTTCACTGCATCGAGAACGGCAACTCGTTCGAGCGCTTGTGCCTCAGCCGTTGCATACGTAAGAACGATGGGGAAACTGCTCCTGCGTTCTCCTACCCTCGCCGTATGCGCGATTGCAATGTCGACGACGATGCTGGCCCCGGCTCTGGTCGAGATGTTTCCTGACGCTGATAACGTTTCCGCTGTTCGGTATAGGGATGGGGAGCTCCGTTCAATAGATCGGTATCTAGAGCAGAACGCTGCGAATATGGACGTCGAGGGCAAAGCGGCCCTGGAAGACATGCGGGATGCTCTTTCGGGTTTCGTGTACGCGCCTATGCCTGCGGAGGGGTTTCGAAGCCTTGCGACGTACGAGCGCGCTCGAGGTGAGCTGGGCGCGGCAGATGCGACTCTCCTGCAATCGATCGGAATCGAGCCGGAGACTCCTTCTCGTGCGGAGGCGCGCGCCCTTCTGCTTGAGTCGATCGCGAGCTTGCCGGACCCCAAGGTTTACGAGTTAAGTACGAAGATGCCCCCATTAATCCTCCTTTCGTATCTCCAGGCAGCGCTTCCCTCCTTATTTTTGCTGTTGCCCGTGGTTGTCACATCGCTCGCGTGCACCCACCTGCAGTGTCGTTCCCTTCTGGTTCTCCAGATCCCCGCAACAGCGCATGTGCGTTTTCTGACGGCTGTTGCGCTGGCTCTCCTGCTTGGCTTGGTGCTGCTTTTGGTGTCGATGGTTCCCGCTGTCGTTGTGTCCGTGATTAAGAACGGTGCGGGTGGATCGGAGTATCCCGTCGCTCTCATTCGGGCGGGAGCTTCGACAACGTCCATGGTGGGGGAGGCGGTGTTGTGCAGTATTCCGTTGCTGGTCATGGCATACGGCGTGATTTCCGTCGTCGCTGCGTTGACAGCAGCGATTAGCCGCAACCCCGTTGTCACCGGAATGGTTTGCGCGGTTCTCTTGGTGTTGGGTTCGTTGAGCGCTCATGTTGAAAGCGTGGGCATGGGCGTCGCGCTGCTGGCTCCATTCGCCTCGTTTGATCCCGCTTCCCAGGTGGGGACGATTGGGTTCCTTGGGCGAGGGACGAACGCGATGCCTTTTGGAGAGGTCGTCGGCGCATCGGGCGCTCTGCTGGTGGTCTTGGGCGCCGTATCTCCGTTGATGGTGCGCCTGAGTGTTCCAAAGATCGAAAGGGGATGATCTCGATGATTGACCTTCAAACGCTGACGATCTCTTATGGAAAGAAGGTGCTCGTAGATTCGGTGAACGCTGAGTTTGCCCCGGGTACGGTCTACGGTCTCGTCGCTCCGAACGGGCATGGAAAGACGACGTTGCTGCGTGCGATGGCAGGTTTGCCGGGTCCTCGCGTGGACGGGAGCATCGTTCTGGATGAGGTGCAGGGTACGGGTGCGAGAGAGGTCCGTTCTATGATCTTCTATGCACCTGGTGAGGGGACGCTGCTGTATCCCGGATTGCGTGCGGAAGATCACCTCAAGATGGTTTGCGATATGTGGCCGCATGCTCGCGATATCGAAGAGATAGTGGAACAAACGCAGATAGGCGAGTTCGCGAAGATGAGGATCCGCACTCTGAGCCAGGGCATGAAGCAGCAGCTTACCCTGGCGATTGCGTATGCGACGGGCGCGCGGTACCTTCTATTAGATGAGCCCATGAACGCGCTCGACCCCAGCAGGGTGGACTTGCATTCCGAGATTCTCAGGAAGCTGGCCGATTCTGGTACGTGCATCATCATGTCATCCCACATCTTGGATTCGGTCGATAGGCTGTGCGATGAGATTCTGTTTTTGAAGGATGGGAGGCTCATTAGAAGCATTCCGCAAGATGATGCTGCGCCGAAGTCTCCTGGATCCCATTTCGCAAAGCCTGCCGGACGCGCCGAGGGTGCGCTAAGCACGTATCGGCGACTCTACGAAAAGGGCGGGTAGAAATGCAAGTTAAAAATCTATGTGGTCAATATAATACCGTTGAACCAGCGTATCGATACCGCTCAGCCATTCGCCTCGCCCCCGTCGCACGTATCTTCATCCGGTCTGTTACTTTTAATCTAACGATTCTTTGAGGAACGTAGGTGCTTCCAAATGTACTGTCGACTTCTTCTCAAACTGATCCTAAGAGACAAGGCCGCATGGATCTCTACGCTCGTTCTTGCCGCGGCCTTCTCCGTCCCCATTGCGTTCAATTCACCCATCTACGGGCCCTTCTTTATGAAGCAGGGCATGCAGAGCTTTGTCGACGCATTCAATACGCGCGCGCCCCAGGCCAGCGGCACAGACCTATCGCCAGAGCAGCAAGCTGACGCGGAGCTTGCAAGATACGCGAACGCCGCCCTTGCCGCTCAAACCGACGCCGCCTTTCTCGATTCTGCCGAGAGCTACTACGCGCTCATGGACGAAGGCTTCCAATCCGGGTCCATCGTGGGAGACCGAGAGACCAATGACGCGGAGCTCGCGTATTGCCGTGCCCTGAGCAGCTCCGGCATCACGGATATCCCGGCCTCCGCAAACGACCTGCCATTCCTTTCCTTCCTGCCTTACGCCATTGCCACGGCGCCGTCTTTCCTTCCCTTCATCCCCTTCCTTCTCTCGTCGATACTCGTGCTCGGCGCCACAAGGCCCGGGACCCTGGCGGCAAAGGCGCCCGCGCCCAAATTCCGGCGCCTTATCCAGATCGTGTTTTCGATAATCGTCGCGGGGACCGCGATGCTCCTCGCCGGCCTCGCACCCGGGGGCATTTACGCCTTGGTCCTAAACGGCTTCGGGCAAATTGGGTACCCGATCGCCTTCTTCCATGACGGCGCGCTTGCCACCACGACCGCGGGAAACGTCTTCACGACCCTGCTTCTCGCGCTGCTTGCGGGCGGAACCTTGATATCCGTTTGCTCCGCCGTCCTATCGACCGCAACGAGGCGCGTCTTCGCGGGCCCCCTTACCTCAGCGCTGCTTGTCGCGGCCCCGGCATTCCCGTTGCTGTCCGATTCGGCGCTGGAGCATAATGCCGTGCTCGGGCTCCTGCCGCTGGCCGTGTTCTCGCCTATCGAGGCCACGGGCTACGTAGGATGCTTCCCGACAGAATTCATTGGCTCCGGTTCAGGCAGCGCATCGATGCTTGCCGTGGCCCTGATATACGTCGCGGTCCTTTTTGCGGTCGGCGCCGTTGCGGCACGTTCGCCCAAACAGGCTGGACCCGCTAAAAAGCACCATGGGCTCGAGCTTCTAGACGCGAGCGTGGGATACGGGAGCACGACGATACTTTCAATCGGATCGCTTTTCCTGAGCCCGGGAACGGCGGCGGGCCTCGTTGCTCCCAACGGCTCGGGGAAAACCACCCTTCTTGAAGCGCTGTCGGGCCAATTTCCCACCCGCATCCGCTCGGGAAGCCTGGTGGCAGACGGAATCTGCCAACGTCGATCAGCCGAATTTGCAGAACTCGTCTACCTGAGCTCTTCAGGCGGCACGGATCTTTACCCCACGCTATCGGCCATCGAGCACCTTGCTTTCGTTAGGGAGGCGTGGAAATCGGCCACCGACATCGACTCGCTCTGCAGCTCCCTCGGAATCTCCTCATATCTCGACAAGCCGACCCGTAAACTCTCGACAGGAATGAAGCAGCAGGTAAAGCTTGCCATGGCGATATCGACCGATTGCCCGTACCTTATCCTCGATGAACCGCTGAACGGCCTCGATCCGGGAAAGCGGAAAACCTCTTGCGACGCGATGCGCAGCGAGGTGGCGCGGGGACGAAGCGTGCTCATTTCAAGCCATCTGCTCGACGACCTGGCAGACCTCACCAACTCGTTCTACTTCATCGAAGCCGGCACGCTCGTGGAAAAGATCAAGTCGTCCTCGCAGACGCTCAAGCAGGAATACCTCGATACATACGAGAGATGAATGTGGGGGAGTGTTCGGATGAAGTTGATATTTAAGGTCCAGCTCGTGTTGTGCCGAAAAGACCGTGAACCTTTTGTGGGACACGCGGCGCCGTGGTACCATAGCCGAGTTTGTTGTCTTGGTCGGAAACCAAGACGCCTTATGCGCTGATCGGTAACCAGCGCCTGACTAATAAGGAGTCCTACCATGAAGCAGGGTATCCATCCCCAGTATGTCGAGTGCACGGTGACGTGCTCCTGCGGCAACACCTTCAAGACGCACGCTACCGTGTCCGAGATGAAGGTCGAGCTTTGCAACGAGTGCCACCCGTTCTACACCGGCCAGCAGAAGTTCGTCGACACCGGTGGACGCGTCCAGCGCTTCGCCGACAAGTTCGGTGGCGCCGCTGCCGCCCAGCTCAAGAAGGCCGAGGAGGCCAAGGCTGCCAAGGCCGCCAAGGCTGCTGAGGCCGAGGCCGCTCGCAAGGCCGCCGCTGAGGCTAAGGCTGCCGAGAAGGCTAAGCGTGCCGCTAAGTTCGCCGAGGAGGCTGCCAAGCAGGCCGCCGAGGCTCCTGCAGAGGCTCCCGTCGAGGAGGCCGCTGCCGAGGCCGAGACCACCGAGGCTGCTGAGTAAATAGCTCGCCGCGGAATCGCTCGCATTCATGGCATGAGGGCCGTGCATCCATTTGGGTGCGCGGCCCTTTTCTTTTTATTGGTGCAAGCTAACCTGTCCCCGTGGCACCAAATGGCAGAGAGACGGCGTTTGCTCAGATAAAACTTGCCAAAATAAACCTGTCCCATTGTGGCAGGTTGGTCATAGTTATTACGTGGCGGTCGAGGTCGACCGTATAGGCCGCGCCTTGTTTGGCTAAAGTACAATCATCTGTGTTTAACTCGCCCGCAGCTGCACGGCGTGGGCGATGGCCAAAAAGGAAAACCACATGGGATTCATGTCAAAGCTGCTGTCCTTTGGATCCGATAAGGACCTTAAGCGCTACTACAAGATCGTCGACCAAATCAACGGTCTTGAGCCCCAGTTTGAGAAGATGACCGAGGAGGAACTCCGCGCCCAGACCGATAAGTTCCGCGAGCGTTACGCCAACGGCGAGTCGCTTGACGACATGCTTCCCGAGGCTTTTGCCACCGTGCGCGAGGCTTCCAAGCGCATCACGGGCATGCGTCACTTTGACGTACAGCTCATCGGCGCCATGGCGCTTCATGAGGGTCATATTGCCGAGATGAAGACCGGCGAAGGCAAGACCCTGGTCTCCACCTTGGCCGGCTACCTCAACGCTATCGCTGGCAAGGGCGTGCATGTCGTTACCGTCAACGATTACCTGGCCAAGCGCGACTCCGAGTGGATGGGCCGCATCTACAAGTACCTGGGAATGACCGTCGGTCTGCTCCAGAACAACATGCCGCTCGAGCTCAAGCGTCCGGCCTACCAGGCAGACGTCACCTACGGCACCAACTCCGAGTTCGGTTTCGACTACCTGCGCGACAACATGGTCACCCGGCCCGAGCAGCGCGTACAGCGCGGCCACAACTACGCCATCGTCGACGAGGTCGACTCCATCCTGATCGATGAGGCTCGCACCCCGCTGATTATCTCGGGCGCCGGCACCAAGTCCGCCAGCACCTATAAGGACTTCGCGCGCGCCGTGCGCGGCCTGGAGCGCGGTGAGGACGTGTCGCACGACATGCTCACCGCCACCGAGGACGTCGAGCCCACGGGCGACTACGTCATGGACGAGGCCAAGCACACCATCGCCGCCACCGAGCGCGGCCTTAAGAAGATCGAGCGCCGCCTGGGCATCGATGACATCTATGCCGACCTCTCGGGCCAGCTGGTCAACCACCTGCAGCAGGCGCTGAAGGCCCAGTACATGTTCCACCGCGACAAGCAATACGTGGTCACCAACGGCGAGGTCAAAATCGTCGACGAGTTCACCGGCCGCATCATGGAAGGCCGCCGCTACTCCGAGGGCCTGCATCAGGCCATCGAGGCCAAAGAGGGCGTGCTCGTGCGCGAGGAGAACCAGACGCTGGCTACCATCACCCTGCAGAACTACTTCCGTCTGTATGACAAGCTCTCCGGCATGACCGGTACGGCACTCACCGAGGACGCCGAGTTCCGCGAGATCTACAAGCTGCCCGTCGAGGTCATCCCCTCCAACAAGCCCGTTCAGCGTGTCGACCACGAGGACCTGGTGTACCGCACCATCCAGGCCAAGTACAACGCCGTTGCCGACGACGTCGAGCGACGTCACGCCAAGGGCCAGCCGGTCCTGGTGGGCACCGTCTCCATCGAAAGCTCCGAGAAGCTGTCGGCCGCCCTTACCAAGCGCGGTATCGCGCACGAGGTCCTCAACGCTAAGCATCACGAGCGCGAGGCTCATATCGTTGCCCAGGCCGGACGCTACGGCGCCGTGACCATCGCTACTAACATGGCCGGTCGTGGTACCGACATCCTGCTTGGTGGCAATCCCGACGAGCTGGTGCGCGAGCGCCTTGAGTACGAGGGCCTGACCATGGAGGACGTGACGCCCGAGCAGCTCGAGCAGTTTAACGCTGAGGCCAAGGAGACCTGCAAGGCCGAACGCGAGCGCGTGCTTGCCGCCGGCGGCCTGACCGTCATCGGCACCGAGCGCCATGAGTCCCGTCGTATCGACAACCAGCTGCGTGGCCGCTCCGGTCGTCAGGGCGATCCGGGCGAGACTCAGTTCTACCTGTCGCTCGAGGACGACCTCATGCGCCTGTTCGGCGGCGACAAGATGGACCGCGTTTCCAAGATGATGGTTACCGCCGACATGGGCGACGACATGCCCATCCAGCACAAGATCATCTCCAAGGCCGTCGAGAACGCCCAGCACAAGGTCGAGAGCATCAACTTCTCCATGCGCAAGAGCGTTCTTGAGTACGACGACGTCATGAACAAGCAGCGCCAGGTCATCTACGCCGAGCGCAACAAGATTCTGGACGGCAAGGACCTGACCGATCACATCACCGAGGTCATGCACGATACCGTGTACCGCTGTGTTCAGGAGTTCTGCACCAAGGACAGCCACGATGGCGAGCGCGATCTCGAGGGCCTGCGCAAGTGGGTCGTGGAGCTCACCGGGCATATCGACACGCCCAAGTTCCCCGACGAGGACTTCGAGGCCCTGGCTGCCGATGTCCTGGCCTACGTTGAGAAGTGCTACAACATGAAGGCCGAGCGCCTGGGTGAGGACCTCATGCGCGAGCTCAACACCCAGGTCATGCTGCGCGTCATCGATACCCGCTGGATGAACTACCTGCAGGAGATGGACTACCTCAAGACCGGTATCGGACTGCGCGGCTTTGGCCAGCGCGACCCGCTGGTCGAGTACAAGACTGAGGCTTATGGTGCCTTCCAGATGCTCGTTGACACCATGTACGAGGATTACCTGCGCACCGTTCTGCGCATCGAGATCAAGGCCGCCCCGCAGGCCGTGGAGCACAAGGAGGACCCCGCGCTCGAGGGTGCGCGCTTCTCCGGCCCCGCCGACGTCGATGGCGACAACGGCAGCTCGGTGCTGCGCAAGCAGGCACAGGTTCAGGCTCGTACGGCCGTCCAGGGAGGCCCGGCTGCTGTCAACAACGGCGGCAAGGTGACCACCTACCGCAAGTCCGAGAGCGATGACCCTTATGTCAACGTGGGCCGCAACGACCTTTGCCCCTGCGGCAGCGGCAAGAAGTTCAAGTACTGCCACGGCAGGAATCGTTAATGGCCGAGGCTTTAGAGGTAACGCCCGCCGAGCTGGACGCGTTTGCGGACCGGCTCGGCGAGGTCGAGTCGTATCTTCATTTGGACGAGAAGCGCACGCGCGTGACCGAGCTCGAGGCAAAAAGCGTGGCCCCCGGCTTTTGGGATGACGCCGACGCCGCTCGCGCCACCATGGAGGAGATCGCTCGCGCCAAGGAAGATATCGCTGCCGTGGATACCGCGCGCGGCGAGCTATCTGACGCCCGCGCGGCGCTGGAGCTTGCCGAGGAGATGGGCGACGACCCCGATGCCGCCGCATTGCGCGAGGAGGCTGCCGCTACGGCAGAACGCCTGGCCCGCGCTATCGACGAGCTCGAGCTTTCGAGCTGGTTTACCGGTGAGTTCGATCACGGCGACGCGATTGTGACCATCAAGCCCGGACAGGGTGGCCTGGAGGCACAGGACTGGACCTTCATGCTCTTTAAGATGTACATGAAGTACTGCCAGCGTCGCGGCTGGAAGGTCACCATTAACGACTGCCCCGCGGCTGAGGTCATCGGCATCGACCGTGCGACCTTTACCGTCGAGGGCAAGGACGCGTTTGGCATGCTGCGCGCCGAGGCCGGCGTTCACCGCCTGGTACGCATCAGCCCCACCGATGATAAGAAGCGCCGCCAGACCACGTTTGCCGGCGTCGAGGTCATTCCCGTGTTGCCTGACGATATCGACATCGAGATCAGTCCCGACGATATCCGCGTCGACGTGTACCACGCGAGCGGTCCGGGCGGCCAGGGCGTCAACACCACCGACTCTGCCGTACGCGTGACGCATTTTCCCAGCGGCATCGTTGTCACTTGCCAAAACGAGCGCAGCCAGATTCAAAACAAGGCCGCGTGCATGCAGATTCTCAAGGCCCGTCTGTACGAGATCGAGCTCGAGAAGCGCGCCGAGGCCCTGGATGAGATTCGCGGGCCCAAGACCACGATCGGTTTTGGCAACCAGATTCGCAGCTACGTGCTCTACCCGTATCAGATGGTCAAGGACCTGCGCACGGGCGTGGAGACCAGCAACGTCGAGGCCGTTCTCGACGATGGCGATCTGGATCCGTTTGTGATCGGCTACCATCGTTGGGCAACCGGCAACGCCGATGCGGAAGCATCGTCTGCCTAGGCACATGATTGGCTCCGGGTCGATGCAAACACTTCGCAGGGGTGGTATTTGCCCGGTGAATCGGTAGAATCGAATACAGCAAGAAGTTCAAAGCGCACTCGTTTGGGTGCGCTTTTTTGAGGGAGGCAGCATGGCATATCGTCTGGACATCAAGCGCATTCTTTCGATGAACTTCTTTCATGACTTGCCCAAGATTATGTTTGGCTGCGCCCTGGCAGCTATCGCGACAGACTTGTTTTTGATCCCCAACGGCCTTGCCGCCGGCGGCGTCACAGGCCTTGCCACCATTATTCAGGCGGTCGGCGCCTCGCATGGCATATCGCTTCCCGTCGGTATCCAGACCATCGTGATGAATGCCTTGCTGCTGCTGGTTGTTATGCGCGAGGGTGGCATGTTCTACGTGGTGCAGACGGCGACCGGTTTTGTGCTGCTGGGTTTTTTCACCGACCTGTTCGCTCCGTTTGTGGCGCCGCTGGCACATGCCGACCTGATGCTGCCCGCTATGTGGGGCGGCATTATCACGGGCATCGGGTATGGCATGGTGTTGCGCGCCGGTGCCAACACTGGCGGCTCTGACACGATCGGCCAGATCATCTCGCGCAACACATCGCTGCCGGTTGGCTCGACCGTCATGGCGATCGATGTTGCCGTGTGCGCGCTGTCGGCCCCGGTCTTTTCGGTCGAAAACGCGCTGTATGCGGGCCTTTCGATGGTCATTAGCGGCTACGTGATCGATGCCGTGGTCGACGGTGGCAACAGGCGCCGTATGGTGCTCATCATCTCGGACAAGTTTCCCGATATCGCGGCCGACATCATGTATGGCCTGGGCCGCGGCTGCACCAAGTTTAGGGCGACCGGCATGTACTCGGGTGCCGAGAAGCCGGTGATCATGGTCATTGTGAGCCGCCGCGAGCTCAACACCCTCAAAACGATCGTGCGCGAGCGCGATCCTCACGCCATTGTGACGGTCGCCGACGTTACGGAAACCTTCGGTGAGGGATTCAAGGACATTAACGCGTAGGGCCGACTGCGTTCCATCCAAAAGACGTTCACATTGATAAACCGTTTCATCAGCGGTTCTGCCTGCTCAATTGTTCAAATAATGATAAATACTCTGGTAAAGCTTCCAGTTTCCAGCATAATGAATGACGTACGTGCATCGCGGCTGTGTTGGGACTACCTTTCCGTGCCGTGCGCATCTTGTCTTAAGAGGATGAAAGGAAGGCACAATGAGCGACGAAGAGCTCAAAAAGGTTGCCAACGAGGTAAGGAAGGGCATCGTCACCGGCGTGCACGCTGCCAAGTCCGGCCATCCGGGCGGTTCGCTCGGCGCTGCCGACATCATGACCTATCTGTACTTTGAGGAAATGAACGTCGACCCGGCCGACCCCCGCAAGGCCGACCGCGATCGCTTCGTGCTTTCCAAGGGTCATTGCGCGCCTGGTCTGTACGCTGTGCTCGCCGAGCGCGGATTCTTCCCCAAGGAGGATCTCGAGACGCTGCGCCACATCGGCAGCCACCTGCAGGGTCACCCCAACATGAACGACACCCCGGGCGTCGATATGTCCACCGGTTCGCTCGGCCAGGGCATCTCCGCCGCCGTGGGCATGGCCGTTGCCGCCAAGCACTGGGGCGACGACTATCGCACCTACGCCCTGCTGGGCGACGGCGAGAGCGAGGAGGGCCAGGTTTGGGAGGCCGCCATGTTTGCCGGCAACCAGCAGCTTGACAACCTCTGCGTGATCGTCGACCACAACGGCCTGCAGATCGACGGCCCCGTCGAGGAGGTCAACGACCCCATGCCGCTCGCCGACAAGTTCCGCGCCTTCAAGTTCCACGTGGTGGAGCTCGCCGACGGCAACGATTTCGATCAGATCCGCGCCGCCTTTGCCGAGGCCCGCGCCACCAAGGGTCAGCCGACCGCCATCATCGCCGAGACCACCAAGGGCAAGGGCGTTTCCTTTATGGAGAACCAGGTGGGTTGGCACGGCAAGGCCCCCAACGATGAACAGTTTGAGCAGGCCATGGCAGAGCTCACGGCCGCCGGAGAGGAGCTCTAGGATGGCAGACGTCAAGAAAATCGCCACGCGCGTAAGCTACGGCGAGGCCCTCGTCGAGCTCGCCAACGAGCACGATGACTTTGTGGTCCTCGACGCCGACCTGGCCGCCGCCACGCAGACCGGCAAGTTCAAGGCAGCCTGCCCCGACCGCTTCTTCGATGTGGGCATCGCCGAGAGCAACCTGATGGGTGTTGCCGCTGGTATCGCGACCACCGGCCGCGTTGCCTTCGCGAGCAGCTTTGCCATGTTTGCCGCTGGCCGCGCCTTTGAGCAGGTCCGCAATTCCATCGGCTACCCGCACCTTAACGTTAAGATTGGTGCCACGCACGCCGGTATCTCGGTGGGCGAGGATGGCGCCACGCACCAGTGCTGCGAGGATATCGCCCTCATGCGCGTTATCCCCGGCATGACCGTGATTGTTCCCGCCGACGACGTGGAGGCCCGCGCCGTGACGCGCGCCGCCTACGAGTGCGATGGCCCCGTGTACATGCGCTTTGCCCGTCTGGCCTCGCCGGTCATCAACGACCCCGAGACCTACAAGTTCGAGGTGGGCAAGGGCATCGTCATGCGCGAGGGCGCCGACGTCACCATCATCGCTTGCGGTCTGATGGTCGGCGAGGCTCTCGAGGCCGCTGAGCAGCTTGCTGCCGAGGGCATCGATGCCGAGGTCATCAACATGCACACCATCAAGCCCATCGATGCCGACCTGATCGTCAAGAGCGCCACCAAGACCGGCCACGTCGTGACCGTCGAGGAGCACTCCGTGATCGGTGGCCTGGGCAGCGCCGTTGCCGATGTTCTGTGCGAGCAGTGCCCGACGCCGCTCAAGAAGATTGGCGTCAACGACACCTTCGGCGAGTCCGGCCCGGGTGCCGAGCTCCTGCACAAGTACGGCCTGGACGCCGCCAACATCGTGGCGACCACCAAGGAGTTCTTGGCATAGAGCAACCACCGCTCAAATCGGCCACAAGCCAATAGCAAATAGACGTAGACAGGGACGCCCTCAAAAAGAGGACGCCCCTGTTTTTATATTTCAGCAAAATCAGTGCCGCATCAAGCAAGGCCTTCTTCGGGAAAAGGGCCCAGTACGGCAACGTGCAATTCAGCCCTCCCAACTATGTATGTGCAGCACCCCAAGATCACGCGGCGACCCCATAGTAGCCGCAGGCCGCGCACAGGGTTACCTCCCAAATCTTTCCGCAGGACGGAGGCGCCCCCGCAGCGCGAAGCGCGCAGCGGGGGCGCCGACATGTCCGAGGACGATTTGGGAGGTAACCCTGTGCGCGGCCGGTGGGACCAAACCCCGCCATGCTTCTTATGTGCAGCAAAGCTAATGCTGCTAAAATATAAAGCGCTCATGTAGTTTAAACGCACGACGATAAGGAGCACCAGTGGGTAACCACTTCCGTACCTCCGGTGCGGGCGATGATGCCCCCAAGACGCAGACAGGCGTCCAGGGCAGTCGTTTCGCCACTCCGGATTCAGAGGGCCAGCCTGTTGCTCAGGCTCCCGCTCAGCCGGCAGATCAGGCACAGCCGGCATCCGATCCCTTTGCCTACAATCCCACCAGCGATGTCGCGCTTTCCGGCACGGCGGGTTTTGAGCCCGTTCAGGCTGTGACCGCTCGCGTGGAGCAGCCTCAGGCTGGCGCCGCCGCGCCGCAGCCTAGCATGGCCGGCATTCCCGACCCCATGGCTCCTGCGACACCGGCTCCTCAGCCTGCGCAGTCCGGCCTCTTTGCCGCTATTCCCGATCCCACGCAGCCTGCTGCCCCGGTGGTCGAGAGCGATCAGGCAGCCGAGGTCGCAAGCCTCGATAACGCGCTCAACAACCCCGATTTTACGTCGGTGTTTGCGCCCATCGATCCGCAGGCCAGCCGCAAGAAGATGGCCAAGCAGGCCGGTGTCGAGCCCGTCATCCTTATGGAGCATGTCACCAAGATCTATCCGGCACAGCCCAACAAGCCTGCACTCGACGACATTAACATCGAGATCTATCCGGGCGAGTTCGTCTTTTTGGTCGGTCACTCCGGCTCGGGCAAGACCACGCTGCTGTCGACGCTCAACCGCGACGTCAAGCCCACAAGCGGTCGTATTTTGGTCGCCGGCCAGGACCTCATGAAGATCAAGAACCGCAAGGTCCCATTCCTGCGTCGTCAGATTGGTGCCGTGTTCCAGGACTTTAAGCTTCTGCCGCAAAAGACCGCCTACGAAAACGTGGCGTTTGCCCTGCAGTGCATCGGCAAGCCCAAGGGCGTCATTCGCAGCCAGGTGCCGGAGGTGCTGCGTCTGGTCGGTCTGGCCGATCAGATGGATTCGCTGCCCGACCAGCTTTCCGGTGGCGAGCAGCAGCGCGTCGCCGTCGCCCGCGCTATGGTCAACCGTCCGCCGCTGCTGATCTGCGACGAGCCCACGGGCAACCTCGACCCGGCGATCTCGCTGGGCATCATGAAGCTGCTCGAGCGTATTAACCGCACCGGCACCACCGTGATCGTCGCCACGCACGACCGCGAGATGGTCGATAGCATGCACCGTCGCGTGATCGCCCTCGAGGGCGGCCACGTTATCCGCGACCAGGAGAGGGGAGGTTACGGCAACTATGGCACCAACTAACGTGGGCTACTCCTTCAAAGAGGCAATCAGTCACTTCTTCCGTAACTGGACTACCTCGCTCGGCGCCGTCATCACGATCTTCCTTTCGCTGTTTATCATCGGCCTGTTCATCATGGGCTCCGCGATGCTGAACTCCGTGATCGGCACCGTCGAGGATCAGGTTGTCATCAACGCGTTCATTAGCGATGACGCCGATCAGGCCGATGTTCAGGCTTTTGAGGCCGAGCTTAAGACGTGGAATAACGTCAAGTCCGTGACCTATAAGGACAAGGACGACGCGCTGGCCGAGTATACGAGCAAGATGTCGGGCAACGCCGACGCCACCATGAGCGCGCTCGATGGCCAGAACCCGCTGCCGGCTTCGTTTGCAATTGAGATGGACGATCCGTCCAAGGTCGAGAGCACGGCCCAGAAGCTCAAGAAGAACGCCGACTTCCAGAAGATCGCGGATGACGGCGACGTCAACGCGAGCGTGCTGTACGGCCAAGAGGAAGTGAGCCGCCTGTTCCAGGTGACCAACTACATCCGCATCGCCGCCGTGGTGCTCGTTGGCCTTTTGACCTTTATCGCATTCATCTTCATCAACAATACGATTCGCCTGTCCATCACGGCGCGTCGTCGTGAGATTGCGATTATGCGTCTGGTCGGCGCCAGCAACGGCTTCATTCGCGGCCCGTTTATCACCGAGGGAGTACTGCAGGCCATTTTGGGCTCGCTGCTTTCCATCGGCGTTCTGGAGCTGCTGCGCAATCTGATGATTCCGCGTTTGCAGGAGAGCATCGGCTGGATGTCGTTTGCCCTGCCGATGCAGTACTACCTGGTGACCTATGCTGCGCTGATTCTGGTCGGTGTGATTATCGGTCTCTTTGGTTCTGCCATAGCCATGCGCCGCTACCTGCGCGTGTAGGCATGCCTGGAATTCATCCCTTCCAACGGGTCGTCTCTTATGGGGCGGCCCGTTTTTTGATCTCTAGGGGACGGCAGGAAAGCGAATCATTTGGGTAGACTCTTTGGAGTTCGTCATCGATAGCAAGGAGGCGCCATGGGGCGCAATAACAAGCATAAGCGCGGTGCTCGCAATAAGCGTGGGCCGGTGCGCAGCGAACGCCGTCCGAGCCTGACCGGGCGCGTGCAGCTCCATGAGCATGGCGCCTATGTCATAACCGAGAGCGGCGACTACAAGGTTATGGGCCGCGGTAAGCGCGAGATCATGGATGGCGATACCGTTGCCGTGAGCATTAAGAATAGCCCGCACGGTGAGCGGCGCGCCGTGATCGAAGGCGTGGTTGAGCGCGCAGCCATAAGCGTGGTGGGTACGTACCAGACCGCTGGTCCGCTCGGTGTGATCGAGCCGCTCGATTCGCGCCTGAAGGCCGACTTCTTCATTCTGCCCGAGGATACCTCGGCGGATCGTCTGAGCGTCCACCCGGGTGATGCCGTTGTCGCGCGCATTTTGACCTACCCGACGCGCCTGGAATCGGGCACCGTGACGATCGAACGCCGCATTGGCGGAGATGACGCGCCCGATTTGGGCGTTCAATACGTGATGGCGCGTTACGGCTATACCGATAGCTATCCCGAGGCCGCGCTGGACGAGGCCGAGGGGCTTTCGCTCGATGTGTCCGCGGCGCTTAAGGACCCGCTCCGCCGCGATCTGCGCGACCGCTTTGTCATCACGATCGACCCGGTCGACGCGCGCGACTTTGACGATGCCATTTCGCTTGAGCGCACGCCCGAGGGTGGCTATAAGCTGGGTGTGCATATCGCTGACGTTTCTCACTATGTGGCTTGGGGCGGGCATATCGATCTTGAGGCTCGCCATCGTACGACATCGGTGTATCTGGCCGATCGCGTGCTTCCCATGCTGCCCGAACGCCTGTCCTGTGACCTATGCTCGCTTCGCCCTGACGAGGACCGTCTTGCGTTTACCGTTGACATTGAGCTCGATGCGCAGGGTCGCGTGCGGCATTACGATCCGTACCCCAGCGTGATTCGCTCGCGTGTGCGTATGGACTATGACGGCGCCGAGGCGCTGCTGGTGCGTGCCGACGCTGTTGAGTATTCGGTGCTGGAAGGCGCCGCTGAGGATGTTGCGGCTGCTGAGGCCTCGCGCGAGGAGGCGCTTGAGCGCGGTCTTGCGTGCGAGGAAACTGCTCGCGGCTATAACGTCGACCTCGGCGATTTCCTTGTCGCCGCCAACGAACTCGCCGAACTTCGCCGTCGTATTCGTCGTGCCCGCGGCTCAGTCGATTTTGACACGGCCGAGATTCGCGCTCTATTGGATGAGGACGGAGTGCCCGTGCAGATTGTGGCGCGCGAGCGTTCGTGTGCCACGTCGCTTATCGAGGAAGCCATGCTACTCGCCAACGAGTGCGTTGCAGAGTGGCTGGCAGACCGTGATATCGAGGCCTGCTATCGCGTGCATGAGGATCCGAGCCCCGATAGCCTGCACGGTGCCGCCGTTGCGCTGGCGCAGCTAGGCATCATCGACGATCGCCGTGCTGCCGGTATCGCCCTGGGGAGTCCCGATGAGCTACAGGCTGCAGTTGATGCTGCCGCCGGTACGGCCAACGCACCGCTCGTCAACACGCTGCTTCTGCGCAGCATGCAGCGCGCACTGTACAAGCCGCGCAACGAGGGCCACTTTGCGCTCGCCGCGCCGTGCTACTGTCACTTTACGAGTCCCATCCGTCGCTACCCCGATCTGGTGGTGCACCGCGTGCTCAAACTGCAGTTGGCCTATGAGCAGCTCGGCGGCAAGGACGCCCTGGTCCGTACGCCGCGGCTGATCGGCAAGGGGCGCGAGTCGCTGCCGCGCATTCTGCCGCAGATCTGCCGCGCATGCAGCGATGCCGAGCGCGCGGCAGATGCCGCTAGCCATGCGACGCAAAAGATCAAGATTGCCCAGTACTATGAGGACCGTCTGGGCGAGCGCTATGCCGGAACCGTCTCGTGGGTTAGCAGCATGGGCCTCTTTGTGCGCTTGGACCTGACGCAGGTCGAAGGCTTGGTTTCGATCAAGAGCCTGGGCAACGAGTGGTTCGAGTTCGACGAGGATGCGCTTACGCTGACGGGCGCCGACACGGGGACTCGCTATGAACTGGGCCAGCGCGTGATTATCGAGGTCTCGCGCGTCAATACCACGCGTGGGCACTTGGACTTTAAGCTTATCCATTAGCCAAATCTCGACTCATGGCGGGAGAGCGGAGGGCGGTCTTTCGGGGCCGCCCTCCGCATTTGGATCATGGCTACCTTGCCGTCTGCTCGGCCGCCCGCTTACCTGCTATTTGAGAGGTAAAACCTACCAAAATAAACCTGTCCCTTTTTGGCAGGTTTACAAGAAAGCGGGGATGAGATGGCGACGGTGTATGGTTATGCGCGGGTGAGTTCGCGCGATCAGAATCTTAATCGGCAGCTGGATGCGCTGGGCGCCTATGGCGTGGGCTCGGCGAATATTTATGCCGACCATGCGAGCGGCAAGGACTTCGATCGACCGCGCTATCGCGAGCTGCTGCACGTCCTGGGAGACGGGGACGTGCTGGTGGTGCTTTCTATCGACCGACTTGGTCGTAATTACTCCGAGATTCTTGAGGAATGGCGTCGCATTACCAAGGAGCTCGGGGTTGCCATTGTGGTGTTGGACATGCCATTGCTTGACACGCGCGCCAGGGCAAGCGGCACGCCGGATGTGACTAATGCCCTGATTGCCGATATTGTGCTGCAACTGCTGAGCTACGTGGCGCAGGTGGAGCGCGAGAATATCCATCGGCGCCAAGCGGAGGGAATTGCAGCGGCGCGGGCGCGAGGGGTCCGTTTCGGTCGACCTCGCAAGCCGTGCCCTCCTCAGTTTGATCTGGTACGGGATAGCTATGAGGCGGGCGATATTACCCGCAGCCAGGCAGCAAAGTGCCTGGGCGTGTGCGTGGGGACGTTCGATCGCTGGATGCGCGAGGCGGGGTAGGGGTTTGCGGCACGTCCGATTGGCGCCCACGCGAGGCGGTATCGGTAACAGCCCTGTTACCGATAATGCGACCTTGTTGAATTATTTTGTGTCGCGCGTATTTCCGAGCGGTCGGATTTGAGGGGCGAGCGGTAGAACGCTCGCCCTTTGTGCGCCACGATGCGGCACAATGTACCGTAAAAGCTGTTTGTATCCGGTACGAATCATTCGTTGGTCTTTAATTCTTCTCAACGGAGGTGTTTGAGATGGCAAACGGATTGCTTTTGCGGCTTCGCGAGCGTGAGCTCAGCGCGAGCCCGGCGGAACGCAATGTCATCGCATATGTAAGCGCTCATCCGCACGAGGTGGTCGGGCTGTCCGTCCGCGGTCTTGCCGATGCCACGTTCTCCTCGCCCTCGAGCATTTTGCGCTTTTGCAAGCGCTTGGGTTTTGCGGGCTACAAGGAGTTCCAGCGCGAACTGATTGCCGAGCTGGCGCTCTTGGGTGACAAGAAAGACGTTGCCCTCGAGGACATCTCCATGGATGACAGCGTCGAACGTATCGTGGGGAAGGTGATGAAAAGCAACGTGCGCACGATCGAAGCGACGGCGCGAACGCTCGATTACACCGTCTTGGAGCGATGTGCGGCCTATCTTAAGCGGGCACGTGCGGTCAATCTGTTCGGTATCGGTGCCTCTCGTTTGGTCGCGCACGATCTGGCGCAAAAGCTCATGCGTGTCGACAAGGAGTGCCATCTGTACGACGACTGGCATGATCAGCTCTTGTGTGCCAAGAACATGCATGAGGGCGATATGGCAATCGCCTTTAGCTACTCGGGCTTGACGCAAGAGGTGCTGGACTGCACCGCCGAGGCTCAACGTCACAACTGTCCCGTTGTGGCCGTTACCAAAGTAGGTGGATCATCCAAGCTTGCCACCGTGGCCGATGCCGTGCTCGGCGTCGCCGCGAGTGAACCCTTGGTCCGCAGCGGTGCCATGGCTTCGCGTATGGCCCAGCTTATGGTTGTCGATGCCCTGTACGCTGCTTACGTTGCCAGCGACTACGAACGGGCGACGCATGTCATTAAGCAAAACTACATCGAGAAACAGGAAAGATGAGGTGAATGAAATGCTCGATTTAACAAAATTCACGACCGAACAGCGTAATCAAAGTTCAATGGACCTCGATACGATGACATCGCTGCAAATCGTCACGACGATGAATGATGAGGATCTTCGTGCCGTCCAGTCGGTCACGAAGGTGTTGCCCCAGGTTGCCACAGCAATCGACTGGGCTGCTGAGGCACTCGAGCGCGGCGGACGCGTCTTTTACATGGGCGCAGGCACCAGCGGTCGTCTGGGCGTACTCGACGCTTCGGAGTGTCCGCCCACGTTTGGCGTGTCACCCGATCTGATTGTCGGGCTCATTGCCGGAGGCGAGACGGCGTTTATCAAGGCTGTCGAAGGTGCCGAAGACAGCGAGGAGCTTGGCGCGAGCGACCTGCGGGAGCGTGGACTCTCGGACAAGGATCTTGTCGTTGGCCTGGCGGCAAGCGGCCGTACTCCCTATGTGGTGGGCGGCCTTGTGAACGCCAGGGCAACTGGGTGCAAGACCATTGCAATTGCCTGCAACCAAGGGTCGAAGATCGGGGAGAGCGCAGATCTTGCCATTGAACCCGTGCCCGGTCCCGAGGTGCTGACCGGCTCAACGAGGCTCAAGGCGGGAACGGTTCAAAAGCTCATTCTCAACATGATTTCGACCGGTGCCATGGTCAAGATCGGCAAGGTATACCAAAACCTGATGGTCGATGTGCAGCAGACGAACGAGAAGTTGGTGGTGCGCGGCCAGAACATCGTGATGGAGGCGACCGGCTGCACGCGCGAGCGCGCTATTCAGGCGCTTGCAGATGCCGGCGGCCACGTAAAAACCGCTATTGTCTCGGTACTGCTGGACTGCGATGTCGAGCAGGCTGCGGTAGCTCTTGAGCGAGCGCGAGGCCATGTCCGTGCTGCGGTGAGTGGCCATGAGAAGAGCAATGCCGATGCCCAATAGGTGCGCGGCGTGAGCTGATATGACATCCAAACGAGATACCCAATACAAGGAGGAGTTATGACGAACAAAGAGCTGGCTCAAAAGCTGCTGGACCTTTTGGGCGGTAAAGACAACGTGCTCGCAAACGCGGCGTGCATGACGCGCCTGCGCGTGACCGTCAAAGACACGGGCAGCGTCGACACGGAGGGTATTAAGGCACTCGACGGCGTGATGGGCTTGGTCGAGGACGACACGATGCAGATCGTGCTGGGGCCGGGCAAGGTGAATAAGGTGCTCGAGGAGTTCTCCAAGCTCACTGGCCTTGCGAAAGGCGTTGCCGACGAGAGCGTGGTTGACGCTGCGGCCACAAACAAGGCCGCGCAGAAGGCAAAGTACGAGTCCAAGCCGGTTCAGGCCTTCCTCAAGAAGATTTCCAATGTCTTCGTCGCCCTGCTTCCCGGCATCATTGCGGCTGGCCTCATCAACGGTATCTGCAACGTCATTAACGTCTCGACGGCAGGCGCGCTTGCAGGCGAGTGGTGGTACCAGGGCATTCGTTCCATGGGCTGGGCCCTGTTTGCCTATCTGCCCATCTTGGTGGGCTATAACGCGGCACGTGAGTTTGGCGGCTCCGCTGCGCTGGGCGGCATCGCCGGCATGATGTGTATCGCCAACAGTGCCATGCCCCTGCTTGCGCCTGGCGCGGCTGATCCTGCCACTGCCATTCTGCTGCCGCTCACCAATGCGCAGTACAACCCCGCAGCGGGCGGCATGATCGCGGCTCTTATCGCTGGCGCATTTTTTGCCTGGATGGAGCGTCAGATTCGCAAGGTTATGCCCAACGCACTCGACACGTTTTTGTCCCCGCTGCTGGTGCTCATCATCGGTGCCTTTGCTCTGATGCTCGTCATCCAGCCGGTTGGCGCATGGCTGACGACTGCCATCTTTAGCGTTTTGACCTTTATTTTCGAGAAGCTGGGCGTCCTGGGCGGCTATATCCTGTCGGCAGGCTTCTTGCCGCTGGTTTCCGTCGGCCTGCATCAGGCGCTCACGCCGATCCACGCTATGCTCAACGATCCCGACGGCGCTACCAAGGGTATCAATTACCTGCTTCCCATCCTTATGATGGCTGGCGGCGGCCAGGTCGGTGCCGGTTTGGCGCTGTACTTTAAGACCAAGAACGCCAAGCTCAAGAAGTACGTTGCAGAGTCCATTCCCGTTGGAATCCTGGGTGTGGGCGAGCCTCTGATGTATGCCGTTACGCTGCCGCTCGTTCGTCCGTTTGTGACGGCCTGCCTGGGTGCCGGATTTGGCGGCGCGCTCGCGGCGCTGCTTCACATCGGCACGGTTTCTCAGGGCGTTTCCGGTCTGTTTGGCCTGCTGATCGTCGTTCCTGGTCAGCAGCTCGGCTACGTTGCCGCTATGCTGCTTGCCTATGCCGCTGGCTTTGTCCTGACGTGGTTCTTTGGCGTCGACGAGCAGAAGATCAACGAGTTCTTTGGCGAATAGTTTGATATCGCGAGCCGTGTTGCTCAGGGCTCGCGGCGCGCGGCAGATTTCTTGATGCTATGGTTGTGCCGGCGGGGCTAACTGCTCCGCCGGCCTTTTTTAAAGGAGCGTTGAAGCGTGAAAACGGGTATTTCGATTTATCTTTCCAGCCCTCTGCAGGATATTGAGCGGACGATTGAGCGTGGTGCCGCGGCGGGTGCGCGCTATGCGTTTACCTCACTGCATATTCCCGAGGACGGGGGAGCGGCGTATGCCGATAAGGTCCGCCAGGTGCTGTCGCTGCTTTCCGCCCGCGGCATTGCGCTCATTGCCGACGTGGGGCCGCGCACATGCGATTTGCTCGGGCTTGAGCGCATCGAGGATCTGCGTGACCTGGGGCTGGAATACCTTCGTTTGGACTATGGCTTTAGCGCCCAGCGGGTTGCGGAACTGTCCGGTGTATTTCGCATTGTGGTCAATGCATCGACGGTGAGTTCTGATGAAATCGCATCGTGGCGTGAGGCCGGTGCCGATGTGACTCGTTTTGCCGCCTGCCACAATTTTTACCCTAAGCCTTATACCGGTTTAGCTCTGGAGGACATTGCTCGGACGAATCTTCGTCTTGCGGCGCTTGGATTCGAAATCATGGCTTTTGTGCCGGGTGATGCCAACGTTCGCGGGCCGGTATTCGAGGGACTTCCGACGGTCGAGGCACATCGCGGTCGCGCGTCAAAGGTTGCCCTCAACATGCTTGAGCTCGCACATGGCGCCGATTGCGACATTGTGTTGGTCGGCGACCCCGATCTTTCCGATGCGGGCTGGGCGCAGTTTGCTCAAGTTTCCGCCGGATACGTGGACCTGCAATGCGAGCTTGAGTCCGGTTATGCCTATGTACGTGGGCAGATTCATCACGACCGGCCCGATTCGAGCGTCCTCATCTTTAGGTCTCAGGAGTCGCGCACGACGCTTAAGCCGGATTCCGTGCCGACGGATGCCGGAGCCGGCCTGCCGCGAAAGGCGGGGTCGATCGCTGTGAGTAATAGCGGCTATGGGCGCTACGAAGGCGAGCTTGAGATTGCACGGGTCGATCTTCCCGGTGACGAGCGCATGAACGTTGCGGGCCATGTCACGCCCGAGGCAATGGAGCTGCTGCCGTTCATCAAACGCGGATTCGGGGTACGGTTCGTTTAGCGTGTGACCCGTGGGCTACAATTGGCCCATCATACGAAGGCGCCTCGTGTGGCGTGTGCCTGCGTTGGCCGATCTATATTCGGAGGATTCCCATGACCGTACTGTTTGTTGAATATCCCAAGTGCTCGACCTGCAAGAAGGCCAAGGCATGGCTGGACGAACACGGGGTAGAGTATATCGACCGCGATATCGTTTTGGACAATCCCACGGCTGATGAGCTTGCGACCTGGATTGCTCGTTCGGGGCTGCCGGTGCGGCGCTTCTTTAATTCGTCGGGCATGAAATATCGAGAGCTGGGCCTGAAGGCGCGTCTAGATGCGGGCATGACGGATCGGGAGTGCTACGAGCTGCTGGCGACCGACGGCATGCTGGTCAAGCGTCCGCTGTTGGTGGGCGACGACTTTGCGATTCCCGGCTTTAGGGAATCGGCTTGGGTCGAGGCGTTGCTGTAGCGGCTGCGGAAAGCGCGACCCGTTTTGAGCTTCGATTACGGGATACGGTTTCCGGTTGAGGGCTCGATGGGAAAGTGGGGACCAGTTTGAGCTTGAAATCTGGGACGCACTTTCCGCCGGCAGGCTTGCCCCAGTCAGTCCTCCAGCTGTGCCCATTCGTGCGGATCGTAGACCTTTACGTGCTTGTTGGGCTTGCCGCTCCAGTACTCCTCGTCCATAAAGGGCAGATATGCCTGAACGCCGGGGCAGATAAAGGGAATCCGCTGCTGTTGCAGTCGCTCGCGCTGTCGCTGCTCCAGGTGCGCCTCGGATATGACAGTCGGCATACCGGACAGCTCGACGAGGCTTGCCTGGATTCGCTTAAGGTCGGGGAGTCCCGCGTGCCATGACATCCGCATGATCAAAAAGGATGCACGGCGGTAGTTTGCCTGCATCACCGTGATGGCGGGGCGCAGAGTGGGATGGATTTTGTCCCGTTCGGGCCAAAGGTCAGCAGTGATCTCGAGGCCCAGGGTCTCCCATAGGTAATCAAGCTCTTCGTCCATGGCGCCTCGATATCCGTGTAATGATGACGGTTTGATTGTGCCATCAGCCGTGAGTGCTGCATTGTTGTAATCTACCAGCGGTAGATGTGGGATGTTTTACGGGCTTTGGCGCCGTACGTGTCGCTGGTGCTTCACAGGTCCTTCACGTGTCGGCCGTATTTGACTGAATTTCAAAAAAGTCAAAATTAGGGCTTGCGTCACGGCGGGACTTCCCGTATATTTCTTTCTTGCGCAAAGGCACAGCCGAGCGCAGCGATGCAGTCATTGGGATGTCGTCTAATGGCAGGACAGCGGATTCTGGTTCCGTCAATGGGGGTTCGACTCCCTCCATCCCAGCCATTGCATTTGCTACATATGGCCCGTTCGTCTAGCGGTTTAGGACGCCGCCCTCTCAAGGCGGAGATCACCAGTTCGAATCTGGTACGGGCTACCAAAATTGAACGCCCGGGCCTCGTAAGAGACCCGGGTTTTGTGTATTGACCGATATTTAAGGCGCGCGTTGAGTCTGCCGCCCGGACCGAGGAGTTGTCATGGACCTGCCTATCAGCTTGGAAGACATCACGTATGCCGAGAACTATCTGGCGCAGGGCGACCTGGCTACGGCGACGCCGCTGCTTGAGCGTCTGGTGGAGCTCGCCGAGGAGTATATCGACGCTGAGTGCAAGACGGAGGAGAAGCGCCAGTACTTTAGCTTCGACAGCAAGTTTGAGCGCCTGGCCTATCGCCGCGTGGAGAAGGATCCGCGCGAGCTGGTGCAGGTCGAGGTTCCCTTTGACCGCCTGTACTCCGACATGGCGTTTGCCTACATTCGCCAGCAGGATTATGTGAGTGCTCGGAATGCCCTGATGCAGGCCGTGCGTTGGGATCCCATGAACTGCAACTATCGCTTGGACTTGGCCGAGCTGTTCCGCGCGCTCGAGGACAAGCAGGAGTGGGCATCGCTCTCGTTCTCGGTGCTGGAGCGCGCGAGCGACGGTAAGTGCGCCGCACGCGCCTACACCAATTTGGGTCAGTACTTCTTGGAGCCCGAGACCGAGAACATTTCGGCTGCCGTGGGCTGCGCGCGTCTGGCGCTGCGCCTGGCGCCCAATGATGCGCATACGACGCGCCTGCTCAACAAGATCCATACCACCTATCCGGATGCCGCGGACGAGAGTGACGACCATGTGATGGGTGAGCTCGCCCTGCAGGGCGTGCCGACCTCGCCTTCGGCCGAGATTGCCATCTGCCTGATCATGTGTGCGACCGATGCTGCAAGCGACGGCGACAAGCAGGAGGCTACGCGCCTGACGGTGCGTGCTCGCGATTTGGTGGGCGAGGAGGCCTGCGCGGCGATTATCAAACTGGTGCGCGAGAGCGATGCCGAGCTTAACGCCGAGCGCAGGGCAAAGCGCGAGGCTGCGGGCTCAAACGCCGATGGCGCCAAGGAGGCCGGCGATGCCCAGTAAGCGCGAGCGCAAGCTCATTTCCAAGAATCGCTCGGCACATCACGAGTACTTTATCGATGAGACGTTTGAGTGCGGTATTGAGCTGAGCGGTACCGAGGTCAAGTCGATTCGCGAGCGCGCCTGCCAGATTACCGATACCTTTGCACTGATTCGTGGCGGGGAGTGCTGGCTCGTCGGCCTGCATATCCACCCTTATAGCCATGGTGGCGTGTGGAATCGCGATCCCGACCGTCGGCGCCGTCTGCTGCTGCATCGCAAGGAGATCGACTTTCTTGACGGCAAACTTCGCAACCGTGGTTATGCGCTGGTTCCGTTGGAGCTCTACTTTAATACCGACGGTCGCGTAAAACTGCTGCTGGGCCTGGGTCGCGGCAAGAAGCTCTACGACAAGCGCGAGGACATGGCCAAGCGTGATGTCCAACGCGAGATCGACCGCGCCCTCAAGGAACGCAACCGCTGACCGTCCTTCATAAGTTGCGGTGGAATACGGACTGGTTTGCCTGTTTGAGGGGCTATTCAGTCCCTATTTCACCGCAGCTGCGGGTGTCTCATCTTTCTTACTGTTCTGACACATATGTTTCAAAGGCGGCGTCCGTTATGGGTGCCGCCTTTTTGTGGGTACATACATCCATGAGGTTCCAACCCGGGTTAGGGGAGTGATCGTTATGGACAAAACAGCGTTCTTTACCATGCCGAGCGGTCTGTACGTGGTGAGCGCCGCGGCAGACGGGCTGCGCGCCGGCTGCGTCATCAACACTGCGGTGCAGGTGACGTCCATGCCGCCGCGCATTTCGGTTGCCGTGAACAAGGACAACGTCACCTCGGGCGTCATCGCTTCGGCCAAAGCGTTCGCGCTGACCGTGATCGATCAGACCGCCGATATGCTCTACATCGGTAACTTTGGGTTCCGCACCAGCAGCGATTATGACAAGTTTGCCAAATACGAGACCCGCGAGACGGCTCTGGGCATGCCCTATGTGCCCGAGCACGCGGCGGCCCTGTTTAGCTGCCATTTGATCGACACTGTGGATGTTGGCACGCATCTACTGTTTATCGGCGAGGTCGAGGATGCCGAGCGCTTGAGTGACGAGACGCCGCTCACCTACGATTACTACCATAAGGTCCTGAAGGGCAAGACGCCTCCGAAGGCGTCCTCGTATCAAGGCTAGAAATGTTTTAAAAATACTTGCATTATATTATTGAGAATCTATACTGATAAATGAAGTACATCACCAGTCGCGTTTGAGAGGAGAACATCATGGCTGAGGAGAAGAAGACGTATAAGTTCGTGTGCGTCGTTTGCGGTTACGAGGTTGAGGTCGATACGCCCGAGCTGCCCGAGGATTATGTGTGCCCGGTGTGCGGCGTCGGTCCCGATCAGTTTGAGCTCGTCGAGGAGTAGCTCGTCGGCACGCGGCTCACGGCAACACATAGCTCTGTCCAAGGGCCCCGGTCGAATTCTCGGCCGGGGCCCTTTTCCTCCGCCCCTAAGGGATCACGGTTGCTGTTGGCCGATCCTGTCTGTTGTGAGTCCGGCCGACCTTTTGTCTTAATCTGTAACGTCTAACGGTGGAAATTGGGCCCACTTGTTACATATCGAGACAAACCAAAACCGTCCGGCAGAAGATCTCAATCTGTAACATCTAGACATCGAAAGCGGGTCTAGATGTTACAGATCGAGACGTTTGCCTGAGTAGGTGCCCCGCCCCATTACATCCCTGTCAACAACACGACATCGAGAATCGTCACGATGGCACCGATCCCTACGAGCAGCGCGTTGAGTGGACGCGAATTGGCGTATTTGCCCATGACGCGGGGTGAACTGGTGAGCCGTATGAGCACAAAGACCGTAATCGGTAGCTGAAGCGACAGCAGTGCCTGACTCCAGATGAGACCTTCAAAAGGATTTGGGACGACCAGGCACGCCGTCACTGCGCCGACGAAACAGGCCGCCACCCCGATCGAGGAATGTCGGTCGTGGATATCGTATTCCTCGTCGAACATGCCCGCAGTGATGGTCCCCGCCGCCATGCCCGCTGTCACGCTGCTCGATAGTCCCGCGAACAGCAGCGCCACGGCAAAGATGGTCGAGCTCGCCGGGCCCAAGATGGGGGAGAGCGTGGCCGCTGCGACGGCGAGGTCGTCTACGACCATGCCGTGCGCAAAGAAGGTCGTTGCGGCCAGGATGACCATGGCCGAGTTGATTGCCCAGCCCACGCCCATCGAAAAGAGCGTGTCGAAGAGCTCGTAGTGCAGACGTTCTTCGATAACTTGCTCGCCTTGGCCTTCGAAGTGCATGGATTGGATGACCTCGGAGTGCAGAAAAAGGTTGTGTGGCATAACGACCGCACCCAGGACACTCACGATAATCGCGGCAGAGCCAGTGGGCATACTAGGCGTGATCCAGCTTGCGGTTGCTTGCGGCCAGTCGACTTTGACCAGCGCGAGCTCTGCTAAAAACGAGAGTCCCACCACACCCACGAAGGCGATGATCCAGCGTTCGGCGCGCTTGTAGGAGCTCGTCATGAGCATCGCCATCGATACTGCCGCCACGATGACGCAGCCCGCGCGCACGGGCAGCCCAAAGAGCATTTGAAGGGCAATCGCGCCACCCAGGACTTCGGCCATGGCGGTGACGACGGTCGCGAGATAGGCACTGGCGAGTACCGTGCGTCCAACGAAGCGGGGGAGGTAACGTGTCGTGGCCTCGGCAAGGCAGGCGCCCGTGGCGATACCCAGGTGCGCCGCGTTGTGCTGCAGCACAATGAGCATAATCGTGGACAGCGTGACGATCCACAGCAGCGCGTAGCCAAACTGCGAGCCCGCGGCCATATTGGAGGCCCAGTTGCCCGGGTCGATAAAGCCGACGGTCACGAGCAGCCCGGGGCCGATATGCCGCGCAATGTCTAGGCCTCCGTGACCGCCGGTGCGCCGGGAACCAAAGTGTTGTTTGAGATGGTTGAGCATGGTGCGCTCCTGTGTATGGGCGGCGTGACGTCGCATCTGGGCCGTGCGGCGCCACGCGTCGGTTTTGGGTTGGGGCTACTTGTGTGCTTTGCCCTGATTGGCCACGGCGTCGATCTTGGCGGCGATGGTCGCCGGGTCGCCGATGTAGCGCTTGTCGAGGACGTTGAAATCGGTGTCGAAGGTGTAGACGAGCGGCACGCCGGTGGGGATGTTGACCTTGAGGATCTCCTCGGGCATGAGGTGCTCGAGCTTCATGACGAGTGAGCGCAGGGAGTTGCCGTGCGCGGCGATGAGTACGCGCTTGCCGGCGAGCATCTGGGGGCGAATCTCGTCTTCGAAATAGGGCCAGGCGCGGGCGATCGTGTCCTTGAGGCACTCGGTATAGGGTAGCTGATCGGGCGCGATGTCGCGGTATTGCTCCTGGGTGTGGGGGTCGCGCGCGTCGTCCGGCTCGAGTGCCGGCGGGCAGATATCGAAGGAGCGGCGCCAGATGAGCACCTGTTCGTCGCCGTGCTCCGCGGCGGCATCGGCCTTGTTGAGACCCTGCAACGCACCGTAGTGGCGCTCGTTGAGCTTCCAGGATTTGATGACGGGCAGCCACTCGCGATCCATTTGGCCGAGCACGATATCGAGGGTGTGAATTGCGCGCTTGAGACGCGAGGTGTAGCAGACGTCAAAGTCGAAACCGGCTTCTTTGAGGGCGCGACCGCCTGCTGCGGCTTCTTCGCGGCCCGTGTCGGTGAGCTCGACATCGGTCCAGCCGGTGAACAGGTTGAGTTTGTTCCACTCGGATTCTCCGTGACGGATAAGGACAAGTTGCATTGTCTGTCGGTCTGCTCGGTGCGCCATAGGGGCCTCCTTGATCTGGCACGGTGTGCGTGCCGTTTGCTTGACGCCGCAAAGGATACCCGTTTTAAGCTTAAAAGTTAACCAAGCCTAACAAAATTGTTCTATTTGAATGGGATGGTGAAGGGGGGCTGCCGAAATGTCTCGATCTGTAACAGCTGGCCGCCAAAACCGGCCCTTCGTGTTACAGATCGAGACAAACCAAAACCGCTCCGCAGAAAATCTCAATCTGTAACATCTAGGCGCCAAAATCCGCTCTTCCTGTTACAGATTGAGATGTTTGAAGCGGTGAGCTTACAGGCCGAACTTGGGCGTCTTGTTGCCGCCCTTGAGGCCTGCTGTGTCGAGCCCCATCATGCAAAAGTCCGCATGGCCCTTGTTTCCAGAATGATTCAAAGGGGCCAGATGCATATGTGCCGGCTGTCCCTGCACTAAAACGTGTACGTCAGCCTCCAAAGATGTCAAATTTCGACATGTTTGGGGGCTGACGTACATGTTTGATAGCAAGACGTTGATGGTCGGTGTGCGTTACGCGATTGTTTCGAAACGGGCGGGAAACACAGCGGGCCGGCGATGCTCCTAGTATGCCTAGTCAACTGACTGTCTAAATATCTAGGGGAGGATCGCGATGCAGGCAGATTCCGCTCAGCAGCAGGGCCTTTATCGCCCCGAATTCGACCATGATGCATGTGGCATCGGCGCGCTTGCCGATATCAACGGTGAGCGCCATCACCAGATTCTGGACGACGCACTGTCCATTCTGGTCAACTTGGAGCACCGCGGCGGCACGGGACTCGAAAAGAACACCGGCGACGGCGCCGGCATCCTGTTCCAGGTTCCGCATCACTTTTTCCGTAAAGAGGCTCAAAAGTGCGGCCAGATTCTGCCGGCAGAGGGCGACTATGGCGTGGCCATGCTGTTCTTCCCGCAGGACGACAAAGGCGTAGAGGATGCCCGCCGCGTGTTTGAGGAGGGCTGCGCCGAGGCCGGCGTGCCGCTGCTCTTTTGGCGCGAGGTGCCGGTTGACCCGCACGACTTGGGCGAGACGGCGCGTGCCTGCATGCCCACCATCCTGCAGGCCTTCCTGGGCCGCCCCGACGACACGCCCGCCGGCGATGCCTTCGAGCGTCGCCTGTACGTGTGCCGCCGCACCATCGAAAAGAAGGCCGACGCCGAGTTTGCCCTGCGCGACAAGATCTTCTATGTGTGCTCCATGAGCTCGCGCACCATCGTGTACAAGGGCATGCTGGTCGCCACACAGATGCGCCGCTTCTTCATCGACCTCAACGACGCCGCCGTCAAGACGGCGGTGGCGCTCGTCCACTCGCGCTACTCCACCAACACCACGCCCAGCTGGGAGCGCGCGCATCCCAACCGCTTTATCATCCACAACGGCGAGATCAACACCCTTAAGGGCAACGTCAACTGGATTCGCGCCCGCGAACCCAACCTGTACAGCCCCGTGTTACAGCACGATCTTGAGCGCGTGATGCCCATCATCAACCGCGAGGGTTCCGACTCGGCGATTTTGGACAACGTGCTTGAGTTTTTGGTCATGAACGGTCGCCCGCTCACGCGTGCCGCGTCCATGTTGCTGCCCGAGCCGTGGGACCACAACGACAGCCTGAGTGAGGAGCGCCGCGCCTACGACGCCTACCAGTCCATGCTCATGGAGCCGTGGGACGGCCCGGCGGCCATCGCCTTTACCGACGGTCGCACGCTGGGCGCCGCCCTCGATCGCAACGGCCTGCGCCCCGCTCGTTACTACGTGACGCGCGACGGTCGCTTTATGCTGGCAAGCGAGGTGGGCACCATCGAGGTGAGCCCCGAGAACATCCTGACGAGCGGCTGTCTGGGGCCGGGCCAGATGCTCGAGGTCGACTTTGCCCGCGGGCGCGTCATCTACAATGACGAGCTGCGCGCCCGTTACGCCAAGGAAAAGCCCTACCGTGATTGGATTGCCGAGGAGACGCTGACCGTCGACGCGCTCGATGAGCCCGCCGCGCCCGCGTCCGCCGAGGACGCCGAGGTGCCCGCCGCCGTGCGTATGGCCAAGCTCGGCTACCACTGGGATGACGTCGACGAGGTCGTGCGTCCCATGGCCCAGCAGGGCAAGGCCCCGCTCGCCTCGATGGGCATCGACGCACCGCTGGCCTGCCTGTCCAAGAAGACGCGTTCGTTCTTTGACTACTTCTATCAGCTGTTCGCTCAGGTCACGAACCCGCCCATCGACGCCCTTCGCGAGCATATGGTCACTTCGACCACGCTCTACCTGGGCAACCACGGCAACCTGCTCGAGGACTCCCGTACGGCCTGCCAGCTGGTGCGCCTGGAGCGTCCGCTGCTCAACGAGGAGGAGTTCGACCGCATTTGCGCCATCGACCGCGTGGGCTTTAAGACCCGCCGCTTCCGTGCCGTGTACCGCCGCGATGCCGGCGAGGGCGCGCTGCAGGCTGCGCTCAAGCAGCTTGCAGAGGACGTTGAGGCTGCGGTCCGCGATGGCGTGAACATCGTGGTGTTGAGCGATCGTGCCGCTGCGGGCGAGGTGCCCGTGCCGTCGCTGCTCGCTGTGGGCTGCGTGCATAACCACCTGATCCGCGCCGGCGTGCGTACCTTTGCCGACATCGTGGTGGAGAGCGGCGACGCCGTGTCTCCGCACGACTTTGCGGCACTGGTGGGCTACTCCGCGAGCGGCATCTATCCGTACAACGCACATGCGTGCATCCGCGATCTGGCGGCACACGGCGACCTGGACGTGACGGCCGAGCAGGGCATCGCCAACTACAACAAGGCCGCGACGGCGGGCATCGTCTCCATCATGTCCAAGATGGGCATCTCCACGGTGCAGAGCTACCATTCGGCGCAGATCTTCGAAGCCGTGGGCTTTACGCCGGAGTTCGTCAACGCGTACTTTGCCGGCACGGTGAGCCGTGTGGGCGGTATGGGTGTCGAGGACGTTGAGCGCGAGCAAAACGAGCGCTACGACGCCGCGCTCGCCATCCTTAAGAGCCCGGCTCCCGATCAGCTGCCCACGCTGGGCCTGACCAAGTGGCGCCCGATCGGCGGCGAGGATCACCTGATCGACCCTCAGACTGTCTACTTGCTGCAGACCGCCTGCCGTGAGGACAGCTTCGACACCTTTAAGGAGTACAGCGCCCGTCTGCACCGTACCGGCCGTGCCGTGCGCCTGCGCGACTTGCTCGACTTTGATGCCAGCGGCCGCACGCCGGTTTCGCTCGACGAGGTCGAGCCCGCGCTCAACATCGTCCGCCGCTTTAACACCGGCGCCATGTCGTACGGCTCTATCAGCAAGGAAGCACACGAGTGCATGGCCATCGCCATGAACCGCCTGCACGGCCGTTCCAACTCCGGCGAGGGCGGTGAGGATCCGCGTCGCGAGACCCCGCTGGCTAACGGTGATTCCAAGAACTCCGCGATCAAGCAGGTGGCAAGTGCGCGCTTTGGCGTGACGAGCCGCTACCTGTGCAGCGCCTTCGAGATTCAGATCAAGATGGCCCAGGGCGCCAAGCCCGGCGAGGGTGGCCACCTGCCCGGCAAGAAGGTCTACCCCTGGATTGCCGAGGTCCGTCAGTCCACGCCCGGCATCGGCCTGATCTCGCCTCCGCCGCATCACGACATCTACTCCATCGAAGACCTGGCCGAGCTCATCTTTGACCTTAAGAACGCCAACCCTGGCGCACGCGTGTCGGTCAAGCTGGTCAGCGAGGCCGGCGTCGGCACCATCGCCACCGGTGTGGCCAAGGGCGCTGCCGACAAGATCTTGATCAGCGGCCACAATGGCGGCTCGGGTGCCGCTGCTCGCGATTCGATCTGGCACGCCGGTCTGCCGCTGGAGCTTGGCCTTGCCGAGGCCCAGCAGACGCTGCTGCAAAACGGCCTGCGCTCGCGCGTGGTGCTCGAGGCCGACGGCAAGCTCATGGACGGCACCGATGTTGCCGTCGCCTGCCTGCTGGGCGCCGAGGAGTTTGGCTTTGCGACCATGCCGCTCATCTCGATGGGCTGCCTCATGCAGCGCGACTGCCAGCAGGATACCTGCCCCGCCGGCATCGCCACGCAAAACTGCCGCCTGCGTCGCGGCTTCCGCGGCAAGCCCGAGCACGTCGAGCACTTTATGCTCTTTGTTGCCGGGCAACTGCGCGAGGTCATGGCGAGCCTGGGCTTCCGCACCGTCGACGAGATGGTCGGCCATCCCGAGTGCTTGCGCCAGATTGAGGTCCCGGGCAACCGTAAGGCCAACCTGCTCGATCTGTCGCCCGTGCTGGCGAGCGCGACCTGCGAGTTCGGTGCCCATATCCCGGGTGCCGACGGTCGTCACTTCCTGCCGCAGATGGCCGCGGACAGCGAGCTCGACAAGACGCTCGACTCCACGCTGTTCGTGCCCTATACGGCCGATGCCCGTGCCCACTTGCGCCCGATTCGCTTCCGCGCCGATATCGCCAACGTCAACCGTTGCGTGGGCACCATCCTGGGTAACGCGGTGACCAAGGCACATCCCGAGGGCCTGCCCGCCGGCTCCATCACCATCGATTGCGATGGATCGGCCGGTCAGAGCTTTGGCGCCTTCCTGCCGCGCGGCATTACGCTCAACGTGTGCGGCGACGCCAACGACTACTTTGGCAAAGGCCTTTCGGGCGGCGAGGTGTCGGTGCGCCCCAACCCGCATGCGACCTATAAGTTCGACGAAAACATCATCGTGGGCAACGTTGCGTTCTTTGGCGCCACGAGCGGCCGTGGCTTCATCAACGGCCTGGCCGGCCAGCGCTTTGGCGTACGCAACTCCGGTGCCACCGTGGTGGTCGAGGGCTGCGGCAACCATGGCTGCGAGTACATGACGGGCGGTCTGGCGCTTATCCTGGGTGAGGTCGGGCAGAACTTCGCCGCCGGTATGACGGGCGGCGTGGCCTATGTCTTTGACCAGTACGGCACGCTCGATGCCCGCGTGAACCACGAGAGCGTTGAGCTTAAGGCCTCGACGGCCGGCGAGCTGGCACAGATTCGCGAGCTCATCCAAGAGCACGTGGACGCGACGCAGAGCCCGCGCGGCATCAAGCTGCTCTACAGCTTTGAGACGATGAGCAAGCACTTCGTGAAGGTCATTCCGACCGAGTACGAGCGTGTGCTGGCGATTGTCGCCGCCGCCGAGGCCGTCGGCAAGACGTATGCGCAGGCAGAGGAGCTGGCGTTTGACATCGTGACCGGTCGCGCGAGCGCTGCGGATGTCGCTCGCTTCGATACTGCGGGCGGTGCTGCGGGCGGTGCTGCGGGCGCTGCGTCCGTGGCTGCCAGCCCTGTTGCTTCGACCAAGAAGGAGGCGTAAGTGCCATGGGTAAGCCCGGTGCTTTTCTTGATATCGATCGCGTGACCCACGAGCTGCGTCCCGTGGAGGAGCGCAGTCATGATTTTGATCCCCTGTATGTGGAGCTCGATGACGACGCACGTCGCGCCCAGGCGAGCCGCTGCATGATGTGCGGCGTGGCGTTTTGCCAGATGGGCGCGAGCTTTGGCAAGGCACGTCCGAGCGGCTGCCCGCTGCACAACTTGATTCCCGAGTGGAACGAGCTGGTGTACCGCGGCCGCTGGGATGAGGCTGCCGAGCGCCTGTCGCTCACCTCGCCCATGCCTGAGTTCACGAGCCGCGTGTGCCCGGCACTGTGCGAGGCCGCGTGCAACCTGGGCTCGGTCGACGGCCAACCCACGACGATTCACGATAACGAGCGTGCGATCAGCGACCATGAGTGGGGAAACGGCGGCCCACGTCGCTTTGAGCCGGCAGGGGAGGACGCGCCCTCGGTCGCCGTGGTTGGTTCCGGCCCGGCTGGCCTGGTGGCAGCATGGGAGCTTGCGCGTCGCGGTGCTCGCGTGACGGTGTTTGAGCGCGACGACCGCCCCGGCGGCCTACTCATGTACGGCATTCCCAACATGAAGCTCGAGAAGTCTGTGGTCGAGCGTCGCGTGGCGCTCATGCGCGAGCTGGGTATTGTGTTCGAGCTGGGCGCCGACGTGAGCGATCCCAAGGTTACCGCCAGGCTCGACGACTTTGACGCCGCCGTGGTGGCTGCCGGCGCCCGTGCTCCGCGTGGACTTTCGGCTGCGAACATTGATGCCCCGGGCGTGGTGTATGCCGTGGACTACCTGACGGCTTCGACCGTCTCGGTGCTCGATGGCGGTGAGCCTGCTATTGACGCACGCGGCCTGGACGTCGTGGTCATTGGCGGTGGCGATACCGGCAACGACTGCGTGGGTACCGCGGTGCGTCAGGGCGCGCGCAGCGTGCGCCAGTTTGAGTTCTTGCCGGCTGCGCCCGATAAGCGCGCGGCAGGCAACCCCTGGCCGCAGTGGCCCAACGTGAAGAAGACCGACTACGGCCAGCAGGAGGCTATCGCTGCCATGGGCGGCGAGATGCGCGCTTGGGGCGTGGACACGCTCGAGGTGCTGCTGGACAAGAAGGGCGCGGCTGCGGGTCTGCGCGTGGTCGATCTGGATTGGTCGGCCGGCAAGCCCGAACGCATTGCGGGCTCCGAGCACGAGGTGCCGGCGCAGCTGGTGCTCATCGCCTGTGGCTTTACGGGTCCGGAACACAGCGTGTTCGAAGCTGTCGGCGTGCCCGTTGCCACGGCGGGCCGCCCGCTGCCCGTGATGGCTTCCGAGGGCTCGCACCTTGCGGCCCGCGTGGATGGTGTTGCTGCGGATGCCGTGCCGGTGTATGTGGCGGGTGATGCCCGCAACGGCAGCTCGCTCGTGGTGAACGCCATGGCCGATGCCCTGGCCTGCGCAGCCGAAGTCGCCGACGCGCTGGAACTGTAAAGTAGTCACGGAGATACTCAACAATCGAATCGGAAAGGGCTGTCCCTAACTGCCGGCACAAAAGGAACGTCCCTAAGTGCCGGCAGTTAGGGACGTTCCTTTTCTGTCGGCACTCGGGGACACTCCTTGCGGATTTGCGAGCAGTTTGCTCGTTTGTCGACGTACGGATGTTCATTTGTCGACTTCTCGGGCTGTGGTCACCTGTTGTTTCTGTGGTGGCTGCGGGCATCTGGCTCAAAAGGGCGGGTTGGCCGTCTATGTCTACCTGCGGTTTTATTGCGGTGCGCATTTTCGATCAAGCTTTTCGTCAAGTGTTTGGTCAGTATCTGGTTTGCAGTCGGAGGCCTATTTTGCCCGCGCTGGTCGTGGCTGCCCACCTTCCTCGTAAGCTCAAATTGAGGTCCATCAGTTTGAGGAGGATGCCATGACTGACCACGCTTTTGACCGAGCAGAGCTAGCCGAAGCCGTCGGCAACGATATTGCCGACATGGCTCACTTTTGGATGCTGCGGAAGTTTCAATTCCTGGAGCCGGCGCGCGAACAGTTCGAGATCATTGTCGACCCGTGGCTCAGCTATTGCACTGAGCCTTCGCAAAACGAAATCATGGCCTACAACATGGCGTTTACCGATTGGCTGCTGTTTGAGCGCCCCTATCGCCATGGCAAAACGCTGCTCGAGCTGTATGTTGACGAGCCGCCGGCATCGCTTTCGCCTGCCTCGCTCAAGCGGCTCGAGCAGGTACGCGACACGCAGTATTTCTCGCGCTTTGGCATTTTGGACAAGAATCCTGCGTCCGGCATGGTCGTGCTGAAGGACACGCGCACCGATCATCGCTTTGATGTCTACGATCCGCATATCGTGCAGAAGGAGCACTGGAGTGACGGCGCGATTGCGGTGCGCCTCGCCTGCGTCGACGATGTCTGGCTTACGGCGGGACAGCTCTACCTGTATGACATCGCGCGGCTGAGCGATACGGCGGTCGATGGGCCGGGTGCGGTGCATCCGGAGGACCTGCAGGACGGCTTTGACACCTCGTGCATCAGCTTCTTCTTGCGTCTGGTCCGCGACATCATGGGCGCCCAGGGGCGGTACGTAAAGTCGCTCAACATCTACGAGCAGGAGTGGGGGTAGAGGATGGGCGGTTGTCGCCTGCCTTGCCTTCTGCCCTTTTGTCTCGATGTGTAACGTTTAACGGCCTGGGGGCGGCCTAACTGTTACAGATTGAGATGTTTCGTCAGCACGGCCGAAGTATCGCCACGCTGTCTCCGTTTGCCCTCACATCTCTCTCGTCCCTCCGTTAACCGATATGCTCGACTTTAGGTCGCTGCATTGGGTGATAATGGACAAATGTTCAAGTTAATCGTGAGGGAGGAGCTCGATATGGCGACTGCCGATCGTTCCACGTTGTTTATCAATGCGACCATTCTGGATGGTTCGGAGCATATGGAGCCGCAACCCGATATGGCCGTGACTGTTGAGCGCGGCGTCATCACCTGGATGGGGCCGAGTGCTGTGGCGCAGGCGCCCGCGGGTGCCGAGGTTATCGACCTGGGCGGTGCGTATCTCATGCCCGGTCTCATCAATATGCACGCGCACCTGTGCGGCTCGGGCAAGCCTGTCTCGGCCGGCGATGCGGGAGCGCTGATGAAGAAGCTCGATAATCCCGTGGGGCGTGCCATCGTCCGCCGCATCCTCAAGGGCAGTGCCCAGCAGCAGCTGGCAAGCGGCGTGACCACGGTGCGCGGCGCGGGCGACCCGCTGTTTGCCGACATTGCCGTGCGCGACGCTATCGACGCCGGTAAGTATCAGGGTCCGCGTCTGGTAGCGCCGGGAACGGGCGTCACGGTGCCGGGCGGCCATGGTGCGGGCTTGTTCGCCCAGGTCGCCAATACGCCCGACGAGGCGGCCGAACAGGTGCGCGACTTGTACGCTCGTGGTGCCGACGTCATCAAGTTGTTCGTGACGGGTGGCGTGTTCGACGCGACCGAAGTTGGCGAGCCGGGCGTGCTGCGCATGCCGATCGATGTTGCCGCGGCGGCGTGCAAGGCGGCGCACGAGGTGGGCCTGCCGGTTATGGCTCATGTCGAGAGCACCGAGGGCGTGAAGGCCGCGCTTGAGGCCGGGGTCGACACGATCGAGCACGGTGCCCCGATGACGCCCGAGATCCTGGAGCTGTATCGCGGCGCCGCGGGCACACAGCTCGAGGGACGCGCGCCGAGCGTGACCTGCACGATCAGCCCGGCGCTGCCGTTTGTATTGCTCGACCCGGAAAAGACCCATTCGACCGATACACAAAAGAAGAACGGCGACATCGTGTGCTCGGGCATCATCGAGAGCGCCCGTGCCGCGCTGGAAGCTGGCATTAAGGTGGGCCTGGGCACGGACTCAAGCTGCCCGTTCGTGACGCAGTACGACATGTGGCGTGAGGCGGCCTATTTTGCCAAGTATGTCGGTGTGAGCAACGCCTTCGCGCTGCATACGGCTACGCAAGTCAACGCCGAGCTGCTGGGGCTGGGCGGCGAGACCGGTACGATCGAGTGCGGCAAGGCCGCCGATATCCTGGTGACGCGCAAGAATCCGCTCGATGACCTGTGCGCTCTGCGTGAGCCGACGCATGTGATGTGTCGCGGTGATTTGGTACGCAAGCTCAAGGTGAAGCGTATTCCCGAGGTGGACGCCGAGCTCGACGCGATTATGGCCATGCCTGCCGAAGCGCTGGCTGAGGAGCTGGCCCGCGACGGTGTGGCGTAGATGTGACAAAGGGGCAGCTCCGTTGCCGCATGCAAAAAGCTGAGGTCTCAACACGAGGCCTCGGCTTTTTTATCGAACAAATACTTAAGATTTGGGACAAACAAACCTGATTAATTTGTCCCGCGTGCGGGCGTTAGGAGCGGGTTTCCATCTTGGCGTGGCACTTGGGGCAGGTGACGCGGATCTTGCCTTTGCCCTTGGGGACGGAGAGCATCTGGCCGCAGTTGGGGCACTTGAGGTATGCTGTGGTCTTGCGACCCTTCCACATCTTCTTGGCCGTGCGCTTGGCACGCTCAAAGTCTTCCTTGCTGGTACCGGCCGTGCGCGAGGCGTTGGCAGCCGCGGCGCCGCTACCCAAGCTCGCGACGAACTTGCCCAGGCCGGGGACGTTAGCGGTCGCGGCGACAAAGGCCGCGTTTTCCTTGCGACGTGCGTCGATGTTTTTGGACAGGCCGCGCAGCACGCCAATCACGATTACGGCGATGGCAATCCAGCTGAGCCACTGGATATGGGCTATCGATCCGATCATCGCGATGACGATGCCGACAAAGCCCATAACGATGGTGAGCTCATCGGCGCCATTGCGGCCCTTCATAAAGTCATTCATGCAAATTGCCTTTCATTCGATATGCCGCACGCCTTTATACCCGATTTAGAGCAAGGGGGACAGGTTATTCTGCACCAATGTGGTGTAAACGTGCCTGTCCCCGATACACCAAGATGGTGCAAAGCAGTCCGTCCCCAATGCCCCAATCACTTGGAGAGCTTGTCGACGACGCGTTCGATCTCGGCGAGCTTGGCGGCCTTGAGGTCTTCGTCGCCCGATTCGATTGCCGAGGTCACGCAACCCTCGATATGCGCCTTGAGCACGTCGGCGTTGATGCGCGCAATGAGCGCCTGCGTTGCCATGAGCTGCGTGGAAATATCGACGCAGTAGCGGTCCTCCTCGACCATCCGCAGGATGCCGTCGATCTGACCGCGTGCCGTCTTGAGCATGCGGGTCACCGATTTATGGTCTGCCATCATGGCGGGTCCTCGTTTCTGGTCGGGGTGCGCGTGGGTCGTTACGCGGCGGTTACGGACAGGGCGTGGAACTTCTCGCCGGCGCCCTCGACGGCGGCGGCGAGCTGCTCGGCGGTCACGGTGTCGGCGCACTCCACCTGGACGGTCTGGGTTTCGTGATCGGCGTCGGCGTCGGTCACGCCGGCCACGTTGAGCAACGCCGTCTCGACGGTGGCGTCGCAGTGGCCGCACATAAGGCCGGAAGTCTTAATTGTGAAACGCATGGATATTCCTCTCTGTTGTGTCGGCTTTCCTAGGCACCCGACCTTGACCTTCAAACCGTCGCTCGCGTACCAAAGTACGCGTCGCTCCTCTTTCAGGTCAATCTCGGGCACCTGGAAAACCCGTTCTAAATGGACTTAATGGTGAGCCTATTTTGCCACTTTGGATCTAAAAGTTCGCAGGCGCAGGGCATTGCTTACGACGCACACGCTCGACAGGCTCATGGCCGCGGCGCCAAACATCGGCGAGAGCTGCCATCCGGTGAGCGGGAAGAACACGCCCGCCGCCAGCGGAATGCCGATGCCGTTGTAGAACAGTGCCCAGAACAGGTCCTGCTTGATGTTGCGAATCGTGGCGCGCGAAAGCTCGATGGCGCGGGCGACGTCCATGAGGTCGCTGCGCATGAGCACCACATCTGCCCCCTCCTTGGCGATGTCGGCGCCGGCTCCGATCGCAAGGCCCACGTCGGCGCGCGCTAGGGCGGGGGAGTCGTTGATGCCGTCGCCCACCATGGCGACCTTGCCGCCCGCATCCTGCAGTTCGCGCACGTGGCGCTCCTTGTCGGCGGGGAGGACGTCGGCGATAACCTGTTCGCTGGTGAGTCCCACGCGGCGGGCGATGGCCTCGGCCGTCACGCGGTTGTCGCCGGTGAGCATGCGCACGTCGACGCCGAGTGAGCGCAGCGCGGAAATGGCTGCGGCGCTCGTCTCCTTGACCTCGTCGGCCACGGCAATGGTGCCGACAAGCTCGCCGTTCTTGGCAAAGAACAGCGGCGTCTTGCCTTCGGCGGCAAATTGCTCGGCAAGACCCGCGGGCACGGTAACGCCCAACTCGTTCATCAGGCGCACGTTACCAGCGGCAATGGCGTTTTGCCCTTCGCGCGCCGTAACGCCACGACCGGGCACGGCAGCAAAGTCCTCGACCATGCGCGCGACGATTCCGCGTGTCTCGCACTCGGCCATAATCGCCTCGGCCAGCGGGTGCTCGCTTGAGCGCTCCAGCGCGGCGGCCAGCTTGAGCAGCGCCTTTTCGCTCATGGCGGACGAGCCGTCAGCGCGCGTGGCTACCACGATATCGGTCACGGCAGGCTTGCCGCGGGTGACCGTGCCCGTCTTATCGAGCACCACGGTGCCCACGCTGCGCAGGTTCTCCAGCGCCTCGGCGCTCTTGAACAGAATGCCCATTTCGGCGCCCTTGCCGGTGCCCACCATAATGGCGACGGGCGTGGCCAGGCCCAGTGCACACGGACAGCTGATCACCAGCACGGCCACGGCGGAGGTGAGCGCTTCGTTCACGCTGCCAGTCAGTGCCATCCACACCGCAAAGGTCACGGCCGAGATCACAAACACCACGGGCACAAATACGCCAGCGACCTTATCGGCCATGCGGGCGATGGGCGCCTTGGTGGCGTTGGCGTCCTCGACGAGCTTGATGATTTTGGCGAGCGACGTGTCGGCGCCCACACGCGTGGCGCGGAAGGTAAACGAGCCCGTGCGGTTGACCGTGGCCGCGTTGACAGTGTCGCCGGCGGTCTTCTCCACGGGGATGGACTCGCCGGTGAGCGCGCTCTCGTCCACGGCCGAGCTGCCCTCGAGCACCACGCCGTCGACGGGGATGGACTCGCCGGGGCGCACACGCAGCACCTGGCCGGGCAGAATGGCATCGACGTCGACGGTGGCCTCGGTACCGTCCTCGGCCACGACGATCGCGGTCTTGGGCGCCAGGTCAATGAGCGCCTCGATGGCGCCGCCGGTTTTGGATTTGCTGCGTGTCTCGAGGTATTTGCCCACGGTGACGAGCGACAGGATCGTGCCCGCACTCTCAAAATACAGGTTGTCCATGCCCGTCATCATGGCCTCGCGGACCTGTCCTGCGGCTAGTTGGTCGGCCATGATAAACATGGCGTAGAGCGACCAGGCGATGGATGCGGTGGCGCCAACGGCGATAAGGGCGTCCATGGTGGGCGCGCCGTGTGCGAGCGATTTAAACCCGTTGATAAAGTACGCGTCGTTGACGTAGACGATAGGGATGAGCAGGACGAGCTCGGTGAGGGCGAGCGTCATGCTGTGGGTATGATCGGTGAAGACGCCAGGCAGCGGCCAGCCGAGCATGTGCCCCATGCCTATATAGAACAACGGGACAAGAAAGACGATTGAGACGATGAGTCGTGTGCGCATGGCGGAAGCGGCGGCCTCCAACTTTTTGGAGGGCGACTCCATATGGGCGGCGCCGGTCCTGGCTTGTGCGCTGCCGCTTGGGCCGGCGTCGGTGCCCGTGCTGACGGGCGAGGCCGAGTAGCCAGCGCGATCGACAGCGGTGCAGATGTCGTCGGGGGTGACCTGCGCGGGGTCATAGTCCACCAGCATGGAGCCGGCGAGCAGATTGACCGCGACGCTCTCGACGCCGTCGAGTTTGCTTACGGCGCGGTCCACGTGCGCCTGACAGGCGGCGCATGTCATACCACCCACATCGAATTTATCTTGAGCCATGGCTTCTCCTTTCTGTGGCTCGGTATTGGAATTGTTAACCTGCCGATACTATACACCCATACCCCCTGGGGGTGTCCAGTGGGGATGAAAATGTATGACATTTCGCTACAGATGCGGGTGGCTGCTCAATCGTTGGCAGCTCATGTCAAACATCTCGATCTGTAACATCTAGCGGGGAAAATGACCTCTAACTGTTACAGATTGAGATTTTGTTTTGCGAGGTTTGAGTTTGTCTCAATCTGTAACAGTTAGACCGGTTTTTGGGTTCTAGATGTTACAGATCGAGACAATCGGCCCAGGCCCGCCTCGTCCGCTCCGTCATCTGTGGTTTACGTGGGGGCATGCGAAGCACGGGTATACTAACCCGCGGCGAATCTGCTCCATCGCTTAGGGCCGCTGCGTCTGGACGGCGCGTGATAGGGCTGCCAAAGCGATCGCCAGCGTGCTGAGCAACGTCCTCTCTGTGCGCACCCGTTTTTGTATGTATTAGCGCACTACCAAGCACGCCCGCGCGGCCGCATGCCGTGCCCATTGCGCGTGCAGATAAGGAACAACAACATATGCGTAATTCTGTATCCGACGTCACCGACGCCGAGATCCTGGACGAGACCCGCGAGGCCATGACCCAGGCTGCCTTCGATGCCGCCGATGAGGCCAATGCTGCCCAGGCCGTCGAGTCCGCTACCGAGAGCCTGCCCGCCTTTGACGAGCTGGGCCTTTCCGACGAGATGCTTCGTGCCATCGAGAACCTGGGCTACACGGCGCCGACGCCCGTGCAGGCCGGCTCAATCCCCGTGGTGCTCGAGGGCCGCGACCTGCTTGCTGCCGCTCAGACTGGCACCGGCAAGACGGCCGCCTTTTTGCTGCCGACCATGAACAATCTGGAGCACATCGCTCCGCCCAAGCCTGTGCGCGAGCGCAGCGGCCGCAACCGCCGTCGCGGCGCTAAAAAGCCCGAGGGCAACGGCCGCGGCCCCGTGATGCTCGTCATCACCCCCACGCGCGAGCTTGCCCAGCAGATCGACGAGGTCGCGAGCAAGATCGCCGACGTCACCGGTCATGTCGCCGTGACCGTCGTGGGCGGCGTGAGCTACAAGCCGCAGACCGCTGCCCTCAAGTACGGCTGCGACATCCTAGTCGCCACGCCGGGCCGTCTGGTCGATCTGATCGAGCAGGGCGCCTGCCACCTGGACGAGGTCAAGGTGCTGGTGCTCGACGAGGCCGACCGCATGCTCGACATGGGCTTTTTGCCCGCCGTCCGCCGCATTGTGCGCGAGACGCCGGCCGAGCGCCAGACGCTGCTGTTCTCGGCCACACTTGACGAGGAGGCTGTGGGCGAGATCACCGACCTGGTGAGCGACCCGGCTCGCGTGGAGATCGCACCGGCCACGTCGACCGCCGACACCGTCGACCAGTTTGTGTTCCCGGTGTCCATCGAGGCCAAGAACAACCTGCTGCCCGAGTTCCTCAAAAAGGAAGGCCCGGAGCGCACCATCGTCTTTATGCGTACCAAGCATCGCGCCGACAGCTGCTGCCGTCGTCTGGAGCGTAAGGGCATCAAGGCCGCCGCGATTCACGGCAACCGCAGCCAGGCCCAGCGCGAGCGCGCGCTTTCGGCCTTCCGCGACGGTACCGTCGACGTGTTGGTGGCAACCGACGTGCTTGCCCGCGGCATCGACATTAGCGACGTGCGCTACGTCGTGAACTTTGACGTGCCGGCCGAGCCGACCGACTACATCCACCGCATTGGCCGCACGGGCCGCGCCGGCGAGCTGGGCTGGGCCATTACGTTTGTGACCGAGCAGGACGTCGATGAGTTCTACGAGATTGAGAAGCTCATGGACAAGACCGCCGACATCTACGAGGCCGGCGACCTGCACGTGGGCCCCAATCCACCCGCGGTTGATCCCGAGCGCGACCCTGCGGCCTTTAAGGTGAAGAAGAAGACCAAGCGAGGCAAGTCCAAGAGCAAGAAGAAGCTTGAGCAGGCGCGTCGCGACGGCAAGCGCAACGGCGACGATTACGGTGATGTGGCCGGTCGTTCCAACCGCGGTCGTGACGAGCGTCGCGGCGACGGCGAGCGTCCGAGCCGTCCCAAGCGCGGCGGCAAGACCCGCGTGCGCGAGGGCGTTCAGGCTCGCGTAGACGAGGCTGTTGAGAGCGTGGCCCGCGAGGTAGCTGCCGAGGAGCGCGGCGGTGCCGCTGCCGTCGAGCAGGCCCCGCGCGGTAACCGTGCCGAGCGTCGTGCCAAGCAGTTCCAGGGCGAGGCGCATCGCCGCCGTCGCGAGGACGAGGACCGTGGAGGTCGTCGCCGTGTTGAGCGCGAGGACGAGGGCCGCGGTTCGCGTGGCGGCAAACGCGGTGCGGGCGACCGTCGTCGTTCCGGTCGCGATGGCGAGCGCGGCGGGCGCAATGAGCGCCGTGGCGGCGAAGGCCGTGGTTCGCGTGACGAGCGTGGTACCCGCGGCGGCGAGTCCCGCGGCGGCAAGCGCTTTGAAGAGCGCGGCGGCCGCGGCGGCGAGCGTCGCGAGGGTGCTCGTGGTAACGGCGGCCGCGGCGGCGCTGGTCGTTCTAACGAGTCGCGCGATCGTCGTGACCCGCGTGCCAGCCGCGATCGTCGCGATGACTGGCGCAACTACGACGATACCCGCGAGGAGCGTCGTGGCGGCTATCGTGGCGGGCGTGGCGGCAACCAGGCCGGTTCCCGTGGCGGCCGCGCCGGCGGTCGCGATAACCGTGGCAGCTATGGCAATAGTCGTGGCGGCAAGCGCGGTAGCAGCTCCCGCCGCCCCGGTGACGGCGGCGGCAAGCGCAAATAACGCACGCATCGCCCGCTAGAGCGAGGTGAACCAAGGGCCCCGAGCAACTACGCTCGGGGCCCTTTTTGTTTGCCGTATCCGATCGCTAGTTCAAATGTGATTTCCTCGGGAATGCATCTAGAGGATGCCGTGGGCCTGTTTCCTACCATGCGGCAATGGGTCCCATGGGGTGCGCCGTGCATTTTTTGGAGTATTCTGCAGTTCGAGTTGTCTGCATATGATTTGACGTCGCCAACGGTGGCCTTCGGATATCCCTAGCGAGCGTTCTGAGTCAGATTTCGTCGTTTTCCGGAGCAGGGGCGCGTCATTCTCGCCATGTCGGGACTTAAAAGGATGCGGCGCCCTACAGTTTTGCCCATCCGCGGCGGTGCTGGCGCGGTCACGTTGCAGAATACTCCGTTTTTTGCACGGGCCAGGATGGGGTACCTCGGGAGAACACGGCGGTATCCCGTAAATATATACAATCTGTACCGTAATTTATACAAAACGAAGAGGCAGACAGCGTAGGGTGGGTGCATTGGGGTGCTTGGTGCATTAAAACGGGGACCCACGTGCCGTATACTCTGGCTGGATGTGAAAACGGCTTGACGCGTTGCTGAGCGTAGGGGGAGGGTGTCTAGATGAGCGTATTCGAAATTGTGTTTAGTCCGACGGGTGGAACGCAGAAGGTGTCTGGCCTTGTGGCTGGAGCGCTGGACAAGAATACCGTTACCGTCGATCTGACCGATAGCGGGTTGGATTTCCACGAGGTCTCGATGACGAAGGACGACGTGGCTGCTATCTCCGTGCCAGCGTATGCCGGCAGAGTCCCTGCCATGGCGGTCGACCGACTGAACATGGTGCGCGGCAACGGGGCTCGGGCTGTTTTGGTTTGTGTATACGGAAACCGCGCGTTTGAGGACACGCTCGTAGAGCTGGAGGACGTTGCGAAGCGCGCCGGATTTAGGGTGGTTGCAGCGGTTTCTGCTATTGCTGAGCATTCCGTTGCTCGTCAGTTTGCTGCTGGGCGACCGGATGCGCAGGATGCGGCGCAGCTCGCAGAGTTTGCGCAGCAAATTCAGCAAAAGCTGTTGGCTGAGGATACATCCGAGCCCTCTATTCCCGGCAATCGTCCTTACAAACAAGCCAGAGGTCACCGCATGGCACCTGAGGCAACAGAGGATTGCGTCTCCTGCGGTGCATGCGCCGCGGCGTGCCCCGTTTGTGCTATCGACAAGGGTGCCCCCAAACGAGCAGCTGGCGAGGCGTGCATCTCCTGCATGCACTGCATTGCCGTATGCCCGCGAGGCGCTCGTAAGCTTGATCCCAACAAGCTATCCGCTGTTTCCCAGATGCTGAGCAAGGTTTGCGTCGTGCGGAAGGAATGCGAGCTCTTTGTCTAGCGCATACGAAATTGGTGCAATGGGGCCAGGTTAATCTGCACCAACCTGGTGCAAACAAACCTGTCCCCAATGCATCAGAGTGAGGAGTGCCCCTGGGTGCCGGCAGAAAAGGAACGTCCCCAAGTGCTGCCTAAATACCGTTTATCGAAGAAAAAATACCGCTCACCGGTCATAATGACTATTCTGGCTTTGGGCTTGTCTACAATAGCTCCCGTAAAAAGAAATGCGGAAGGTTACCGAGTCCCTCGGACGTGGGCCTAACCAAAGTCTTTGAACGGATGTGTCTCTATGGACGCATTCGCTTGATTTTGGTTGGGCTATATTTATGAAGGGACATGCCACCATGGGTTTCTTTTCTCGCCTGATGGGCGGTTCGGATGAGCAGAAGACTGCAGCTTCCGAGTTCGAAATCCTCGCTCCCGTTTCCGGCGAGCTTGTTCATCTAGAAAATACCAATGACCCCGCTTTTAGCAGCCGTGCCGTGGGCGATGGCGTTGCCGTGGTTCCCCAAGAGGGAACGGTGTGCGCTCCTGTTTCCGGCACCGTCGCGGCGCTGTTTCCGACTGAGCACGCGCTGGGCATCATGTCCGACGACAGCTCTGCTCAGGTGATGCTGCATATCGGAATCGACACTGTTAAACTTGAGGGCAAGGGCTTCCATGCGCTTGTTGCTCAGGGTGACCATGTCGACGCGGGCCAGCCCCTCGTCGAGGTCGATTTTGACGCGGTCCGCGCCGCCGGCTTCGATCCCACGGTCTTCGTTATTGTGTGCGAGCGTTCGGAGAACTCGACTCTTCGTGAGCACGCTTCCGGCCCTGTTACTGTTAAAGAGCCTGTCGTCTGGCTTTCCGAGTAAATTCTTGTGGTGGGTACCGTGGTTATCAAGCGAGTTTTCAACAATAACGTCGCAATGGTCACTTCGGACGACGGCTCCGAGCTCATCGTCATCGGCCGAGGCCTCTGCTTTGGCCGTCACGCCGGCGACGCTATCGATGAAGCATCGGTCGAAAAGACCTATGCGCTGCAGGAGGGCACTTCTCAGGATTCGCGTACGATTGACCGCTTGGCACATCTTTTGGAGTCCATCCCCACCGTCAACCTCGTGATTGCCGAGGACATTGTTCAGATGCTCCGTCGAGAGCTCAATGTTGATATCAACGACAAGATCCTCATTGCTCTCGCAGACCATATCGGCCTTGCTTTGGAGCGCGAGCGCAAGGGCGTCTCCTGCGAGAATCCGTTGCTGCTCGAGATCCAGCAGTTCTATCGCAAGGAGTATGCGCTTGCGGGCCGTGCGCTGCAGATTGTCAAGGAGTATATGGGCATCCAGATGAGCGAAGAAGAGCAGGGTTTTATTACGCTGCATATCGTCAACGCCACCATGCCGCAACGCTCCGACCGTCTCATCATCTCGGTCCAGCTCGTTCGCGATGTGCTCGCGATTGTTTCCGAGCGCTATGCTACGACCCTCGATAACACCTCGCTGCCCTATGAGCGTTTCGTTCGCCATCTGCAGTTTTTCGCGCAGCGAGCGCTCGATCCCGCGGCGGGGCAGGTCAATGGCGACGCGCTGTTCCGTATCGATGAAACGGCGTATCCGAGGGCGTTCTCGTGTGCGGAGTCAATTGCCGACCACTTGGCGTCTACCTATAACGTTGTCGTTACCGATGCCGAGAAGAGTTATCTCGCATATCACATTGTTAACCTGCTTGGAGAACCTGGTCTCTAGGCATAACGTGCCCACACATCGATTGATATAAGGCAAGGCTCACGGTCTTGTCCAGGGCACATCTGTCTTAATTTGCGGAAAAGGAAGGGGAGTACCGCTATGACCGCAAAAAAGAAGTTCAATTTCAAAGCGCCGTTGGAGGTGTTCGCGAAGTCGATCGTTCAGCCGATGATGTATCTCTCGGTTGCCGGCATCCTGCTCATCGTGGGCATCATTCTGACCAACAAGACCATCTGCGCCGTGGTCCCCGTGCTGGGCTCCGGCCCGTTCCAGCTTGTGGGCGCCGTTGTCTATCAGTCGCTGATGTTTATCATCAACAACCTCTCGATTCTGTTCTGCGTGGGCATCGCCGGCGCCATGGCAAAGAAGAACAAGGGCCATGCTTCGCTGATTGCCCTGATGTCGTTCTTCCTGTTCCTGCAGGCTAACAACATCGTGCTCAACGCCACCGGCTCTCTTGCCGAAGCGAGCGGCATGCTCGGTCTTACCGGAACCGGCCAGAGCACCGTTATGGGCATTCAGGTGCTCGATACCGGCGTGTTTGGCGGCATCATTCTTGGTTGCATCACCGGTGCCGTGTTCAACAAGTACTCGAACAAGCAGTTCCCCATTGCCCTTTCGATGTTCTCGGGCGTTCGCTTCCCGTTCCTGATCATGATCATCATCTCCTGGATCATGGGCGCTGGCTTCTGCATCGTTTGGCCTCCGGTTCAGGGCGCCATCTCCTCCGTTGCCGGCATCATTAAGGAGTCGGGCAACATCGGTCTGTTTATCTACGGCATGCTCAACAAGCTGCTCGTTCCCACCGGCCTGCACCACCTCATCTACACCCCGTTCCAGTTCTCCGATGTGGGCGGCACCCTTACGCTGGGTGATCAGGTTATCGCCGGCGCCTATCCCATCCGTGTTGCCGAGATGGCGATGACGGGCCAGCCCTTCTCCGATAGCACCTACTTCAACAGCTACACCTTCAACAACCTGTGGCCCTACATCGGTATCGGTCTCGCCTTTATCTTCACCGCTTACAAGGGGAACAAGGATAAGACCAAGGCCGTTATCATCCCGCTGATCATCACTGCCGTGCTCTCCTGTGTCACCGAGCCCATGGACTTCCTCTTTGTCTTTGCCGCTCCCGTGCTCTTTGTCGTTCACTCGGTTCTTTCCGGCATCTTCCTGGTCCTGCTCAAGGTCCTCTCCGTGCCCGCTTCGACTGCAGGCGGCATCATCAACATCGTGGTTTCCAACCTGGTTCTTGGTGTCGATAAGACCAACTGGCCGATGATGCTCGTGCTCGGAGTCGTCAACGCCGCTCTGTACTTCTTCCTCTTCACCTTCCTTATTAAGAAGCTCAACCTTCACACGCCTGGTCGCGAGGAGGAGTCCGAGCTCGCCGAGTCCGTTGCCGAGGGCGAGGCCGCCGCGTCTGTCGCGGTGAAGCAGGGCGCTGTTGCCGCGGCCCCCGCAGAGGGCGTCGATGCAGGTATTGCCGACCTGGTCGCAGGTCTTGGTGGCAAGGACAACATCGAGGAGCTCGAGAACTGCTTTACGCGTCTCCGCGTGAACGTTAAGAACCCGGACCTCATCAATGAGGACCTCATCAACCACGTGCCCAACAGCGGCATCAACCGCAACGGCAATAATATCCAGATCATCTTTGGCATGAAGGTCGCCGAGATGCGCGACAAGGTCGAAAACGCAATTGAGAAGGAGCAGTAAACAATGATCATTACTCTGTGTGGTGGCGGATCCACCTTTACCCCCGGCATCGTCAAGTCCATCGCTCTGCGCAAGGACGAGCTCGACGTTGACGAGATTCGTCTGTACGACATCAACGAGGAGCGCCAGCGCAAGATCGGCGTGCTCGTGGACTGGATTCTGCACGAGGACCTCGGCCTTGACATCAAGCTCACGGTGACCACCGACAAAAAGACGGCTTTTACCGACGCGAGCTTCGTGTTTGCCCAGATGCGCGTGGGCGGCTACGCCATGCGCGAGCAGGACGAGAAGATTCCGCTGCGCCATGGCTGCGTGGGCCAGGAGACCTGCGGTTGCGGCGGCCTTGCCTACGGCATGCGCACCATCTTCCCCATGGTCGAGCTGATCGATGACGTTGAGAAGTACGCCAAGAAGGACTACTGGATTCTCAACTACTCCAACCCTGCTGCCATCGTCTCCGAGGGCTGCCGTGTGCTGCGTCCCAACGCTCGCATCATCAACATCTGCGACATGCCGATCGCGATCATCGACGTGGTTTGCGCCGCACTCGATATCGACAAGAAGGATGTCGAGTACGATTACTTTGGCCTCAACCACTTTGGCTGGTTCACCTCGATCCGCCACAAGGGCGAGGAGGTGCTCCCGCAGCTGCGCGAGTACATCAAGGAGCATGAGATTCTGCTGCCCGATTCGTACCTCAAGGGCATGGGCTCGCTGATGTCTAAGAAGCCCGAGGAGACCACCGACGAGCACCCCGAGCAGAACCGCCACACCAAGGGCAGCTGGTACTACGTCTGGAAGGGCGAGTACGAGATCATGGAGTGCTTCCCGGAGTACCTGCCCAACACGTATCTGAACTACTACCTGCAGCAGAAGGAGTTCGTTGAGCATTCCAACCCCGAGCGCACCCGTGCTAACGAGGTTGAGGAGACGCGTGAGAAGAACCTCTTCGACGGCATCGACCACTACGAGAAGACGGGCGAGATCGACGAGAGCACGTTCTATGCGGGCAGCCACGGCGACTGGATTGCCGATCTGGCTATCGCTCTGAAGAACGACACCAAGCAGCGCTTCCTGGTCATTTGCGAGAACAAGGGCGCTATCCCCAACATGCCCTACGACGCTATGGTCGAGCTGCCTGCCTACATTGGCAAGAATGGCCCCGAGGTCATCAGCCGCGACAACATTCCTCTGTTCCAGCAGGGCCTCATGATGCAGCAGCTGAACTCCGAGAAGCTCGTGGTCGAGGCTACGATCGAGGGTTCTTACGAGAAGGCGCTCAAGGCCTTTACGCTGAACAAGACCGTGCCTTCGATGAAGGTCGCCAAGGAGGTTCTCGACGACATGATCGAGGCCAACAAGGACTTCTGGCCCGAGCTTAAGTAAAGGCAACAGGGTCGCTGGCCGCATACCTAGAGCAATGCCCCGTCCACGTGATTGCGTGGACGGGGCATTGTCATTTGGTAATGCGTTTTATCAAATATGGCATTTATCTGCGGTAATGTTCTATTTCACCGCCGAGGGTGACATTTCATACCGCCTGCCGAACTGCGTGGAGACCTAACAACTTTTTAGGTCAGTGTTGTGCGTGTAGCAACTTCGCCCGGCCTCGCCTCCGGGCTGCCATGTGAGAGGGGATCTTATGGCTCGACTGCACGTAATGGAACGCAGCCACGCTCAGGCCGTCATGGACGACCTGCACGATGCGCTCGGACGTCGTCTGGCGGTGAGTTCGCTCGCCCCGTGCCCCGTTGAGTTTACGGCAGCGCTCGTCAATCTGTGCTCCACCCAGAGCTGCGGCAAGTGCACGCCCTGCCGCGTGGGCCTGAGCGCGCTGAGCGACCTGCTCGCCGATGTGCTCGAGGGCCGCGCCGACGAGTCCACGCTCAACTTGATTGAGCGCACCGCCCGCACCATCTACCTTTCGAGCGACTGCGCCATCGGCTACGAAGCTGGCGCCATGGCACTCACGGCCATTCGCGGCTTCCGCGACGATTTTGAGCACCACATTCGCGAGCACTCCTGCGGCTTTGACCGCGAGGCCCGCGTCCCGTGCGTTTCGGGCTGCCCGGCGCACGTCGACATTCCCGGGTACATTTCGCTGGTCGAGGCCGGCCGCTATGCCGACGCCGTCAAGGTCATCCGCAAGAACAATCCGCTGCCGCTCGTCTGCGGCCTGGTGTGCGAGCATCCCTGCGAGATGCACTGCCGCCGTGGCATGGTCGACGACCCCATGAACATCCTCGCCCTCAAGCGTTTTGCCGTTGAGCATAGCGACCTCAACGACCACAAGCCGCACGTGGTGGACAACACCGGGAAGCGCGTCGCCGTGATCGGCGGCGGCCCGGCCGGTCTTTCTTGCGCTTACTACCTGGCCGTGATGGGCCACAAGGTGACCATCTTGGAGCAGCGCCACCACCTGGGCGGCATGCTGCGCTACGGCATCCCCAGCTATCGTCTGCCGCGCGAGCGCCTGCAGGCCGAGATCGACTGGATCTTGAGCGCCGGCATCGACGTGGAGCTCGACCACTCCGTCAACGGCGAGGAGCTTGCCCGTCTGCGCGACGAGTTCGATGCCGTCTACCTGGCCATCGGTGCCCACAACGACAAGAAGCTCGGCCTTCCGGGCGAAGAGGCACCCGGCGTTGAGTCGGCCGTCAAGATGCTGCGCGCCATCGGCGACGACGAGCTGCCCGACCTGAGCGGTCAGCGCGTGTGCGTCATCGGTGGCGGCAACGTTGCCATGGACGTGGCCCGCTCTGCCGTGCGCTGCGGTGCCGAGAAGGTGAGCATCGTCTACCGCCGCCGCATCTGCGACATGACGGCCCAGGACGCCGAGATCGCCGGCGCCCAGGCCGAGGGCTGCGAGGTGCTGGAGCTGACGGCCCCGCTCGCCATCGAGACCGGCGAGGACGGTCGCGTGTGCGGCCTGCGCGTGCAGCCACAGATTATCGGCGAGCCCCGCCGCGGTCGCCCGGCCCCGCGTGCCGCCGCTACGCCAGAGCGCGTCATCCCCTGCGAGCGCGTGTTCGTGGCCATTGGCCAGGACATCGATTCCAGGCCGTTTGAGGAGATGGGCATTGCCTGCAAGTGGGGCTGCGTCGTCACCGATTCGGACGGCGCCGTGCCCAACTTCGATGGTCTCTTTAGCGGCGGCGACTGCCAGACCGGCCCCGCCACCGTTATCCGCGCTATCAACGCCGGCCGCGTGGCCTCGGCAAACATCGACCGCTACCTGGGCTTTGATCACAAGATCAAACTCGAGGTCGAACTGCCGACCGTCCAGTTTAAGGGTAAGCACGAGTGCGGCCGCTGCGAGCTGGGCGAGCGCGAGGCCGGCGAGCGCATCCACGATTGGAATCTGGTCGAGCAGGGCCTTACCGAGGAGGAGGCACGCCAGGAGGCAAGCCGCTGCCTGCGTTGCGACCACTTTGGCTTTGGCGCGTTCCGCGGAGGGAGGAACCTGGAATGGTAGAGCCTAACAAAACCACCGTCAGCGACAACACCGAGAACGGAGCGCACAACATGGTCAGGCTCATTATCGATAGCCGTGAAGTCGTGGTGCCCGAGCGCACCACGATCCTAGATGCGGCCAAGTCCGTCGGCATCCAGATTCCCACCCTGTGCTATCTGCGCGATCTAAACGAGATCGGCGGCTGCCGCGTGTGCGTGGTCGAGGTTGAGGGCTGCGACCAGCTGGTTGCCGCCTGCAACAACTACGTGCTCGACGGCATGGTGGTCCACACCAACAGCCCCAAGGCGCGCGAGGCCCGTCGCACCAACGTGCAGCTGCTGCTGTCCCAGCACGACTCGCGCTGTACGAGCTGCGTGCGCAGTGGTAACTGCAACCTGCAGACCATCGCCAACGACCTGGGTATCTTCTATCTGCCGTACGAGCAGCACCTGGCGCGCGAGGGCTGGGACTTCGATTTCCCCATCATCCGCGACAACGACAAGTGCATCAAATGTATGCGCTGCATCAAGGTGTGCGAGAGCGTGCAGGGCTTAGGGATTTGGGACCTGACCAACCGCGCCACGCATACCGCCGTGGGCACCCGCGGGCGTGCGCCGATCGGCAAGACCGATTGCGTCGCGTGCGGTCAATGCATCACGCATTGCCCGACAGGCGCGCTGCGCGAGCGCGATGACACCGAGGCCGTGTTCGACGCTCTCGCTGATCCCGACAAGATCGTGCTGGTGCAGATCGCGCCGGCCGTGCGTAGCGCTTGGGGCGAGGAGCTCGGCATTCCGCGCGAGGAGGCTACCGTCGAGCGCCTGGCTTGTGCGCTGCGCCGCGTGGGCTTTGAGTACGTGTTCGACACCGACTTCTCGGCCGATCTCACCATTATGGAGGAGGGCTCCGAGCTGCTCGAGCGCCTGGGTAAGGCCGCCAAGGGCGAGGGCGACAGCCGCAGCTGGCCCATGTTCACGAGCTGCTGCCCGGGCTGGGTACGCTTTGTGAAGGCGCGCTACCCGGAGTTTGTCGACAGCCTGTCCACGTCAAAGTCGCCGCAGCAGATGTTTGGCGCCATCGCCAAGACCTACTACGCCAAGGTGCTGGGCGTGGAGCCCGAGCGCCTGTTTGTGGTGTCCGTGATGCCGTGCACGGCCAAGAAGGCCGAGTGTGCGCTGCCGAGCATGGTGGGCGAGGGCGGCGTGCCCGATGTGGACGTTGCGCTGACGGTGCGCGAGATGGTACGCATGATTCGCGCGAGCCACGTGAGCGTCGACACGCTTACCGAGGAGCCGCTCGATACGCCGCTGGGCTTTGGCACGGGCGCGGGTGTGATCTTTGGCGCCACGGGCGGCGTGATGGAGGCCGCCGTGCGCTCGGCATATTACCTGGTGACGGGCAAGAATCCCGACGCCGACTTCTTTACTGATGTGCGCGGCCTGGACGGCTGGAAAGAAGCCGTGGCCGATATCGATGGCACCAAGGTGCGCGTCGCCGTGGCACACGGGCTGGGCAACGCCGCGCGTCTGCTCGACGCGATTCGCGACGGCCGTGTGAGCTATGACTTCGTTGAGGTCATGGCATGCCCGGGCGGCTGCGTCGGCGGCGGCGGTCAGCCCATCCACGACGGCTGTGAACTGGCGGCCGAGCGTGGCCAGGTGCTCTGGGGGCTGGATGCCGCTGCGGACATTCGCTTCTCGCACGAGAACCCCGATGTTCAGGCGTGCTACCGCGAGTTTTTGGGCGCGCCGCTCTCGCCGCTGGCCGAGGAGTTGCTGCATACCGACCATCACGCCTGGTCGATGCCTAACGAGGGGAAGTGCTAACGATGCGCGCGTTTGAATTTGAGCTTTCGCGCCGAGGGTTTGCCTCGGCGCTTGCCGCGGGCGCGCTGTCGCTTGCGTTGGCCGGCTGCAGCGGCGGGGCTGCCGGTGCCGGGTCCGCCGCGGGCTCGGCTGCCGCGGACGGCGCCGGTGCTGCTGCAGAGTCGGTCGAGGTGCACGTCGCCTCGCTCAAGGGACCGACCTCGATTGGCCTGGTGCAGTTTATGGACCAGGCGGCCGACGGTGCCACGGATAACGAGTTCAACTTTGCGATCAGCGCCGCGGCCGACGAGATCGTGCCCAAGATGATTCAGGGCGATGTCGACATTGCTCTGGTGCCCGCCAACGTGGCGAGCGTGCTCTACAACAAGACCGAGGGCGCGGTGCAGGTCATCGACATCAACACGCTGGGCGTGCTGAACGTGGTGACGGGTAACGCGGACGTTACTTCGTTTGGTGATCTGGCGGGTCGTACCGTCTACATGACGGGCAAAGGCACCACGCCGGAGTACGTCATGAACTACCTGCTGGAGCGCGCGGGCCTGACCAGACAGGTGACGCTCGAGTTTAAGAGCGAGCCCACCGAAGTGCTGTCGGCGCTGCTTGCCGATCCGTCTGCCGTGGGCGTGCTGCCCGAGCCGTTCAAGACCGCTGCCATTGCAAAGAGCGAAGGCAAGCTGTCGGCGCCGGTGAGTCTGACCGATGTGTGGGATGAGCTGGCGGGCGACACGGGTTCGCGCCTGCTGACGGGCGTGACCGTGGTGCGCCGCGCGTTTGCCGAGGAACATCCCGAGGCCGTTGCGGAGTTCTTGAGCTGCCATGCGGCGAGCGTTAAGGCTGTCAATGCGGCGCCGACAGATTGGGCGCAGGCCGTGGTCGATGCCGGCATCGTGGACAACGCCAAGATCGCCGAGAAGGCGATTCCCGGGTGCATGCTTGTCTGCCAGACGGGGAAAGATATGAAGGCGGCGCTCGGTGGGTACCTGCAGGTGCTGGCCGATGCGGATGCGAGCGCCGTGGGCGGCAAGCTCCCGGCTGACGATTTCTACTACATGGAGTAGCCCGTGCGCGCGTTTGCTCGACAAATGACAGAGCGTATGAAGGCGGCGGCAGGTGCCGTCGCCGCCTTTTGGCTTGCCGCGTGGATGCTGGTGGCGGCGCTGGTGGCGCAGCCGCTGATCTTGCCGGGGCCGGGTGCTGTTGCCTTGGCGCTGCTGCGCCTGGTGTGCGATGGCGGTGCCTGGGCGATTTTGGTGGGCTCGGGCGCGCGGATACTGGGCGGGCTGGCGCTTGCCGCGGTGTGTGGTGGCGTGCTTGCCGGGATTTCGTCACGCTCGCGGGCGTTTGCACGCCTGGTGGCTCCGGCGCTGTCGTTTGTAAAGGCGACGCCGGTTGCCTGCGTGGTGGTCCTGCTGCTTATCTGGCTGGGATCGGCGCGCGTGAGCATCGCGGCAGTCTTTTTGATGGCGCTGCCGGGCGTATATTTCTCGCTGGTCGAGGGCTTGGCACAGGCGAATAAACCGCTGGAGCAGATGTTTCGCCTGCATGGCGTGCGGGGATGGCGACTGTTTTGCGCTCATACCTGGCGCGAAGTCCTGCCGTTTGTGCTTTCGTGTGCCCGGTCCGTGATCGGCATGAGCTGGAAGGCCGGCGTGGCAGCCGAGCTGATCGGCATGGCGGTGGGCACCGTGGGTGAGCGCATCTATCAGGCAAAGCTTTTGATTGAGACGGCTGATCTGCTGGCGTGGACCGTGCTGGTCGTTGCCGCCTCGTGGGCGTGTGAGCGCGTGCTGGTGTGGCTGCTGCGGGTTTCGGGACCCGTGGCGTGGGGCGCGGCCGTGCGGGCGCATGGGCGTGGTAGTCGCGGGCGTGCGGGGGCTGCGGGCGATGGCGCTGCGGCGGAGCTTGCGCTCGTCGTGGGCGATCGCGCGCCCTGGGCGCCGGCGCTCGCCGGACTGGTGCTCAACGTGCCCGCGTCTGGGCGTATCTGTGTGATGGGCGCCTCGGGTGCGGGCAAGTCTACGCTCCTTGCCCTTGCGGCGGGGGAGTGCGCGCCGTGCTCCATGGTGTTTCAGGATGCACACTTGGTCGAGTCCGCCGCGGCGCTGGATAACGTGCTAGTGTGCGCCGATGCACGCGTGGACGCCTCGAGTGCTGCGGCCCTGTTGCGCCTGCTGGTGCCGGGGGTCGATGTACATACTCGCGTGGCCGAGCTTTCGGGCGGGCAGCGCCGTCGCGTCGAGATCGCTCGAGCCCTGCTGTGCCCGGGCGGCGCGGTGATTCTTGACGAGCCCTTTACCGGTTTAGATACCGCTGCGCGCGACGCATGCGCCGAGGTCGTGCTCGACTTGCTCGACGGCCGTATGCTGCTGCTTGCATCGCACGATGTCGCCGACGCTCAGGCCCTCGATATCTCGGACATCATCACGCTCTAAATACCTACTCAGCAACAAAATGATTCGTTTTCCTCCGCCCCCATTGGGTCGGGTGTGCTATTCTATCTGCGGGGTAATACTTAGGAATACCAAGTAATACCAACGCCGTAGAAACAAACTCCGGATGCGGGCCAATCGGGTTGCCTTCACAGCCCGTCGCCCAGCCGCGTGGCCCGCATCTATCCGCACCACCGTCGTTTCAAAAAGGAAGCGCCATGGCAGATCACATGACCCCGGTTGTCGCGAAGGTCTTGCCCGAGGAAAAGGCGGCCTTCGCGGCGGCAACCCAGCTCGTGGGCACCACGCCGTCCAACGCCATCCGCATGTTTATCGCCGCGTTCAATCGCTGCGGCACCTTCCCGTTCGACATCTCGCCGAGCGGGGCTTTTGGCACTGCGCCCGATTCTCATCAACAATGACTGTCCCCAAGTGCCGGGTTTTGAGGAGGTTGGCATGCTCAATGCGATAGCGTGGGCGCTTGCCTGTTTTGGCGTTGTCGCGGCAGATATTGCCCTGAGCGTGGTTCTGTTTTCTGTTCTCGATGCCGTGTCGGTGCTGACGGGCTATCCGATCGACAACCTCGATGTCCAATGGTTCCAGGCTGCCGCTCAGACGGCGTCGTTTTTGATGGCGCTGCTGTGGTGGCGCTATCTGTGGCCCCGCTCCTTCATGGCGCGCCGGCAAGGTGAACGCCCGCTCGGCGGGGGAGCAAATGCTGCATGGAAGCGCGTCGCATGCGTTGTCGTGATCGGCCTATCCATGCAGGTGGTCATTAGCTACCTATGCGACGGCGTGCTGTCGCTGCTGCCCGAGGTTGCGGCGGACTATAGCGAGCTCGTCGAGGAAACAGGCTTGGGCGATACCAACCTTCTTGCCGTCCTGACCACGGTGCTCGGCGCTCCGTTTTGCGAGGAGTTGCTGGTGCGCGGCATTGTTTTTGAGTTTTCGCTACGAGCGTTTAATCCGCAGTGCCGCCCGCTTTGGAAGCGCAGGCGTCGTGCGAGCGCGCAGGACGGCGCCATGGTGCCCTGGGCGGCACCAAGCACGTGGGGTATCGCCGCGGCGATTGTGCTGCAGGCGGCAATCTTCGGTTTTATGCACATGAACTGGGTACAGGGCTGCTATGCGGGTGCCGCCGGCCTCATCTTTGGCTGGGTGCTCGTGACCACCGGAAAGCTCCGCTACACGATCCTGCTGCACTTTGCCTTTAACGCCGGGTCGTACCTGATGGGTCTGTTGTGGTTTGTGAACACACCGCTCGACGTGGTAATCACGGTCGCTATCGCCGGCGTCATCCTCGTTGAGGCTATGCGCTCGCTGCGCCACGCGTGTGGGATGGGCGCAGCGAGCGCGCCGCTGCCCTAGTTGCGACGCCCGCCTCCGTTGGCGCCCTGACGCCCCTGAGCTGCACGGTTGCGCCCGGCAGTGTTCTGTGCACGCGACATGCCGCCGTGCCCCTTGCTGCCTTTGGGTCCCTTGCCGCCAGCGCCACCGTGCGGCTTGCCGCCTTTCTTGCCGGTGCCATGCCCACCGCCAGCAGACGTCTCACCCGGGCGCGGCGGCACGGGGCGGATTAGACAGTGTTTGGTGTAGCCGATCAGGTCACGACGCCCGGCCTTTTCTAGTGCCTCGCGTACGAGCTTGTAGTTCTCGGGCTTGCGGTATTGGATGAGCGCACGCTGCATGGCCTTCTCGTGCGGGTCGCGTGCCACGTAGATCGGCTGCATGGTGCGTGGGTCCACGCCGGTGTAGTACATGCAGGTCGACATGGTGGACGGGGTGGGGTAGAAGTCCTGCACCTGCTCGGGCATGTAGCCCATGTCGCGCACGGCCTCGGCAAGGTCCACAGCTTCCTTCATGGTCGAGCCGGGGTGGCTCGAGATTAGGTATGGCACTACGTACTGCTTGAGTCCGTATTCGCGGTTCAAGCGTTCAAATTTACGGCAGAACGCGTCGTAGACGGCGCGGCTCGGCTTGCCCATTACGGAGAGCACCGCGTCGCTCACATGCTCGGGCGCTACGCGCAGCTGGCCCGAGACATGGTGTTCCAGCAGCTCGCGCAAAAACTCGTCCGAGGCATCTGCCATGGTGTAGTCAAAACGGATGCCGCTGCGGACGAAGACCTTTTTGACGCCCGGCAGCTGGCGCAGGTCGCGCAGCAGCTGCGTGTAGCCGCTCTCGTCGACCACCATGTTCTTGCACACGCTCGGCCACAGGCAGCGCTTGTTCTTGCATACGCCGTGCTTGAGCTGCTTGTCGCAGGCAGGGCGGCTAAAGTTTGCCGTTGGGCCGCCCACGTCGTTGATGTAGCCCTTAAACTCCGGGTCGCGTGTGAGCAGCTCGGCCTCGCGCATGATTGAGTCGTGGCCGCGCATCTGCAGCACGCGGCCCTGGTGGAAGGTGAGCGCGCAAAACGAGCACTCGCCAAAGCACCCGCGGTTGGAGCTAATGGAAAACTTGATCTCGGCAAAGGCCGGCACGCCGCCCGCCGCGTCGTAATCGGGATGCCAATCGCGTGCGTAGGGGAGCTCTGCCACCTCGTCCATTTCATCGGTAGTGAGCGTCGCCGACGGCGGGTTTTGCACCACATAGACGCTGTTGGGGTAGGGCTCTACCAGGCGATGACCGGTGATGGGGTCCATATTCTGCTGCTGCACATTAAAGCTGCGCGCGTAGTTGAGCTTGTCGGCGGTAAGGTCGTCCCAGCTGGGCAGCAGATCGTAGTCGTAGACCTCGTCGAGCGAGCCTGTGCGGTAGACGGTGCCGTTGATATAGGTGATCTGATCGACGGGCAGCCCCGCGTCGAGCGCGTCGGCGATCTCGACAATCGCGTGCTCGCCCATGCCGTAGATGAGGATGTCGGCGCCCGAGTCGAGTAGTACCGAACGCTTGAGCTTGTCCTGCCAGTAGTCGTAGTGGGCCAGGCGGCGCAGGCTCGCCTCGATGCCGCCGATGATGATAGGAGCGTCCTTGAACGTCTGGCGGATGAGGTTGCCGTAGACCGTGACGGCTCGGTTGGGACGGCGCCCCTCCTCGCCGCCGGGGGTATAGGCGTCGGTGTGGCGGCGGTGCTTGGTCACCGAATAGTGGTTGACCATGGAGTCCATGTTGCCGGCGCTGACGAGAAAGCCCAGGCGCGGCTCGCCGAGCACGCTGATGCTGGCGGGGTCGGTCCAGTCGGGCTGGCAGATGATACCCACCTTGTAACCGTGCGCGTCGAGTACGCGGCTGATGATGGCCATACCAAAGCTGGGGTGGTCCACGTAGGCGTCGCCGCAGATGTAGACAAAGTCGCACTGGTCCCAACCGCGCGCATCCATGTCGGCGCGGTTGACGGGGAGGAACTTATCGCGGCCCGGACGCCAGGGACGGACAGGTGCTGTCGAGGCATGAGTGGTGTGGCCGCTCTGGGCCTTGCCGCCGCGCTTTTGCTGCTGGCCCTGTTTGCCCTGCTGACTGCGCTGGTTGTTCTGAGCGTGCTGAGGCTTTTTTGCCACGATCCCTCCCGGTGTTTGTATGCTGCACGTAATTGTAACCAGTCTTTTTGGGACGGGGCTAAAAAGACTGGTGGAGTACATGGGCTGGCGGATCGGCGTGTCGATGCGGGTGCCGTTTGTTTCCAGACTGTGTATCCCCGTGTCGAAGGGGCCGTCTCGCGCGCACGCCATGTTGTCAATGGGTTACAGTATGAACGGCGGCTATATGTCCGCCAACGCACGAGAGAGTCGTCAACAAGGAGGATGCACGACGATGCAGCGTGCCAAACAGATATCGGAGTCTATTGAGCTGGGCATCATCTTGGCGCTCGCCGGTGGCTTTATGGATGTGTATTCGTACATTGGGCGCGATCATGTTTTCGCCAACGCGCAGACGGGCAACATCCTGCTCGTGGGCGTGAGCATCTCGGAGGGCAATTGGGCACTTGCGGGGCGCTACTTCTTCCCTGTGGTGTCGTTTGCTGTGGGTATTATGCTTGCCGACCTGGTACACGAGCGGTTTGGCAGCGTGATTCACTGGCGCCAAGTGACGGTGTTCTTTGAAGCCGTCATCTTACTGGGCGTGAGCTTTATCCCCGGTGGCGGTTACAACCTGCTCGCCAACTGCCTCACCTCGTTTGCCTGCGGCATGCAGGTCGAGAGCTTCCGCAAGATACATGGTCACGGCATCGCCACGACCATGTGCATCGGTAACCTGCGCAACGCGCTGCAAAACGTGGACGACTACATCATCACCCACAAGCGCGGCTTTTTGGAAAACGGCGTGCTGTACTTTGGCGTGATCTTTACCTTTGTGTTTGGCGCCGTGCTGGGCAACTGGTGCATCGAGCGCATGGGCCTGCACGCCATTGCGGTGGCGAGCGTGCTGCTGTTTATCGCGTTTACCATCATGTTTATCGACCGCGAGCGTGACCTGCACAGGAAATGGGCCCGCATCATAGCTGACTGGCAGACCGCGAGTCTTAAGCGCTAAGGTGCATGTTTGTAACAACATTCAGGAGCCAGAAAAACTATCTAGCTCCTGAATGTTGTTACAAACTGCTTTTTGCGATTTATTCGAGATGCTCTTCAATCCGAGCCCTAAGAAGGGCAATGGCTGTAGGTATTCCAATTGCGGCGGCTAATTCGGCTTTATCCAAAACCTGTATGCTAAAGCACGATTGTTTATCACATTGAAGGACGATAACTGAAGATAGTTTCACTTCCCGTTGGCTGAATATATCGTAATCTCCAAATAGGAAGTTACCTTTTATTGTGTAATTCGGTATGTTCGTTACGCACTTCATCTCAAGTCTGTTTAGGCCATAATCAAACACCGCAACTTCCTCGTGTTCGATGATGAGCGCAACCCTGGGCATGTTGCTAAAACCACCGTCGACGACAGTGAAGAGTTTTTCATTTGCATCGTCATAAACGGTATATTTAAGACTCAATAGCTGTCCTAGTGGACCCGTGAACCCATGTTTTTTGATGTTGAGGTTGTCTCCCGCTGGGTTGATGAGAGCCAGAGTATGCGGATAAGGGTTACCTTCAATTGAGATTTGATATTCGTTTGTAGCTGTCTTGCTCGATTTAGGACCACTAGCCACCATGTGTCATCGCCTCGATCGAATTGGAACCGTCTTCTGCTTCGTGCGGAGAATTACGCTGTACGTTGCAGTAGATGCAGCTGCAATAACCGCATGGGCAATTTCTAACAAAATGAATGACGTTATTTGCTGTATGCATGTTATTCATTACAAAGTATCTTTTTATAAACGTATTGTCAAACATATATTGCTAAAACAGAAACAATTTATAGACTGAGTCGGTTGTATTCTTTGGGCGATTGCTCCTAGAATCTAGCCTTCGCTGCTGTCGGGAGGGAAGGGCTAAGGCCCCGTTAGTATGTTGAAGCGCTTTAAACTATTTGACGTTCTCACGTGTTTTTTGTTTCAAAAGCGTTAGGATGGGACTTATAGTGCGGGGCGTAACGGGTGCCCCGCGCACGATAGGAGGCTATCAATGGCTAATCGTTTCGTTCTCAACACCATTTCTTACCATGGTTCCGGCGCCATCAAGGAGATCCCCGGCGAGCTCCAGCGTCGTGGCTACAAGAAGATCTTCGTCTGCTCCGACCCCGATCTGGTCAAGTTTGGCGTTACCGCTAAGGTGACCGACGAGCTCGACGCCGCCGGCATCGCTTGGAGCCTCTACTCCGAGATTAAGCCCAACCCCACCATCCAGAACGTCAAGGACGGCGTCGAGGCCTTCAAGGCCGCCGAGGCTGACGCTATCGTGACCATTGGTGGTGGCTCCTCCATGGACACCGCCAAGGCTATCGGCATCATCATCAACAACCCTGAGTTCGCCGATGTCCGCAGCCTCGAGGGCGTTGCTCCCACTAAGAACCACGCCGTGTTCACCATCGCTGTGCCGACGACCGCCGGTACCGCTGCCGAGGTGACCATCAACTACGTCATCACCGACCCCGAGAAGGTCCGCAAGTTCGTGTGCGTCGACACTAACGACGCCCCCGAGGTCGCCGTCGTCGACCCCGACATGATGGCTTCCATGCCCGCCGGCCTGACCGCTTCCACTGGCATGGACGCTCTGACCCACGCCATCGAGGGCTACACCACCAAGGGCGCTTGGGAGCTCTCCGACATGTTCCACTTTGAGGCTATTAAGCTGATCAGCGAGAACCTGCGCGACTCCGTTGCCGAGGCCAAGTCCGGCCAGCCCGGCTCTGGCCGCGAGGGCATGGCTCTTGGCCAGTATGTCGCCGGCATGGGCTTCTCCAATGTCGGCCTGGGCATCGACCACGCCATGGCTCACACCCTGTCCGCTCACTACGATACCCCGCACGGTGTCGCCTGCGCCATGCTGCTGCCGATCGCCATGGAGTTCAACAAGCCGGTTTGCACCGAGCGCCTGGCCAAGGTCGCCGTCGCCATGGGCGTTGACACCACGGGCATGAGCACCGACGAGGCCGCCGATGCCGCCATCGCCGCCGTCAAGCAGCTCTCTGCCGACGTGAACATCCCGCACGTCTGCGAGGCCATGAAGGCTGACGAGATCGAGGTTCTGGCCAAGGACGCTATGGCCGACGCCTGCTTCCCGGGTAACCCGCGCGAGGCGACGCTCGACGATGTCATCGAGCTCTTCAAGAAGATCTGCCCGGCTGAGTAAATTACTCCCGTCGGCGGTCCCGGGCTTCCCTCCGGGCGCGTCCTCGGACATGTAAAAGGCCCCGCTGCGCGCGTTGCGCGGCGGGGCCTTTTACGTCCTGACGCTCCTATTTGGCAAGGTGTTTTTTA